>JADJSV010000017.1:300000-572222 GCA_016711505.1 Bacteroidota bacterium | reverse complement strand
AAATACCTAAATTAGAAAGAAATTGCTTATTTCAATAGTGTCAATGGAAGGGATTGGGACACCGAAGTAGAAAAGTGAATACTACCGTTGTCGGTTCTATTTTGGAATATATTGCTTAATTTAATCTTTGATTGTTTATTATTGCATGGATAAATGTAAAACGAATATGAACAAAATCCTTCAGCTTAAAATCACTTTGAAATATACCGATCCGCCGGCGTTTCGTGCAAAACGCAACCTTTTGAATTGACCTCGATTCTATATTTTATGTGGAAGACCTGAGATCATTTAGGTATTGGCTGAATGCAGATACACTGGAAATTCAGTATCCGGACGAAAAATGAGAATGAAATTAGTTTTAATGGTGACACATTATTTATGTACTCGTACAATGGGGTCGCTAAGGTTTGGAGATATGAAAACAAGTAGTCATTTTTATGGTGCGTTCTTTCGACGGGTGGTATTTTAAAATTTATATATTATTGTGAGTAAATACTTCGGAATTAAAATTGTGACCTGATTAACATTTAACCGGCAGAAAACTACTATTCTTTTAGTTTAATTAGTTTCCCTTTATATAATTTATCTTCGGTGGCAACGATATAGAAATACAAACCTTCAGCTGTGTTTTTTAGATCAACATAATTGTTTTCTGTAATAGTTTTTATAAGTTTCAAATCGCTACTCATGATCAGTATCTTCTTGATTTTTTCCGGAGTTGTAAACTTGAAAATGCCTGTTGATGGGTTGGGGTAAACTAAAACATTCTCATCAGATAAATTAATTTGGTCGACATAATTTGTCAGTGAATCGCAGCCTGGAATTGGGCCTAGCTTGAAGTTGGGAAAATCAGGGAGGTTATTTTCCATATACATAACTTTGAGCTGTCTCTCTCCGAAGTGGCAACTGGTATCGGGTTGATTGGGGTCATTGATGACACTAAGGTGATTGTCGCTACCCCAAGAGCATTGATATATTTTTCCATCGGGAGCATTACAAAATTTGAAAAAGTATGAAGAGCCAGAAACGAGAGTTCCAACTATCTTTTCAGAGGCCGCTATGTCAATGGTGTCTGTGTTGAATTGATATACATTGATGTGATCGCTTGCATATAAATATTTACCGTTGGGGCTGAATACACATGAAACAAAATTAAAACCGTTTGTGCTGTAGACATGTCGTATTACTGTATTAAAAATAAATTCTCCGGTGCATCTGTCGAAATTGTAAATTAGCAGTAACGATGAATCTCTTGAGGCAATTGCATATTTACTCCCTTCGGGTGAAAACTGACTTTGCCCGACTGAAATTCCTCTTTTTATTTCGGGTCCGGTGGTTGATCGAACAATGGTGGTAACACTGTCCGGCGTAAGCAATGCTGCATACATTCCTGAATTATTCCATTCGTGTGCTACAATCCACCAATCACGCCCATTTCCATGCTTTACTGCCTGCATTGTTGAATAGAGCAAAGTGTCATCGATAGCAGTCTGATTTTTAAGAATCATCTGTCCGTAACCGGCATTCGCACTCATGTCGATAGTACTGTAAGCCATTCGACAAGGTTGAGTAAAATTCCCCAACTTCTTCCTGACAAATGAAAAATATAATATTGATTTGGATGATCCGGAAATGGAACTGTTATAGCACATTGGTAGTAGGGCATATAATATGTCCAGCCATTTGATGTTACACCGGCATCCAGATTGAAATCAATACTGCCCGGAATTACCTGCCCGTACTTATTACAAACATAAATACCATTTGTATTAAATTGAAATAATCCTGTTGAATCACTAATCATTGATGAAGTTGCGAAACCGTCAGCTCCGCTGTAAATCCCTACTGTATCAGGTAAACCATAGGTAAAGTCCAGTGCAGAAACTGGACAGCCTCCGCAAAAATGGTATCCAAGAATCCATACATTATCATTTTTTTGCGCCTTGATGTACAAATGAGATATAAAAAGGAGAATGAAAACGATCTTCTTCATTGTTTGAAAATTTTATAAGTAGGGAAAAAATCATTTCCTCTGCATTTAAGTAAGTATACCCCGGCAGGAAAATCTGTGAGGTCGAGTCCTGTGTCAATGTTATACTTCATACTCAATAAAATTTTACCTGTTAGATCTGTAAGTTCAATACGGTCTATTTTATCTGCGTGATTAATTTTTATATATGACGATGTTGGATTCGGGTAGACCATTAATTGAGAACTTAAATTTTCTTCTGTTCCTACGAGACATGGTAATACAGTAAGGTCAGAAGAAAAGAAAATTGTATCAGTCCCTATTAGATTTGTAGCAACAAGATACGCTTGATAATTTCCCGGATTCACATATTGTATAATAGGATCCCAGGAGTTATATAATGTATCCGGCATTCCTCCTGGAAAATGCCAATGAAGGTTTACAAAAATATCATTCGATACAGCATGATAAAATTCATATTGCCTTTCACAAATCGTGTCTTCATTCATAGATAAAGTTACCTGTGGTAGAGTAAATTCAAGTTTCCCGATGGAATTTATCTCTCTCACAGTATTTCCGTGATAGACATCATGAATAATTCCTCCTATATAATCAACGTTTGTTGAATCATTGAGAATACACAATGTTCCCAGGGTTGAATATTTATTAAAGCTTACACCATCATATATAAAAAGACCTTCATTGATTGATGAAACTGCAAGCTGACCGTGAAAATCATATAATTGTCCAAAAAGAGTTAAGAAATTTGCACCTATAGTTCCAATCGAACTCCATGTAGATCCACTGAATTTGAATATTTTCGAAGAGGTAGCGCTTGATGTGTAACCGGAAATGCAAGCAAATAATTCTCCATTAAAAACCAGCATTGATGTGACCGGATCATAAAGTGTAGGATTAGGAAATCCGGTCGATGTCCATAATGATCCACTAATATGTGCAAATTTTGAAAGTGATGAGGTTCCAACAAAAAAATGATCATCTGCTCCGGCAATAAGAGTGTCATTATAAACTACAAGCGAAGATACAGTTGCATCGAGTGCGTTTGATCCGACAGGATACCAATTTGTTCCATCAAATTTTGCGCAGTAGGGTGCTCTTATTCCATTGATAGTATCAAAATCTCCACCAACGTATAACTCATTTCTGAAAATACAAGCATCGCGGATAAAAGAATTGGCGCCTGTTCCAAGGGGTAACCAGTCAGTTCCATTCCATTTCGCAATGCCGTTTAATCTCGTTGGACCTGAATTAAGAAAATAACCCACTGCATAAATTTCATTTTGAAAATGTATCAGCTTAACGACCCGTTTGTCTAATCCTTGTCCCATTACATGCCATGAACTTCCATCCCATCTGGCTACATATGGCGAGTATTTTTCACCTGCAAAAAAGAATTGTCCTCCTGCAATAAGGTCTCCATTTGTACTGTCCTTGATCATGCATGTTGTAAAAGCATAACTGTACGTTTGACTTTCATTGAGAAAAGAATTTTTGCCAATAGTAGCCCATGATGATCCATTCTTATAAAAAACTCCCATAGAAAGTGTATCATTAAAATGTGTCAAATCACTTCCTAAAAAAAGTTTCTGACCACATGATACAACAGAATAAATACGTTGATAATATTGAGTTGCGTACTTGAATTTCGCAAATATACTTCCGATTGAGTCGCTAGTCACGGGTTTTATATGGAGATAACTACCGATACCTCCTACATCTAAGACAGAATATAAAGTGTCGTTATATGTAAATAATTTTTCGGTATGGCGGTCCATATATTTTGTTGAATCGGTTTGCCATACTCCATTCTTCCAAATTGTAGGATGGTTTGTAATGTAATTACTATTACCGGCCACGTAAATTGATGAATCTTTTAAAGCGAGAGAATATACACCGTAGAACCTTGAAGGATATGTATAAAAATTAGTTCCATTGAAGCTTACAAGTCTATATGCAGTATCACCATTCAGTTTATTAAAGTTTCCATAAATTAAAAGTGCACTGTCGGTTGCTAGCATTCCATTTATATTTCCACCATCAAAACTTGAAAAGCCCTGATTCCATGTTGTTCCATTATATGCAGAAATGGAAGTTATTGAACCGTTTTGTAAATACCCTGTGGCGTAAACAACGCCCTGAAATAATTCAAGATTATTAATAATATATGGTAAGCCCGATCCGGGAGAGAACCATGAAGTTCGATTCCATTTAGCAATATTACTTACTGATACTCCGCCGGCAGTCTGAAAGTAACCTCCGACATAGAGATCATGACCGACTAATTTCATCGAACGCACTGTGCCATTTATTCCGCCGTTCATGGTGAACCAGGTTGTGCCATCCCAACAAGCAATATTATTTGCATGTACTCCATCAACAGATCTAAAATCGCCGCCTATATAAAGTAAGTTATAAAGCGAATCGTATTGCATAACTCTAACATTTCCATGCATGGTCATTCCACCGCCAAGTGATGTAAGTGACTGGCTTCTGGAATAATTGAAGATAAATATGCAAATGAGTAGTAAGGGTAGAGTTTTTCTCATCAGTTTTAAAGGTTTACGAAAATATTTTTCAAATTTTATATTTTAGGTTAATCTCATAGAATTTCAAGCCTATGGAGTATTGAGAGATAAATGTATGTTTTATTTTCGATAAATATTAAGATTAAGTTGTAACCTTTTTTTTTCGCATAGGGAAAATTTAGTGAAAGTAGTTGTATGTTGAAATTTTTGAAGAATGAAATGTGACCGGCGATCTTTAGCGTTATTTTTGTGTGTGTCCTAAGGATTCTGAAGAAGTAACTGTTAGTTCAGAAATTTGTTGGATCAAAAATTTGAAAATTATAAGGGAAATAACGGAATCATTTAGATTTGTCGAACTTTTAGAAAGACAAGCCAATACTTTACCATGTAGTGTTCAGTAAGTTTTGATAATAATTTATATATTTACGTCAAATGCTTTTGTGTTGAACAATGTTTGGAAAGATCATAAAAAGAAATAGTAGAGCGAGGGCTTTAGGATCATTAAAATATATTTGGGTAAAATAAAAAAAACAATAAAAAATATTTAAAATGAAAAAATCAATTATTAAAACTTTAGTAGCGATTATCATTACATGTGCTCAGTCCCTGTTCGTTTTTTCACAAACGAATGTTAGTGGCGGAATTTACACCAATACTACCTGGACTTTGGCAAATAGCCCATATATAGTAGTTGATACAACTGTGGTATTCCCAAATGTTAAATTTACAAGCAATTCTCCCTCGCCCGCAGTAAGCAGTTGGGATAAAATTTATTTACATTTAAGTCTTCCCTCTCAATTTGCTTATTGTAATTTTCGATATGGAACGTACGCGCTTAACAATGTCTCCATACCAAATCGACCACTATTAAAAATTCGAAATTCGAGTATAATTATGCGGGATTATTTTCAGATGATTATTTTAATTATTGCGATGTTGATTCTTCAGTTTTCACAAATAACAATTATGGAATAAAATATCAGTCGGATATCCGAATTGATCATAGTATCATTTCAAATAATCAAACAGGCCTTCGTATTCCTGTAAGAGGGATAATAAAAAATTGTATCATTGATTCGAACAGTGTCAATGGCATTTGGACTTATGATAATGATTCCATTTTCAACTGTGAAATAGTTTCCAATGGTATAGGATTGGAATGCGGTTCTACTGACGGACCTAACATTATTACAAATAACGTTTTTGAAAATAATAATATTGGAATAAAGTTGCATTGGAAAATTGATGAAATTTATTGCAACAGGATTTGTAATAATATACAATACGATTTATATTATGATGTATCATTGTATAACATGACTATTCCCAATAATTATTGGTGTAGCACAGACTCTGCGACTATAGCAAGCCATATTTATGATGGATATGATAATATTGGTTTGGCACTAATTTCTTTCATGCCAATTGACACAACACAATGCTTTTTAATTACTTCAATAAATGAACCGGTTGACAAATTTGACTTTACTTTTTATCCGAATCCAATTTTTAACTCCTTTACTTTTTCAATGTCTGAAAATTTCCTTCATTCCGAACTGAAAATATTTAATCTATTGGGAGAATTGGAATACTCAATAAATATTGAACAACAGAAAACAGCAATTGATATTTCAGAATTGTCAAATGGAGTTCATATCGTTCAACTGATTTCAGGAAAAAATATCAAAAGAAAGAACTTAATTAAACAATAAATTGCAGGAGAAATAAATGCATGGCCATTTGGGGATAATAAGCCCGGTAATGCGCCGAGCTTTTATATTTTACTACTTATATCGACACAAAAGATTTCGATTGTTCAGGAGTTTATTTTATAAAACTTTCTGTAGGAAATGAGATTCAAATCAGGAGGCTGATAGTATTAGACTAATTAGTTTTCGAAAGATGGTGTGTGACAATTTATTTTGTAGCAGAACAGAAGTATGAGATGTTGGTTCTTTTTCAACGGACGAAATGTCGTTGACGGTGTTTTAAGATATTTGAGCTAACAGGTAATTGTGTATTCTCACAAAGCTTTTCAGGAAACAATACAATTGAATTAACCTCAGAAGATCTTTCGACAGGGCTCTACTTTATTACGATTCATTCGGAAGAAGGGAACTTCATGAAGAAATTGGTTGTGCAATGAAAATGTTGCTATTGGTAAATGCAGTTCATAATGAAGAATATTTAAATATCGGAGCGTCGGAATTGCAGATAGAGTTGAGGGATTTATCGAAAGGGAAAATTATAAAGTTTATTTTGTTATCTTGTATTAAATTTATCCCAAACAAAATGTTTTACAAAATTTCCATCAATCGTTTTTCACTTATTATTATATCCTCGTTTCTGTTTTTATCAGGAATTGCAAAAGCTGAATGGATGCAAACTTCAGGGCCGGGTGGAGGTAGCTGTACCGGACTGTCAATTGTGGGCGATACAATTTATGCGGGCAATGGTGCCTATATAATAAGCGGGGGTTATCCTACAGTGTCAACTTTATTTATGAGCATAGACCATGGAGAGACCTGGATTGCTGATACATCAGGATTTTCCGGAACTATTAATAGCGTATGTGCAATTGGAGATACAGTTTTTGCATCAACACATCAGGGAAATTTATACAGAAAAATTGGATCGGTGTGGACAAGAACATCATATTTCAGAAATTATTTAACGCTTTTTTCAGTAAAAGGAGTTTTATACATAGCCTATGAAGGCGGCATTGATAAATCACTTGACAGAGGAAATACATTTGTTACAGGCGGCCTTGGCCTGGGACCAAATGAGGTATTTAATAAATTATTTGTTGTGGATGATACATTATATGCTTCTTCATCCGAAGGTATTTATAAGCAGGTAAATACTTTATGGTGGCAAAATAAATTTCCCCGCAACGTTACAGGATTTGTAGTGAGAGACAATGAATTTTTAGTTACGACATATGACAAGAAACTTTTTAAATCATCAGACAAAGCTGAAACATGGGATTCTTCAGCGACAATTTTTAATTTCCTTCCTGCTGATATTGTTTCGTTCGGTGACACCCTATTAACTATTCTCAGAGATACCTCCGGAACCAGACTTAAAAACTATATCTATAGAAGTCTTGATGATGGAGTAACGTGGACTTCCTGTTCATATGAAATTCCAACGGAATATTTTCTATCGGGATTAACAAATTCCGGAAGTGATATATACGTCATGAGTTCAATGGGAGCCAGCATTTACAAGAGTTCAGATTACGGAGGAACCTGGCGGGAAATGAATATTGGATTGGCCAACGTTCGTGTTTATTGTTTTTTGAAATATAACAACGCAATTTACTGTGGGGATGTTGGTCCAAATGGAATTCATAAGAGTACAGATAATGGAAATACATGGTTACCATCCGGAAGCGGACTTAACATCCCTGCATATGCAAGTTTGTTTGTAAGATCAATTGCTGCGAACAGTGAATTTATGTATGCCGGAACAAATAGTGATCGGGGAATATTTCAAAGCAGTGATTCAGGAGCATCATGGCAGGTATTGCATAGCATAATGGATAGCACTATAGTGATCGATGTATCTACTGTTGACTCACTTGTATTTGCCGGTAATTATGCAGGTATGATAAGGTCATCGGATAATGGGGCAACTTGGACAAGCTTCCCGGGATTCCAAAATAGTTTAAAGTCTATCATTTCATTTGGAGGTTATTATTTTGGCGCGAGTTTCCGACAAGGTTTATTTAAATCTGATGATGGTGGATTAACCTGGAGCAGGTCTGATACAGGTATGGCTCCGGCGATTGACATTACAAAAATAATTATAAGAGGTACGGATTTGTTAGCGTCAACAGAGAATGGAATTTATATAAGCTCTGATACAGGGAATACATGGAATACATTAAACAATGGACTACCTGTTAACCCCTCTGCACAATCTATTGCGGCGAAATCCGATACAATAGTTATTAGTATAAATAGTTTTAATAATCACTATGGAAATATGTTCATAAGCTTTAACAATGGTATGAATTGGATTAGCTATGACAGACCCGGCTATTTATATAAGATCAACGATCTGCTAATAATCGGTGACACTGTTTTTGCTGCAACTGAAACACATTCGGTATGGAAAAGAGGATTGAGCGATCTTACATCTTCAACGGTTTTTCAAAATAGAATAAATGATAACGTCTTGATTTTCCCAAATCCGGCAACCAACAATTTGACAATTACATTAAAAGAATCAATGAATGGAAATTTAATTTTCAAATTAATAGATATGAGTGGCAAAGTTTTACGCTACGAAAGACTATTATCACTTGAAAATAATATTTGTATCGACGAAGTTAGAAATGGATTTTATCTGGCACAGATTGTTTCGCAATTTGACGTGATTACTAAACCAATCATTATTCGGAAATAATAATTCAAATAGTAATAAGCCCGAGGATGTGTCGGGCTTATTCTTTCTAATTCTATTTTGAAATTTAAAAGTATCAAATTAAAATAGTAGCGGTTGCTTTGTCTCATACCTCTTATTATATCATAGCCGGTACCGAAATGCAATTTGAGATTTGCGATTGCACCGGATTGATCCCTCATAAAGCGTTGGATGAACGATAAAAAGCCCATGCTTGAAATTCATCTTTTATTGGCAATTTTACCGAAGACTGTAATAATTTGTCCCTGGGCTATCCTTGTATGTCCTTCAATTTTTGTCAAATCAACATTGTAAGTCAGGTTGTGTCCGATATTTAATTGCAGGATAAGGTCCTAATTCCTGTATAGGAGTTATTTTACAATCATCATTATCTGCAGTTTTAAAACCGGCTATTAAGCTTGTACCCAAAAAAGTCCCACCAACACCCATTCCTAATCGGCTTAAAAATTTCTTTCTACTGATATTTTCATGTGATTAATTTTAAACATGTTTACAAATAACTCAACCACTTTTTTTCCGGATGACGCATTTTATAACTGTCGTACCACTTACAAAGCGGATAGGTAATTCCAATTACGCAGATCCATACAACATATACTACGGACAGGCTGAAACCATATCCTTTCACAGTTGGTAATCCTAATATCCAATCAGGTAAAACCAATAATTTCCATCCGTAGCCTGAGAGTTTTGCAAAAATTGCAGCCAACATATGGATAATATAAAGGTGAATGATGTAATAAAAGAATGGCACTCTGCCGAAAGTGGTACAAAAAGAAACTACTCTGCCTTTTAAATTTTCTGAATAGGCAAGAAACAAAAGCATGAAACCTAATGTAATCAACAGATACAATAAGGATGGCGGATATTTTGAAATTTGAAAGAACGACATTATCGTCATCTGAATATTTGCATAATTTGTCCAATGAATTTTGTCACCGTAAATATCAATTGCCCGCAAAACAAAAAATAGTACTACTGCCGATAATCCAATTGTGCTGAAAACCCTTTTTCGTTTATTACTTTCAAAAGATTTGTCATAGAATGTTCCAAAACAGTAGCCGAGAGCCATGACAGCGAACCATGGAATGATAGGATAATCAATGTAAAATTTAAACCCATCAGGATAAGAAATGATTTCCTGCTGGTGTATACTCGCCCATAAAAAATTGTTACTAATTGAAATATTATCGAGCAGGTTGTGACCAAAAATTATTACGCAACAAAACGCAATTAAAAAGTTTCTTGGAAGATAAATCAAAGCGGATAGTATGATCATACTTAAACCCAACATTGCAATAACTGCAGTTCCGTTTATTCTAAATTGAAGATCAAATTGCCATCCAAACGTTACCACTGTAAGTTCAATAAATATCAGCCAAATCCCCCGCTTTATTAAAAATAATGAAAGGTCTTTTTTCGATTTCCTTTTCCCAACCATAAATGCAGAAACTCCCGCAAGAAAACAAAATGTAGGTGCACAAAAGTGAGTTATAAATCTTGTAAAAAATATTGCTAAAGTTGATTTTGTTGGGTCTGACGGACTAAACAAAAATGCAGATGCATTAAAATAGTCTCTTGTATGGTCAAGTGCCATAATTATCATCACTATACCTTTTAAAAGGTCAAGAGATTCGATTCTGTTTTTTGTTAGTGATGTCATTCGTTGGTTTTATTGATTTGCTTGTAATTAAAAATTTAAAGATGAAATAAATTTCATTTATATACAAACTAATCGCATCGACGTAAAAATGGTAAGTGCTAATGACGTCTGGCCTATAGGCAGCTTTCTTCCCATCCATCAGAATCATCCATTGACCTATTACTGATGCCTGTCAGCATAATTCCAGGTTATTGGGAATTGAATTTTAAGTATCATTACAATGTTACTCTCAAAAGCCGGATCATATGAAGAATTATCTACTATTATTTTTGTTGCTTATTTCTCTTTCTGCTATTTCTCAGAACCCTAATCATGGGAGGAGAGGAGAAACTCTTGTGACCAGAATAACTGCACCGGGTGCAATTTTGACGATCAGCTCCGGAATGGGGAGTAGTTATCTTATCTATATGACTCAGGGGTTATATCAGATCAATGCTACAACTTATAACATGTTCGCGCATGTTCCTTACCTGGGTTTTGCAGATTCTCTTGATGCAACATTCAGTATTCCACAGACGGCAGCACCCGGATATTATACGCTTCATGTTAGAAATACGTTTGACACTTATGATCGTATAACAAGTACTTTTTATATAGAGGAAACGTTGCTTGAAGGGTATATTTACTTTGATGCTAACCAAAATGGAAGTCGTGATACATTAGAGAACGGTATTGCTTTTCAGTCTGTACATATTAATCCGGGCGGGACTATTTTGCAGACTGATTATACGGGTAAATATAGTGGACATCTGGGATCCGGAACATTTACGGATTCAATTGTGGTGCCGGCGAACTTCACTCTTACTACTCCTTCAACATTTTATTCCATTACAGTTCCGCCGGATGATATTAGTGGAAATGATTTTGGTTTATATACTCCTGCTGATACAATAATGGTTCATAGATTTATTTCTGATACAGATCCTATCCGATGCAATAGATTGTTTAATTCATTCTGGCATACGACTAGTTTGTCGAATAATATTCAGACAGGGACTGTGACAATTATTTGCGATTCCGCATTGATATATACATCTGCAATACCGACGCCTGATTTCATTTCCGGAGATACTTTGAAATGGAATTACACACTACAACCATTTCAGTCGCTTGAAGGGGAAATAAATTTCTTAGGTGGAATTCCTGCAGATACCAGCGGATTTATTGCTTATGATACATTGAATGGTTCTAATGGAAATGTTTATGTGCAAACGGATACAATTAATGAAATTGTTCGTTGTTCTTTTGATCCGAATGATAAAAGGGTAGAGCCGGCCGGAATTGATCCTGTTTTTCATTACACCGAATTAAATTCTGAACTCAAATATTTTATTCGCTTTCAGAATTGCGGAACAGATACAGCATATAATGTTGTGATCAGAGATACAATGGATTGGGATCTTGATTTGAATACGTTTGAACTTTTGTATGCGAGCTCAAATGTAAGTGTCCAGAGAGAAGCGAATCGTGCAATGCGGTTTACCTTCAATAATATTTTGTTACCGGATAGCAATATCGATGAGCCAAACAGTCATGGGATGATAATTTATTCCATATTGCCATTGACAACAGTTACTAATAATACACTGGTTAAAAACAAGGCGCACATCTATTTTGATTCTAATCTGCCTGTAAGTACAAATGAAACATTTAATACACTTGTAAATTCGATACCAACAGAAATAGATATTTATGACTCTGAAACGAACCTGCAGATTTTCCCTAATCCAATCTCAGAAAATTCAATTATTCAAGTTCCAGATAATTCTGACTATGAATTAAACATTTATGATATTTCCGGAAAACAAGTTGTTTCAAAAGAGATAAATGCAGACTTCCATTTAGCAAAGATTAAGTTTGCAAACGGAATCTATTATTATAAAGTGACTGATAAAAAAATCGGAACAATTTATAGCGGGAAAATTGTTGTAGTTGAATAGAAAGACATTTGGTGAAAGGATTTTATATCTGCAAAAACAATGATGATAGCGGAAATGAAATATCGGGAAAGATTTATGGAAAAGTGGTGAGGGTTATTATAGGAGAATAAATATAATTTACAATCCACCTTTTTTTTTCTCTATTATACACAGGGCTTCACCCTGTGGTGATGAATATCGCCCCTTCAGGGCTCAAAGAAAAACCATCTAGCGCTGAAGGCGCGATATTCGCCAGCGACGGGCAACGCCCATCGAAAATGAAGAGCAATAATACCACCGACATTCACCGCCCATCGAAAATGAAGAGCAATAATACCACCGACATTCACCGCCCATCGAAAATGACGGGCAATAACACCACCGACATTCACCACCCATCGAACATGACGGGCAATAACACCACCGACATTCACCACCCATCGAAAATGAAGCCCAATAACACCGCCGACGTCACAATCCAATGCATCGATAAAAAAATAATTATATATTTGAAAAGACCAAACATAAAATCACATGGGCCAGTCTTTAGTAAAAAATTACATGCATATTGTTTTTAGTACGAAGCACCGGCAACCTATAATTTTACCGGACATAGAAAGCGAATTACATGCTTACATGGGAGGTATTTGTAATAATTTAGAATGTCAGACAATAAAGATTGGCGGATATACTGATCATGTTCACATATTATGTATGCTATCGAAAAAAATTCCATTGATGAAATTATTGGAAGAAATTAAATCGCATTCATCCAAATGGATAAAAACAAAAGGTGATCCATACAAAACCTTCTACTGGCAAGATGGCTATGGAGCATTTTCTGTTAGTCCGAAGAATGTGGATTCTGTTATTTCTTACATAGCAAATCAACATCGTCATCACGACATACAAAATTTTCAGGATGAATACCGGGGTCTACTCAAAGAATATAGAGTAGAGTATGATGAAAGGTATGTGTGGGATTGAAAGAATGTATTTTTTTATGATGCTCCTATACTATACAGGGCTACATCCTGTGGTGGTGGATATCGCCCCTTCAGGGCTAACAAAATTGCAATACTTTTCATAGGGCTTCGCCCTATGCAATGCAAATAATCGCCCCTTCAGGGCTCAAAAAACATAAAGCACTGAAGGGGCGATATCCGCCAACGACGGTCACCGCCCATCGTGATGAACCGCACCCATCAAACAAGAAGGCAAGCCCCTACCAATAAAAGCGCTGAAGGCGCAATATTCACCAATGACGGGCGCAGCTCATCATGATGAACCGCAACTATCAAACAAGAAGGCAAGCCCCTACCAATAAAAGCGCTGAAGGCGCAATATTCACCAACGACGGGCGCAGCCCATCGTGATGAACTGCACCCATCAAACAAGAAGGCAAGCCCCTACCAATAAAAGCGCTGAAGGCGCGATATTCACCAACGACGGGCGCAGCCCATCGAAAAAACAATCCCATCCAACAAGAATGGCCATCACCAAAGATGAAACACTACAACTAAAAAATAGCATGCAATCGAATGAATACTACCAACAATCAAAAGTCTAAATCATTAATGAGAATTAAGTGTGGGACATTGTTTCAGATAAACTGATAGATGAAAAAGATTGAACAAATATTGGGTCTTAAATGAAGCGAGTAAAAATATACCTCTATTTCTAAGTTGTTACATCGCTTCCTCAAGAGTTAAATCTTTTGATATTAATTCCATTGGCATTATTATTTTATAGATATCTGTAAATTAAAAAAACAATAAGCCATGAAAAAATTATTTTTATTAATTCCGGCAACGCTGATCTTAACCATTTCAATGGCTCAGGATACAAAAAGTGATATGTCACGGAAAAACGGAGCATTAGACGGAAAATCCTTTAAAATTACCTTGACAACAGCGGGAAGTGAGAGTATAAATCCTCAATCCGGTGATAAATCAGGAATGAATTCTGGTACTCAATCAGGGGAGATGAAAAATCAGGATGGATCTTCTATGGAGAAAGCAAGTGGAAGCAATCAGATGCAATCAGGTACTGACAAAAACGCAACAGCTAAATCAGGAACATTGAAATTCAAAAACGGTATGTTGAAGTCATCAATGTCAGGTCCGGTGAAAGTAAAGGAATGTAGTTATTCAACAACTACTTCGTCTGCTTCTTCAGACGCGATTGCATTCACATCTAATTGTAATACTGACAGCAAAAAAGGTTCCGGTAATTCAGGTGATAATATGAAAAACAATTCAGGAACTTCGAATTCAGAAGGTTCAGATATTACCAACACTACAAATACAGTAGATGGAGGTTCAAAATCGACGAGTTCTGATGACATGAATTCTACAGGTAGATCAGGTTCATCAACCGGAACAAACTCAAGTACTCCGGGAACTTTGGGAACTTCACCTTCAAAAACTAATTCAGCGGGTTCATCAGGTACAACAGCACCTTCTTCTAATGGAAGAAATTCAAATTCGACTGGAATGTCAGGTACTCCATCGACAGGAACAACGGGAAACTCATCAGTTTCTACTCAGGCAAATTCTGATGATTCAAATTCAACACTTGAATGGTCGGGAACAGTTACCGGAAACTCGATTTCAGGAACAGTTAAAGTAATAGAGAACGGAAAGAATATGACTTATTCGTTTACCGGAACTTTGACTACTAAATCAGATGAATTAGGAATGGAATAATAATAATTCGGGTTAAAATTTATAAATAATGAGTTGTTTGATTCGTCAGGCAACTCATTTTTTATTGAATGAAATATTTTATTAAGGCATCCCTACGATTCTTCCAATATTGTTTTCACCGATGGAAAAATCTCCGGACTCAACCAATCCATCTCCATTGAGGTCATCAGAGTAATATCCGGTTTGAAAAATCATTGCCGAATTATTGACAGAGTTATGATCGTTAAGATCAATTACACCATTTTGATCAACATCTCCACTAATGATTCCAAAATTTCCGTCACCAAGATCTGAAACGTTATTAAGAAACACATTGGTAGCTGAATTTGAAAAAGAATATTCCACATTGATTCCGGAAAAGAATACCGGAGTCGCACTCCATGTCTCCAATGAGTTTCTATGTTTAATAACGATATAGTAAAACGATCTTGTTGTTAATGGAATAAATGAATATACGCAAGTCCCATCAGTATTTAAAATTTGTTTTGATGTATGAATGAGATTTTTCGCTCCTGTTGTATCACGTAACTCTATTGTAATTGTGTCGCACAAATTCGGATATATTACAGGGTCGATAACTGCACGCATCTGTGATGCGCCAAGATAAAATCCTTCCAGAAATAAATTTAAGTTTACTGTGACAGGACAAATATCAACAAGCATTGTAGTGGAAGCACTCACCGGATTTAAAGAAGCACAAACCTGATCGGCAATCATTGTACAACTGACAGTGTCGCCATCTTCAAGTAGATCAGTATTGAATGTACTGTCAGTTACACCTGTAATATTTCCATTGACCTTCCATTGGTAAGAAGGATTTAGTCCGCCATTAACCGGGACTGCATTGAAACTTGCATTCGTTCCTGCACATATTAAATTTCCGGTCGAGGGATTTATTCCTAATGCAACGTTAACAGTAGATTGCATTGCAGGGACATGAATTGTATCACTGACTACACATGTTCCATCGCTGATATCAACGTAATAATTTCCTGAATGAATATTGTTGATAGAATTAAGAGTAGAATTATTGAATGGCCAGTTGAATGTATATGTACCACCAATTCCACCTGCAACATTGGTCAGAGAGATCATTCCATCTGAACTTGCTGAACAAGTACTTGGACTCACATTAGTGGTGTAAGTAATTTGCGGATATTCTTCGATGACAGGATTTGGGAAAAGAGTTTTTGTACAACCATTCGAACTTGTAACTACAACAGTATATGTTCCTGCAGGAAGATTGCTGATAGTCGTGTGTCCGGGTTGTAAATTTGTCTGATTACCACTTACCGGGCCAGACCAGGAAAGCGAATATGGAAAAGTTCCCCAGTATAAATTTACAACCAATGATCCTGTATTTGTATCACTGCATGATTTAGTCTGTGAAATATTTTGAATGCTGACATTCTGATAAGAATATTTCGCTGTTGATGTACATCCGTTTAGTGTTACACCAACAGAATATACTCCGCTATTTGAAGTAGTATAATTTTGAGTTGTTGTTCCATCTTGCCATGAATAAGTAGCTCCTGATGGGTTTGCTCTGATGACGGACGAACAACTTGATGTACTCTGCACTGTGATAGTTGCAACCGGATTAGCATTTATAGTAACAGGAATTATATTTGATCTGTTGGCAGAACATCCGCCGACAGAACTGGTAATTTTGCAAGAATAATTTCGTACACCTGTCGATGCAGGATTTGCAACATAGCTTTGTGATGTAGCGCCCGAAATAGCGGAGTTCCCATCATACCATGCGTAGGTTGTCGTTCCGCTTCCTGTTGTGCTTGCTGTGAGATAAACAGGATTTCCCTGACAGGCAGTTGTAGCAGTACGTGCAACAATTTTTCCGGTGTTTGTTATACTTACTTTCTGAATCGGTGCAACATAAATATTGCATGCAGCAAAAGTGAGAACAAGATGTGCATCATAATCACCGGATGGCAATGAACATGTTCCTAAAGCGGCATTAAGATCAATTGAAGATTGTGTACTTCCATTGTATGCCGGCCATGCAATAGAATTTGCAGAGCCGCAAACAACAGTTGTTGTTCCGGAAGTAGTGAGATAAAATTGATAATTTAATCCTTGTTCAATTGGTCCCTGATATTGAAAAGTGAATGACCCGTTTTGTCCGGCGGTCACACAAACGGGACTGTTCGATGAAAATAAAAGTGACCGGTTAAGATGATTGAGCATTTGATTTGATGTAAACCAGATCGCATTTCCCGGTTCGATTTCATTACCTAGTGTTGCACTTCCAACTAAAGCCGGCGAATAAGTATTTGCATCTGCATACCAGTCATTGTAAAATATTTTTTCTGCTGTGAAAAGATTATTACCCGGACTCTGATTGAACCAGGTTGAAAGATAACTAGCTCCGGCACCCCAATAAGTACTTTCTGTACTGAAGATCGGAGTGATGCTGGTATTATTTGAAGTTGATGGTTGACAAAGATCAAGAAAGCGCGTAGAATAATAACCTGACATGTTTTGTCCAGCGCTGGTTCTGCTATATGCTTTAGCAGCATCAGTTGTATAGTAATGAGGAAGTATCCGGTCAATACGTTTTTTACCATTATAACTTCCATCGATCCAGTCAGCTATTTGTTGATCGGTATATAATGTATTCTGATTTAAATATCCGATATAACTTTCAATTGTGATCTGATGTGCTGATTGAGCATCATTATAATTATCACGGATGATGTCAATATAATTTATGAGAGATTGATAGCGTTGGAATTTTACATCCTTGCTGGGTGTATCACCAACACAATCATCTGCTGTAGAGTTCCAGAATTCATATTCTGTAACTAAAGCATCGATCTTTGAATTGCAACCGGAGTTAAAGGTTGAAGCACGTAGGTTGAATTTCGTTGCTTCGGATAAATAGAACAATGAGTCGCCCGGTTGAAATTCTTCAGAAGCAATTGCAAGTTGTTGACGAAATGCGGGCTCCACATGTCGTTGCAGCGAAAAACTTGCAGGCGGAGTCGCATTTATCATTTCAATATTATCGAACAAACTTGCGCAGGAAGAAGCCACACCTATTTTCTCTATGCAAAATTGCGATTTAGCTTTATCAATAAATGAACACAAATAGTTTTCGTATGTTTCATTTCCAAAAACGTAATAGAGATCATACAGGATGAGATAAGTGATATGATTGTCTTTTGCAAATTGCAATAATGAATCTTCTTTTGCAGCAATACTTAAAATTGAATAATTCGGATCAACAATCGGTGCACCAATAGAATTTACAGCCGTTCTGAAAAAGCGGTTGACATACATGCCGCGACCGGAATTTGCAATCTGAGCATTTGCACAGAAACAAAATAGGGCAGTAATTAAAGTAAAAAAGGTTTTTGTGAGAGACAGTTTCACAAGGTGAATATAGGAATTGTTTTAAATCAGCATTCACATTTACCTGTCTCACAATAAATTAAAGTACATTCACCAAAATTTTGTTCCCAATTTTCAATTTTTCCTACATTGATACAGGAATTTATTTTTCTAAAGCCTCTCTAAAAATAAAACATCAGGTAAAACTACAGCAAATGAAAAAGCTCTTTTCGATCATTCTCTTACTTATGATCGTTTCTAAATCAAACGCTCAATGGGTTACCATCCCGGATACAAGTTTTGTGAACTACCTGACACTACGTTTCCCTCTATGTATGAACGGTAATCAGATGGATACAACCTGTAGTGATGTTTTATCGGCAACGAGTATAAGTGGTTCAACAAATATCATTAGTCTGGAAGGAATCCAATATTTTGATAGTCTGAGAACTTTGAGTATCTCCGGAAGTATGATCACATCATTACCCAGATTACCGGCACAATTAAGTACTTTGTATTGTGTCGATAATCAATTAACCTCTTTACCGGCTTTGCCCGATTCTCTTAATAGTTTATTTGTAAGCATTAACCAACTGACTTCTCTTCCAGCCTTACCGGCTACACTTCGTAGTTTACGTTGTGAAGGAAATCCACTTACTACTTTACCGGCATTGCCATCAGATTTAGTTGAACTTTATTGTGGATCTTGTCCGATTACAAGTTTACCCCCTTTACCTAACTCTTTAGGATATCTTATGTGTAGTTTTGATACATCGCTTACTTTGATTAACTCCTTTCCATCTTCTCTTATTAAATTTGATTGTTATGGTTGTAATTTAAGTTCACTTCCGGTTCTTCCCGCAACACTTGAAAGTTTGATCGTTTCGTGGAATCCACTCAACTCAATTCCTGCATTGCCTGCAACATTAACGTCATTACAATGCAGAGCTAATAATCTGACAACAATTCCAAATTTGCCGGCAGGTTTAATTGACCTTGATTGCGAACAAAATCAGCTTACATCATTGCCATCTTTACCAACAACCCTGCAGTATTTGAGTTGTTCAGAAAATCAGATCACATCATTACCGACTTTACCGGATTCATTGAAACAATTAATTTGCAATAGAAATCAATTGACAACATTGCCTCCCTTGCCAAATTCTTTACTACGAATTTTTTGTTATGAAAATCAGATTTCTTCATTACCTGCATTGAACGACTCATTAATTGTCATTGACTGTCAGAGAAATTTAATAACATCGTTACCAGTATTAAATGATTCTTTGTTGTACTTAAATTGTACAAAAAATCTTCTAACAGGTTTGCCTGCATTTAATCAGGCTCTCCAAACTATTTTTTGCGATTCAAATCAGATAACAATTTTGCCTGCCTTTCCGCCATCGCTTTTGAATCTTTCGTGTCCGGGTAATTTGATTACTACGCTACCTGAACTTCCTGATTCTATGAACGCTCTTTATATTTATAATAATCCAAATCTGACTTGTTTGCCGGAACTAAAAAAGTCAATGCGTTGATATTTTATAATACCGGTATTCAATGTTTGCCCAACTATGGTTCTGTTGGCGGAAGTAATCCTCCAATGAATGCGTATCCTCTTTGCCAACCATTCAATATCAATTCGTGTACTGCATTCTGGAATATTGATGGAAGATTATATTCTGATCTGAACAGCGATTGTGTGAGTGATACAAATGAATCAGGATTGAAAAATATCAAAGTTCAGCTATACAGAAATTCTGTTCTGGAACAACAAACGTTATCAAATGACGGCGGAGTATATGCATTTGCTGCAGATACAGGATCCTATACCTATACTGTTGATACAATAGGATTGCCTTTTGAACTTACTTGTCCACCGGGAGGTTTTCATTCTTCAATGCTCACTCTTGCCGACTCAATGGATTCAGATATGAATTTCGGTTTCAACTGTAATCCGGGGTTTGATGTAGGAGTAAATAGTATCATTCTTCGTTCGAGAAATTTTTTTCCGGGCGATAGTGCAAATGTGAACATAGGAGCAGGTGATCTTTCGTCTTTCTATGGCCTAAGATGTGCAACGGGAGTAAGTGGTGATGTTTCAGTAACTATCAGCGGACCTGTATCATTTCTTTCAGCAGCAGCCGGAGCACTGAATCCGGTAGTTACCGGGAATCTGTTGACGTACACTATTAGTGATTTCGGAACAGTAAATTTCACAACTGATTTTAGAATTATTTTATTTGCAGATTCAACTTCTCAACTCGGAGATTCGGTCTGCATTACTGTGAATGTAAATCCGCTTTCCGATAATGATCCATTGAATAATGTCTTTCAAAATTGTTTTATCATTGGCAATAGTTATGATCCGAATACAAAAGAAGTAAATCCAGAGGGAGATATTGCGGCTGACCAGGAATGGTTAACTTATACAATCCATTTTCAGAATACAGGAACTGCACCGGCGCAACATGTTTACATTGTAGATACATTGGATTCAAATCTGGAGTTGTCGACTTTTACATTGATTGCAAACAGTCACAACATGACAACTCAGTTGAATGGAAATAAAATTCTATTTGATTTTGTTGAGATCAATTTACCTGACAGTACAAATGACGAAGCAAACAGTCACGGCTATGTACAGTATAAAATAAAATTGAAGCCCGGACTTTCTGTCGGCTCTCAGATCAGGAATACTGCCCGGATCTATTTTGATTTTAATCAACCGGTAATTACAAATACAATTACAACGAATGTTTCATTTCCTGTGAAGATCACAGAAACGATTTATTCAGACAATGTTTTTATTTATCCGAATCCTGCGAGTAGTGAACTGAATGTTATTTCTGCTGATAAAATGATAAATAGAATTGAGTTGTTTGATATCGTGGGAAAAAATGTTTTAGTGCAGAATAACGATAAGTCAGGAGCAGTTAATATTCAATTGAAATTTTTAACAAAAGGGATTTATTTTCTCAAGATATATAATGATAGAGAAATTGTGAAAAAAATTGTTGTCCAATGATGAATGAAAGTTAATTCAGTTGTAAAGGAATTTTCAAATCCTTTACTGGTTCTTAGCTTTCAACAAAATACATATCCACGTCTCCTTTATTTTTTGCACTGATTTTTCCGCGATGGAGACAGGAGAAATTGTCTTTCACTTTATCATAAGTAGCGCCACTGATATTCACTTGTCCTGCTTGTCCGCTTGATTCCATTCGCGAAGCGATATTTACCGTATCGCCCCAGATGTCGTATGCAAATTTTTTGATTCCAACAATTCCGGCTACAACAGGTCCGGTATGAATTCCAATGCGTATTTCAAAAATTTCTTTACCGGACATTTTACGGTCTTCAATATGGTTTTGCATGAATTGCCGGATTTCCAGCGCAGCTTTTACAACATCAATAGCATGCGTAGAATTTGTTATGGGCAGACCACCTGCGCACATATAACTGTCACCGATCGTTTTTATTTTTTCGATATTATATTTACTGATGATATCATCGAAAGCTTTAAAACAAATATGAATTTCATTTACCAGTTCAGAAGGAGTAAGTTTTTCTGACAAACTTGTAAAACCTTTAAAGTCGGTGAACATCACTGTGACTTCATCGAAGTGCCTGGCTTCTGCACTCCCTTTTTGTTTCAGTTCATCAGCAACTTCTTCAGGTAGAATATTCAACAGTAGTTCATCGCTGCGTTTCCGGGCTTTATTAATTTTATTCCGCTGCCGATAAACGACTACTAAAAAAACAATTGTCCCTGCAAAGCCGGCGGTGATTGAATTCCGGATATTTCTTTGCCTGAGATCTTTCTTTTCCTGTTCAGCATTTTCAAGTGCTTCTTTTTTATCAAATTCATATTGCATTTGATTTTGCACAAGCTTTTTTGTTATGTCAGTATTATGGATGCTATCACGGATATTTACAAACTCGTGATAATTTGAGTATGCATTTTTCCAGTTTCCTGAAATGCTGTCAAGAAGATGTTTTCCTTTGTAAAATTTTTCCTTTGATGGTAAACCTTCAGTCAGTTGTAAATAGATCTCCGATGAATCAAGTGCTGTTTTTGCTTTCAGGGATTCATTTAACCTGAGATAAGACAATGCTAAATTACTATAATTGTTTGTCAGCAGAACATTAGCATTTACAGGCTTTAAAAATCCAATTGCTTTTTCATAGTGCACAACAGAATTTGCATAATCATTTTTCATAAAATAAATTTCTGCCATTTTACTATAAGCATTTCCAATAGTGATTCTATCAGATATTTTATTTCCTGTTGCCAGTGCTTTTTTTGCGTCCTCTAATGCAGCATCGAGATCCTTCATTTTAATATGTATGTCAGACAGGATTATATAGTTAGATGCCAGGTTTATATAATCTTCTTCTTCAATAACAATTTTATTTGCCTTCTCTATATAAGTGACTGCTTCAGGATATTTTTCAAGCTTTATATTATCTATCGCCAGATTTGCAGAGGCTACTGATATGCCATAATGGTCATTCAAGGATTCATATATTTTCAAAGCCTCAATATTTGCCTTTGAAGATTCCGGAAAATTTCCGCGGCCATCATGAACCCAGGATATCATCAATAAGCAATTTGCAACCTGACTTTGATTTCCGGCTTTTTTAAAAAGATCTTTTGCATTTTCAAAATGCTGTAAAGCTTCGCGGAATTCACCACCATCTGCATGATCTTGTCCTACGTAAATAATAATTTGCGGAATCAATTCTGTAAATTCTGACCTTTCTGCTAATTGTAAAGCACCCTTATGGATTGAAATGGCTGCTTTATAATTTCCCATTCTCCAATATACACGTCCGATAGAGATTTTACTCAGGACGATTCCCTTTAGCCATTCAATTTTTTGAGAAAGAGTAGCGGCATCTTCGGCATACTTCATTCCTTTGGTGTGATCAATAAGAGAGAAATATTCGGAAAGATATAAGAGGGTCTTAACTTTTATTGTATCTTCTTTTTGTATTGGTAGTTTGTTCAGTAATGAGTCTACATAAGTTTTATTACCATCTTGTGCCCCGGTTCGAAGTATCCATAGAATAAAAAAGAAGAAAAACGGCCATTTCATGGAATGAGCAGAATTTTCAGAAATATAAAAATTATTTTTACTGCTATGTTGATCCTCACAAGAAAAATTAATTGTACCCGATTTTATCTCATTAATTATTACATTTAAATTCTTAACTTCTGTTCTAATGAAAGAAATAATTAAATCAGTTTATCACTTGATACCTTTTAAAAAACAATTATTTTATTTGATAAAAAACGTATTTCATCCCGGCGAAAAAGTTTATAAGCATTTACCATTTAAAGGAGTTTTCAAAGTTGATGCAGGAAATAAAAAGTCTTTCAAGTTAAATCATTATGGTTTCATGATCGAGAATGAAATTTTCTGGAGTGGATTAAAGAATGGCTGGGAGAAGGAGTCAATTGGTTTGTGGCTGAAGTTGTGTGAACGTTCAGAATATGTTTTGGATCTTGGTGCAAATACTGGAATATTTTCTCTTATAGCAAAAGCAGTGAATCCGGATTCGAAAGTTTATGCATTTGAACCTGTACAAAGAGTTTTTGAAAAGCTGAAGCAAAATGTCGCATTGAATTCGTACGATGTAGTTTGTGTCGATAAGGCCGTTTCTAATTTTGCCGGTAAAGCATTTATCTATGATACCAATGCGGAGCATATTTTGTCGGTAACGGTCAATTTCAATTATCTGCCTTCTTCCATAAAAGTTGAAAAAGTTGAAATAGAAACGATCACATTGAATAATTATATAAGAGAAAATAAAATTCCTCGTATCGATCTCATGAAGATAGATGTTGAGACGCATGAACCGGAAGTGCTTGAAGGCTTTTCGGATTATTTGAAAGAGTTTCGTCCGACGATGTTGATAGAAATTCTCAACAATGAGATCGGAGCAAAAGTTGAAAAACTGACTGAAGGAATGGGTTATTTGTATTTTAACATTGATGAAAATAAAGGTATTCATCAAACGGATCATATAAAGAAGAGTGATTATTATAATTACCTGCTCTGTGATGAAAAAACAGCGAAAGAATTAAAGCTTATGCTTTAAGTTTTTGATTTTGAAAATTTAAATTAAGTTGCTGCGAAGGATCCTCCACTGCGCAGGATCTGTGATCCTGTGCTAGCGAGCTGTAGGATTCACCGCTGCGCAGGATCTGTGATCCTGTGCAACCGAGCTGTGGATTTTTAATCCACATTAAAAACACTAATTCTCTTAATAAATAGTGTATATTAAAAGTAGTATCTCCGCTTCCCATGTTTTCCCAATGTAAAGACAGTTTATTTTTGCATGATAAACAAATCAATCATGCAAACAGGACATCGATATAATATAAAAAAAGATAAATCATATTTTCTCACAATGACAGTCGTAGAGTGGATTGATTTATTCACAAGACCGGCTTTAATGGAAGTCATAACAGACTCTCTAAACTATTGCATTGAAAACAAAGGCCTCCATTGTTATGGATGGTGTTTAATGCCTAGTCATCTTCATTTATTGACCAATACTGATGAAGGTATTCAACTATCAGATGTAGTTCGGGATTTTAAAAAATTTACCAGTAAGAAGTGT
Source organism: Bacteroidota bacterium (assembly GCA_016711505.1). NCBI lineage: Bacteria > Pseudomonadati > Bacteroidota > Bacteroidota bacterium. The sequence continues at coordinate 547,002 of JADJSV010000017.1, read as the reverse complement.
ATTGATGTTATACTTAACGAAAAGGAAAGTAGACGCAAATGGCTCATTGATAAATTTGGTTTTGCCGCAAAAACGCATCCGAAGACACAATTTTTCAAAGTATGGCAGGATGGAAATCATGCAATAGAGGTATATTCAGAAAAATTTACATGGCAGAAATTAAAATATATACATAACAATCCTGTTGCCGGAAAAATCGTTTGTAATGAACAGGACTATCTTCATAGTTCTGCACGCGATTATTATGGACTTTCTTCTTTGGTAAAGGTGGAGTGTTTGACACCGCCTGTGGTGACATCATCGGATTATGATTTTTTTAGGCTTTGATGTGGATTGAAAATCCACAGCTCGCTTACCAGGATCACAGATCCTGCGCAGCTGTGGATTAAAAATCCACAGCTCGCTAGCACAGGATCTTCAGATCCTGCGCAACTAGTCCTGCGCAACTAGCACGTCGGATAAACAAACCCCTACGCCTGTACATTCCCCATTTTTTGCCATGATTCAATTGTCTATGTTTGATTTCCCTAAACCCTAGAAATAAATTGTCATGATCAAAAAATTATCATTCTTCATTCTTGTATTAACAAGTCTGAATGCCGGTGCACAGAATCAAAACTGGATTGCGACGGGCATAGATGGAAACACTTACAACATCGATTCCATTGTAAATACCGGAAAAACGGTTTTGGTAGATATCAGCGCTAACTGGTGCGCTCCTTGCTGGGATTTTCATATTACCGGCATTATGGAAAAACTTTACCATGAATTCGGTCCCGAAGGAACAGATGACCTCTTTATCATCTTTGTTGATGGCGATCCTACAAGTAGTATGGCTAACCTATCAGGTGCGGGTCTGCAAGCAATGGGAAACTGGATTGCAACAACGCCGTATCCTATCATCGGACCATACGGACAAGGATCTGCAGTTCAGAGTAACTATGTTATGAATGGTTATCCAACATTATTCGTACACTGTCCGGGATCAACTAATGGTGTAAGAATTCCAATGGGCACAACGTATGAAGGATTTCTACAAAGCTGGAAAGCACTTTGTCCGCTACCATTTGATAACGGAGCAATAGATGCAACTTTATATGATACAGAAGACCGTCAGTTTTGCGATGGCGAACATCCGGTTACGCGTATATATAATCAGGGTTCAACTCCTATGACAGCTGCAACTGTTGAAGTCAGTGCAAATGGTGTTGTACTTCAAAGTAAAAACTGGACCGGAAATCTTGCACAGGATGCAACGGAAGATGTAACATTTGAAACTGTGAATCTGGTTGAAGGAGTAGAATATGAATTCAATGTTATTGTTCCTTCAGAAACATATACTGTAGGAAATACGCAGGAGGCTACACTTACACTTGCACCGGAAGCACCGGATTTCAACCTGACATTAGATCTTAATCTTCTAAGAACATATTCACGTACATCGTGGAAATTACTTGACGAGAACGAAGATACAGTTGCATCAAGTCCGGCGGGTGTTTTTCTTAATAATAATTTCTATACATACAACTGGAATTTAAATCCAAATTCTTGCTACACATTTGTGATCAATACAGATGCAGGCGGAGGTATCTGTTGTCAATTTGGTAATGGATATTACAACATCAGAAGTACAGCAGATTCATTGAACTCGTTTATTTTTGGCGGAGAATTTTATGGCTATAATGAATCGAGATCATTTCACACACCATTGAATGCCGGAATAGATGAAGCGAATTCACAAGTAAATATTCAAATTTACCCGAATCCTACGACAGGAAAGGTCACTCTTCATTCAATTGAAAATCCGATCTTGAATTTCAGAGTATATAATTTAATTGGTGAAGAAATTCCTGCTGAGATCTCAGGAAATGAATTGGATCTTTCATCACAACCATCAGGAATTTATTTTCTGAAAATGAATACCGGAAAAAATACGGTAGTGAAGAAGATCACTCTGAACAGGTAATTTAAACAGACAAACATATTTTAATTTCTAAAGATTAAATCCACGATGAAAAGAATTCTATATATAATTCTGATTTGCATTTCAGTTTCACCGGCTTTCAGTCAGGTATCGATCATAGTACCTGCTAAAGTTGATGGGCCCAGTATGAAATCAGTAAACGGAAAAGTTATCTATGGTCAGGAAGGTGCGCTTCAATGGGAATACGAACTATGGGCTACTGATGGTACACCGGCTGGAACGGCATTGGTAAAAGATATCAACCCGAATTTCGCGTCGGATCTCTTTAGTTCCATGACTCAAGCAGGAGCAGATGGGTTGAAATACGAAAACCACGTTTATAAAGACAAACTATATTTTTATGCTGATGATGGAATTCATGGAATGGAATTATGGGTGAGTGATGCGACAAATGCAGGAACAAATATGCTTTATGAATTCAATCCGGGACTGATAGGTTGGGATTTTACTGATTATAAAGTTCCCGATTTTTGTGAAATGAATAACTTGCTTTATATGAATGCAGGTAATCTGACAAATGGAAATGAACTATGGGTAACAGATGGAACGACAGGCGGAACACAAGAAGTAATTGATCTCAATCCGGGAACAGTTTCATCAAATCCATCTTTCCTCACTGAATATCATGGCAAATTATATTTCACTGCAACAGATGGCACACATGGCTGGGAACTTTATTGTACAGATGGAACTTCAGCAGGAACACAATTAGTAAGTGATATAATTCCGGGAGTACGTGGAATTTTTGATGACGGTACAGGTACTTCATCGATTCATCCGCATTTTACAGTGGCAGGTGGATTACTCTATTTCCAGGGTGATGATGCCGGTGGAATTGGTGCAGCACAAAGACATTGGTGGCGTACTGATGGAACCGCTGCAGGAACTTTCAGAATAGAAACAACATTGTTTCCATATGATGCTGAGGATGCAGCAGTCGATTTGAATGGAGTATTTTATTTCGAATCTTATGATGCCGGATTTGGTGGAGAGCTATGGAAAAGTGATGGATCAGTTGCAGGCACAACTCAGGTTACGATGAACAATGGTTTATTGGTCAGAACTGCAATGGTGACTTTAGGAAATTATATTTACTTCAATGGAGCCGATAATGATTCAACAGGATTAGCACAGACAGACGGAACGACTGCAGGCTCAGCATGGTCATTCGGCGTGCAAGATGTAGTACCATTCCAAGTAAAATATCCGGCAATCTATAATGATAATTTATTTTTTGCAATGAGCTGGTATCCTGATGGCGGTATGGATCAGACAACAAGATTAGTTCAGACAAATGGTACACGCAACAATACAGTGATCTATCCGATAGCGCAACCACGAACTAAAATAATTCCATTGGGAAATGATTTCGTATTCTATGGTTCAGATACAATAGTTCGTATTAATCAACTATTCGATACTTTTCTGTTTCGTTTGACTCCAACAGTTCTTCCAGGTGGGGCAGGAGTTGGGGTTACAGAAACCAAAAGCAACAAATACATTTCATGTTATCCGAATCCGGCATCAGATAAGATCACTATCAGATCGAATGAATTTGATCTTCGTGGTGCAATGGTGAGTATCGTAGATGTTACAGGAAAATTAGTTTATTCAACAAAGCTAGGTGCAGATAATTTTTCATCGGTAGTTCTTAATATCCCAACATCACTCTCCAACGGATTTTACATAGTAGAGATCCGCAGTTCCAATCAACTCGTAAGCGACCGACTTGTGATTAATCGAAATTAATTTGAATGAAGGTTATAGTATATTTTTGACGAAAGGCCGGGTGATTGTTCCCGGCCTTTTTTTTCGTGCAACTATGTTTTATTTCCCGCAGAATTGCGCAGAACACGCAGAAAATCCGCAGAAACCTCTGCGAGGTATTTTTATTTAATTTTAAATTAATCCCGTAGGGATCTCTGCGGATTTTCTGCGTGTTCTGCGCAATTCTGCGGGAAATATTTTAAGCGTAATTATTTTTCTCCCGAAGATCTCGCAGATTCCGCAGATTTGGCGCAGATTTTTCTGTGCTCTTGTGCTAAAAACTCAGTGTTCTTAGTGTTAAAAAAATTTACCGCAAGCAAATTATTTTCAGTAAGTTTGAGAATGATCAAATCAATTTTCAATTCAATATTTCTACTTAGCATATTGATATCATCTTGCAACGGGCAAAATAAAAACGCTGAAGGCCAATCTGCAACTGCAAAAATAATTGGCAGCACTGTTCAGCAAATTGATAAATCCATTTGGGTAATTTTCCAGGACAAGAAAAATAATTACTGGTTTGGCAGCAATGGAACCGGAGTTTATTGTTGGGATGGAAAAATTATAAAGCAGTACACAGACAAAGATGGGTTAATCGAAAACAGGATCAGAGGAATTCAGGAAGATAAATCCGGAAATATTTTTTTCGATACACCAATCGGAGTTTCAAAATTCGATGGCGAAAAATTTGTTTCATTATCTCCTGTCAAATCTATGATGAGTCAATGGAAATTGCAAGAAGATGAACTTTGGTTTAAAGGTAATGGCGATGTCCTTGGCGCTTACAGATATGATGGCGAAACTTTACATCATCTCGAATTTTCTGACATCGACTCTTTGGAGCATGATATAACCCATGGCGTTTATACTATTTATAAGGACAAGCAAAGCAACATCTGGTTCGGAACATTATCAAAAGGTGTTTGCCGTTTTGATGGTGAATCATTGAAGTGGATCTACGAAAAAGAATTGTCAGTACTCGATGACGGTCGGGTTCCTGCGGTTCGTTCGATCTTAGAAGATAATGAAGGTTTTTTCCGGTTCAGTAATATTATCAGCAAATACAAAATCAGTACAAGTAAAACGAAAACAGATCTGGTCTATGAAAAACTGCCCGCCATTGATTTATCGAAACAGAAATCAAAAATGGTTCTGCCATATTATACATCAGCAGTAATCGACAAGGAAAATTTATGGATGACGAATTACAATGAAGGTGTTTGGAATTATAATGGCGAAGATCTTACTAACTACATTGTTATGGATGGCGAAGTAAAAGTTTTACCGGTTTCAATTTATAAGGATAATTCCGGAGGAATTTGGGTTGCGACGGATAATGCGGGGGTTTATAAATACAATGGAAGTGAATTTGTGAAATTCGGGAAGTAATTTTTTTTTAACACTAAGTCCACTAAGAATTTGTCACAAGAACACATATTCACCACTTGTGTTCTTATGACAAAAACTTAGTGAACTCAGTGTTAAATCTTTTTTCACCCAGATCGAGCTTTGTTTACCCGAAGAATACGGTTTTCCTAACAGTGTCCACCTTTTGTCCACCTGAAAAACTTGTCTTAAGCGTAGATTCATTGGAGATTTGTACAAATAACAAATCAATTTCTAACATTCCATAATTCACGCGCATGAAAAATCTAATACGATCAATTGCATTAATTCTATTGCTGGCATCTTTCTCAAAACCGGCATTGTCCCAATGGACCCAACGTCAGAACCTCCCCGGAACTGTGCGTACTTTCGCCACAGGGTTTTCGATCAACAACACGATCTATGTTATGGGTGGATACGATGGTTCACTTTTATACAACGATGTATGGGCATATGATCCGACTTTGGATACATGGACACAGAAAGGAGATTTTCCAGGAGGAAACAGATCTGCATGCACTGCATTTACAATCGGCAATAAAGCTTACATGGGAACCGGAAATGATGGCAATGGTTACCTGAAAGATTTCTGGGAGTACGAACCGGTTTCAGATACATGGACACAGTTGGCAGACTTTCCAGGCTTTGAGAGGGAAGAAGCCGTCAGCTTTTGTATTGGTAACAAAGGATATGTTGGCACCGGACAAACTTTTGTTGTTACACCTAATGGTTCCTTCACAACTACATACGATGATCTTTACGAGTATGCTCCGGCTTTAAATATCTGGACACAAAAAGCAAGTCTGCCCGGTCCGACTCGAGCATATGCAGTAGCATCTGTTATTGGCAACAAAGGATACATCGGTTTAGGCGGTAATGATGATCAGTCTGCATCGTATACAGATTTTTATGAATACGATCCCAACAACGATAGCTGGACGGCAATTACATCAATGGGTGGAAGTGGTCGTGCAGAAGCGGGAGTTTTTTCGGATGGAAATAATTTGTACGTGATCGGCGGAATTAATTTTCCCAAGTTTCGTTGGAGTGCCTGGATGCAGAGTATATGATGCAACAACAAATTCATGGGCAATTGGTCCGGCATTTAATCCCGGGATAATCATTGCGCCTGTTATACAAAAAGCAAGCGGGCGTGTGTTTGCAGGAACGGGATATTATGGAAGCATTGTTCCGCGGAAAGACTGGTGGGAGTTTACTTAGCTTCCGACTGCAGTTTCAATCGTTGAACAAGATGTATGGAATGTTTATCCGAATCCATTTTCAAATGAATTGGTTCTTAATTTGCAAAGTGGAATAGAAAACAGATTGATTGAAATTGTTGATGTAAACGGAAAAATTGTTTATAAACTTGTACTGAAAAATTCCTTGAGTGATGCAGTGAAAATAAATACAAGTGATTTTTCTGACGGGATTTATTTTCTGCTGATTAAAAATCAATCCGGAGGAGTGATGCAATCGAAAAAAGTAATTAAAAATTGAACGGGAGAAGGGTTTAACACAAGAACACTAAGGACACAATAAGATCACGGAATGGCTTTCAATACAAATAACAACGAAACTTTATAGACATCGTCTATTTAAAAGTGATAGGTAGAATGTTTTAAAAAATTCCGTGCTCTTATTGTGCTCTAAGTGTTCTTGTGTTTATCTTCCCCGGATACACATTAACTATAAATTGAAAAAAAATGAAATCTCACCTCTTCGCAATACTAATTGCAATATTAATTTCAACTACAACGCATAACGCATTTGCACAATGGATCCCCGTTTATCAAGACAACTATACAGAATTCCGGGACGCAGCATTTCCTACAGACAACATTGGATATGTAGCAGCAACAGATACAAGCGGTGCTTGCGTGTTGCGTACTATCGATGGCGGCATCACATGGGATAAAAGACATATCAACGGATGGGGTTTCATCGATAAGGTCGCAATGACTGACAGTTTGAGCGGTTACCTGATCAAAGGCGGCGCACCTGTACAATTGTTGAGGACCACTGACGGTTTTGCAACATATACAATGCACAATCTTGATTCATCATTTATAGTTCAATCGTTGGAACTGATTAACGATTCCACCGGTTTTTATCTCAACAATGCTGCGCGCTTAAGAAAATTCAAAAATTACGGAGCATCATATTTTCATGTCTTCGATACATTGTTTGACGGACAGAATCTGCAATTTGTAAATCCGACGACAGGTTTTTTAGATAACGGAACAAAGTTATTGAAAACAAGTGACGGCGGTTCCAACTGGAATTTTGTAAATAGCAATCTCGGATTCTATTGTGTCGTGTTTAAGTTTGCAGATTCACTGAACGGCTATTTTCATGATGGCAGTATGATCTACAAAACGAGTGATGGTGGAATTACATTCCCGCAGCAATACAATTTTCCCGATCCAACTACATTTGCCATGAATGGAAATTTCTGTATGGTTGCAAATGCTTACGGCGATGTTGCCTACACAACAGACAATGCTCAGAGCTGGCAAACAGAAACCACAGGTATCAACTGGATCACCACAGAATCTTATATTCTGAAAAACTCACCAGGTGGTTCATTGTATTTGTTCAGTCAGTTCTGCGGTGAGATCAGGAAGAGGCAGCCGGTGATTGCAGGAGTAAAGGATCTTACTGAAGGCAAAAGTATTTCTATTTATCCAAATCCTGCTACCGGCAAGATCACAATTACTTCAAGTGGATTTGATCTTCGTGGAGCAACCGTTCGAATAATTGATATTACCGGAAAATTAGTATTCTCTTTTATGGCAGATAATTTCTCTACTGTTAGGCTTGATTTACCGGACTTGATTTCAGATGGTTTTTATTTGCTTGAGGTAGAAAATCCGAACCAGCGGATGAATAAGCGGCTGTTGATTTATCGAAATTAAAGTGTAAAGCCGGGATTTGTTTCCGGCTTTTTTTATGAGTAGGTTTGGGGGAGATAAGCGTAAATAGAGGTTGGATACTTTTTGTGGAGTTGCGTTAATAAGGGGGGTGACGAAATGAGGTGCGTTAATCCGAATGTTATAGGACATTTTAAAAAATGACACATTGAGACAACTGACATGAAATGGTTTCCATTCCATATTATTATTAAAGACCTATCATTTATGATGTTTCACTTTGTAATCATGAAGTATAACTTGACAAATGAAACATATCTTCCTGAAACAATCAGCGCCTTTCCTGGCGCGCCTGATATGTCTTTATTTGACATGATAGGTGTTTCTTTATTCTACAATATACTTCCCTTAGTTCTAAGTCTTGTGACCTATTACCCGATTGTTTACTTTACAAGAAAGCTCTTTATAACAGGAAATTCGTTCGCTGTGATTACAACTGGAATTCTCCTTACATTAACGACACCGACTATTTATTTGGCTTTAAGTGGATGGAAACACAATGATTTAAAGACAGCAGAAATTATTGCTTGGTCACTATGTTTTATAAGCTCAATTAGTACTTATTATTTGCTAAATAAAAGTGTCATAAAATTTAGACAAACTTGAAAACATAACAGCGACCGAACTTAACAAATGAAATAAAAAACGCCCTATAACACCGCATTGCCAAAACATTATTTTTTGACTCTTTTTATTTTTATATTTCGGTAAAAAAATAATGCTTCGGCAATGCTAAACGTTAGATGAAATTTTAAACCAAATTAAACAATGCAAAACAATAGTAGAATCCATGTTACTTACATAATTGCAATCCTAATTGCAGTAATAATTTGTCTTGTCACAATTCAATGGGGTAATATTCCTAGACTAGTTGAGTTAATCTCATTTGCTCTTACAATTTCATCGCTGGTATTAGCTGTGTTAGCTATTGTTTATGCAGTATATTCAAACAATTCATTTGGACATAATATTGCTAAGCTCGATAGCGCTTCAAACTATATTTCCGACTCAACTAAATCTCTGTCTACAATTACTGAAGACCTAAAACGGAAATTTGATAGAATGCCAGACTTACTTGAGACAATAAGCAAAAAAACTGATACGACACAGCTTCTCTTAAGTCAATTAAGTGAAAAAGTTTGGGCACAGTGGAAACTAAATTTATTAAGTCAAATGCAATTGAGACTGAGAGCATAAAAAACATTTTAACCAAAACTTCAATAAATGGACAGCTTATTCTCTATATTTTAAAACTAGGTAAAGACTCGAAAAGAGAATTTGAAACAAAGGACTTAGCTGAAAAATGTGATATTAGTAAGGATTATATTCTTGGCTTTCTTTCTCCACTTAATGCTTTAGGACTTTTAAAATTAAAGGAAACTGGGCGTAAAGGTCAGTGGTATTGGCAAGTAACAGATTTACATGATGATATATATAACAACATTAATGATGCGATAACCAAATTGTGGAATGAAAATAGAGAAAAAGACCATATGCATTTTATTTTAGATAATATAAATAAAGTCCGACTGTATTTTGATTTACCACCTATGCCAAAGGACAAAAACTTCAGCTAACAACACCTACCCAAAAGTGGCGGTTCAGTGGTCAAGTTAAACGTTGTGCTTCTAACAAAGTTTGTGCTTGGCGACAGTGAAATGCCCTGAAATGGCCACCTTCAGGGAACTGCAAAACGTTTGCTGCAATTATTACGTGCTCCTAAACCAAATGAAGTTTAACTTACTGACATATCTCTTAGCACTACTGAATTTCACAATGTTTGGACAAACTCCTGAACTAAGAAAGTTTGATGAAATCATTGCTGTTAATGATGAAACAAACGGGAAATGGGAAAGTTATTATCTGACAAAAGCAGGAAAAAAGTTTGGTAATGACAGCTTAGAGTTTTACGATAACAGTCCGGTATGCGAGAGCGAAGGATTTATTACCTTCAGAGATAGAAAAACTGATAAGGCGGGTATGTTTAACAGGAATGGTGATATCGTAATTCCTGCAAAGTATAATTTTTTATCCAAAGTTGTCAATGGAATGTCGACTGGGTTGATAGGTGCAGAGAAACACTATATTGATGAGAATGATGAGCATCCAAGTTGGAAAGGTGGTAAGTGGCAGGTAATTGATACCACGGATAAAATTCTTATTGATGATTTCATATACAAAGATCACTTGAATTTTTATTCGCTAATAATTTCTGACAAACCCACATCTGATTCGACCAGGGTGAACTTCAGATCAGTTGAAGGAAAATATTATTCGTTTGTAGATTTTGAAAAAGAATTCAGACAATGGATTACAAAAGAGTTGTTAAACGATCTAACCAAAGAAAAATTGATTGATATTTCTTACGATACCATTAACTGGGAATCACAACATGGTAGAGTAAAAGCAAATAAAGTAAAACTCATTTCGGACAACTTTACGGTTATAAAAAGCGAACTATTGGAAATCCTGCAGCCAAATACAGATTACTTTATTTCAGATGATGGACTGAATCCTTTTATTTATAAAGGGGAAGAATTTGAAAAATATTTTAATAACTGCGGCGAGCCGAAAGATTGGATCTATCCAACAATGTCAATCATCATTTCTTACAATGACAAAAATGACTTTCCACAAAACAATTATGAATTTCTTAGAACAGACAAAGGTTATAAATTAGTAGGACTGACAATTAGAGAAGGAGAGATAAAATAAGCGCAACTTACACATAAATTAAAACTCTACGAAAATGAAAAAACTATTACTCATCCTGGTTGCATTAATTACAATCAAAGCAAATGCTCAGACTTTAGTTGACACAAACAAAGTCTGGAATGTTGTTTCATGCTTAAATTTTGGTCCGTGTGGAACAACGGTTTTTAGTTTTGGTGCAGACACTACAATAGGGACCTTTCAATATAAAAAATTAATAGTGAATCGGGATTCAGCGGGTTTTGCGTATTCATATCCGATCGCTGCGAGGGAAGAAACTATTACGAAGCGAATTTACTTTTATGAAAATGGAGAATATCTTGCATATGATTTTTCACTCAATCAAGGCGATACTTTCACAACAAGCCTGAATGGGTGTAATTTACAAATGATCGTTGACTCAGTAGATACAATTAGTTTATTAAATGGAGAGTTGCGTAAAAGAATGTTTCTCTCCAATTTTGGACAGGATACCTGGATAGAAGGTGTCGGAAGTTTAAACGGATTAACCTTTGTTGGGACCGGTTCTTGTTTTATTGATGTTTATCCGGAATTAAATTGCTTGAAAGAAAATGATACTTTGAAATATCAGAGTTCAAACTTCACCGACTGTTTCTATAATACAGTTGGAATACAAGAAATCCACAATATTAATAATTATAGAGTGACGCCAAACCCATTCACTGAATCAACTATTCTTTCATTTGAAAATCCTCTACATGAAATAAATATCCTGAAAATATTTAATATGCAAGGACAAATAGTTAGGGAGTATTCGAACGTCAAAGGCAATGAAATAAAAATCGACAGAGAGAAGATGAATGACGGAATTTATTTCTTTCTGATCATGAATGAAAAGCGGATTGTTGCTAATGGTAGCTTGATTATTAACTGAAATTATTAGTAAACAATTGAATTGCTTGAAATAAATTGTTCTGTTAATAGTATTTAATTTAATACTACTTTTATAAGCATGAAATCAATTAAACGACCCCTGCTTCTGATTTTAGCTCTTGCATCCTCTTTCACAATCGGATTTGCGCTAAATTCAATAACAAACCTTTCGCTACCACAAATGAAAAAAGTAACCGGTATAGGCGGTGTTTTCTTCAAATGCAAAGACCCGAAAGCAATAAACGAATGGTATAAATCAAAACTTGGCTTTAATACAACTCCATACGGAACAAGTTTTGAATGGCGCCATGAAGATGACAGCACAAAAAAAGGAACAACACAGTGGAATACGTTTCCGGAGAAAACAAAATATTTTGAGCCTTCAACAAAGGACTTCATGATCAACTATAGAGTAGACAATCTCGAAGCCTTGGTCGAAGAACTAAAAAAAGAAAACGTAACAATCGTCGACAAAATCGAAACATATGACTATGGAAAGTTCGTTCACATTCTGGATCCTGAAGGTAATAAGATTGAATTGTGGGAGCCTATTGGGGAGTAAACAACTGATGCCGGGATTAAATGGATACCGGGATTAAATGGATGATTTTGGGATTACCGGGAGTATTAAATCAAATATTTGTTGGGGATTCTAAATTTCATGTTTAGCAAGAAGATATTCACCGAAAAAAATTCAACCATATGAAAAACTGTATGCTAGTCGTCACTTGTTTATTATTTTCATTTTCTGTCATTGCACAAAAAGTTTTTGATGCGACTTCAATTGGTAATAGCAATGAAGCCGGCAATTACATTACACTCGACGGAGCAAAACTTTATTACGAAGTTTACGGAGAAGGCGAGCCGCTGGTTTTGATTCATGGAAATGGCGGAAACATATCTTACATGAAACCGCAGATAGAATTCTTTTCCAAAAAGTATAAAGTTATTATTCCGGATTGCAGAGGGAGAGGGAAAAGTGAACTTGGAAATGATAGTCTTACCTATGCCCAAATGGCAAAAGATATTTCAGGAATACTGGATCATTTGAAAATTGATTCAGCGTATGTCGTTGGCAGAAGTGATGGCGGAATTCTGACTTTGTTACTTGCAATTGATTATCCGAAGAAAATTAAGAAAGGGGTAGCTTTTGCTGCGAATTTAACTCCGGATACAATCGGACTTTATCCATTCAGCTATGATGAAGTAAAAAGTGATAGAAGAAATGCTGACCAAATGCTTGCCAAAAAAGACACAACTAAAGACTGGAAGATAATTCAACAACGTAACCGGATGATGGAATTTCAACCGCACATTTCAAAAAATGACCTCGCACAAATAAAATGTCCGGTGTTAGTTATGACAACAGACAGAGATGTGATTCCGGAAGAACACTCATTATTTATATACAGAAATATTAAGAAAGGAAATCTTTGCATTCTTACAGGAGAAAAACATTCTGTGACAAAAGACAATCCGGAGCTTTTTAATTCAATCGTTGCAAAGTATCTGAGTGATAATTTCAAAGGAGAAGAATTACGGCATTGAAATTTGCGCTCCTTATATTTGCTAAATTTGTAATAAGTCTGAAAAGTTTTTAAAGTTTATATAATTGGCTATACCCCAAACCTGTATCTTTGTCAGATGAATAAAGGCAAAATTCTAATCATTGACGACGAAGAAAAACTTCGGAATCTCTTTGGCAGGATCATAAAATCCGAAGGTTTCGATGTGGCTGAAGCGGGAGATTGTAGATCTGCTATGAAGCTTCTGGAGCAGTTTGAAATAGATGTTGTGATCTGTGATGTCAAATTGCCTGATGGTAATGGTGTGGAATTGATAAACAGAATAAAGTCGTCGCAACCACTGATTGAAATAATTTTACTCACTGCTTACGGAAATATACCAGATGGAGTGCAGGCAATAAAGAATGGAGCATTTGATTATATCACAAAAGGTGACGATAACGAAAAAATTATTCCACTGATATATCGCGCTATTGAAAAAGTTGAATTGGCTAAACGGGTAAATCAACTTGAAAAACAGTTAGGAGTTAAATACTCTTTTGATAAAATTCTTGGTAAATCAAGATCAATTTTTCAAGCAATAGAGTTAGCGCAGAAAGTTGCTCAAACAGATACTACTGTATTACTGACCGGCGATACTGGAACAGGAAAAGAGCTCTTTGCACAAGCAATTCACCAAGGGAGTAAGAGACACAAACAAAATTTTGTAGCGATAAACTGTTCAGCGTTCAGTAAGGATCTTTTGGAAAGTGAAATGTTCGGACATAAAGCGGGAGCATTTACAGGTGCAGTTAAAGATCAGAAAGGTCTTTTTGAAGAAGCTAATAATGGAACAATTTTCCTGGATGAAATCGGAGAGATGGCTTTAGACCTGCAGGCAAAGTTGCTAAGGGTTATAGAGTCCGGCGAATTTCTAAAAGTAGGTGAAAGTAAAACAACTAAAGTTGATGTTCGGATTATAGCAGCAACAAACAGAAATTTACAAAAAGAAATAGATGCCGGCCATTTCAGACAGGATTTGTTTTACCGAATTTCAGTTTTTCAAATACAACTGCCGGCGCTTCGGGAAAGGGTTGCAGACATTGAACTTTTAGCAAATCATTTTCTGCAATTATTTTCTGCAAAAACGAATAAGCGAATAGTAAAAATATCTAAAGAATTTTTGGAGGCTTTGAAACAGCACACCTGGAATGGAAATATCAGAGAACTAAAAAACGTAATTGAGCGCAGTGTAATTTTGTCTGAGACAAACGAACTTTTGGTAGAATCTCTTCCAACGGAATTTCACACAACTACATCTATTAATAATGGGAAACAGCTTTCTGCATTTGATCTGGCAAGTGCCGAGAAAATTCATATTCAAAAGGTCTTGAATTATACCAATGGAAACAAAACAGAAACGGCCAAACTTTTAAATATTGCTTTAACTACACTTTACCGCAAATTAGAAGATTACAAGATCAGCTAATAACATAGCGAAACGATAGTGCAAACCCTTTCAAAACGAAAGGGTTTTTTTGTGATCGAAAGTCACGTTTTCAAACAATGAACTATGTTTCAGTGGGTTGAAAGAATCTGGAAATTATGGATAGTATTTTGGTATAGGTGGCGAAAAATAAGTCAAATGAAATACTCACAGAAAAGATGGATAGCCAAAAATGTGAACTCATGGCACGTCTTCGTCGCATTTTACGGAAGCATCATTCTAACCGGAGTGGTTTACCGATTATTTACCAATTAATCCATTATTGCAGTTAGAGATAATATCATGTAATTCTTGAGTTCATGATGAGAATCATTAGGCTATATGATACAAATCTCGACCGTAGGCCTAACTAAATTAACCTTTACAAAAACTAAAATGCTCACATCAATTTTAACCGCAACCGGAATTTTAGGATTTCTCCTATTCTACAAGGCAATTAATTTCTTTGAAAAAATCTAATCACTATGACAGCATTATTCATTATCGCAATTGCAGTTTTCGTCTATATGTGCTACGTACTGCTTAAACCTGAAAAATTTTAATACCATGAATACAGAAATACTTGGAGTAATCCTTATGTACGGAGTGGTCATTTCACTGGCTATTCCATTAGGTCGTTACATCGGCAAAATTTTCAATTATGAAAATACCTGGCTTGATAGAATATTCGATCCATTAGATAAATTATTTTTTAAACTAAGTGGCATTGATCCGGCAAAAGAAATGAACTGGAAGCAACATCTGGTAGCATTACTTACTATCAATCTTGTTTGGTTCATTATTTCAATGTTTGTACTTACAAATATGAGTTGGCTGCCACTAAATCCGGATGCTAATCCATCTATGAGTGGTGATCTTGCATTCAATACATCAGTGAGTTTTGTTACCAATACCAACTTACAGCACTATTCAGGAGAAACCGGCCTTTCTTATTTAGGACAGTTGATCTTAATGTTATGGCAGTTTATTAGTGCAGGAACCGGTATTGCAATTTGCGCAGTTGTTTTTATTGCAATGAAAGAAAAAACTGCAACAACTCTTGGCAATTTCTACAGTTTCTTTGTACGAAGCTGCACAAGAATTCTCTTACCAATCGCATTTGTAGTAGCAATCATTCTTGCCTTTAACGGCACACCAATGACGTTTGAAGGAAAAGACACAATGGTTACTCTGCAAGGCGATACAGTTCAGGTAAGTCGTGGGCCTGTAGCTGCTTTTGTTGCACCAAAACAAATTGGAACAAATGGTGGTGGATTTTATGGACCCAATTCTACACATCCATTTGAAAACCCGAATTACTTTACAAACATCGTTGAAACAATTTCAATCATACTGATTCCTGTTGCAATGATTTTTGCTATGGGATATGTATTGAAAAGAAGAAAATTAGCATGGACAATTTTTGGTGTAATGACTATCGGTTTTTTAATTCTTGTTATTCCTTCTATAATTTATGAAATGAATGGCAATCCATCTATTACTAAAATGGGAATTGATCAATCATATGGTAGTATGGAAGGAAAGGAAATTCGATTTGGTTCTGCTGCTTCTGCTTATTGGGCAATCAATACAACATGTACTTCTAATGGTTCTGTAAATGCCATGCATGATAGTATGACACCGCTCACCGGAATGTTCACTATGTTAGGAATGATGATCAATTCCTTTTATGGCGGTGTAGGAGTAGGCTTTCTGAATTTTTACATATTTATTATACTCGCGGTTTTCATCAGCGGATTAATGGTAGGAAGAACTCCTGAATTTCTTGGGAAAAAAATAGAGGCTAAAGAAATGAAAATAGCAATGGTAATAGCATTGTTACATCCTTTGTTGATTCTTGCAGGAACCGCTATTTCCAGTTTCTTATACGCAGGAAATCCAACAGAATATTCAGGCTGGTTAGCCAATCCCGGCAATCATGGCTTCAGTGAAATGTTATATGAATTCAGTTCCGCAAGCGCAAACAATGGCAGCGGCTTTGAGGGATTAGGCGACAACACTCCGTTTTGGAATATAGCATGCGGAATAGTGATGTTGTTTGCACGATACCTGCCGATAATTGGACCCGTTGCAATTGCAGGAATTTTAGCAAGTAAAAAATATATTCCGGAAAGTAATGGTACGTTAAAAACAGACACTCCAACTTTTGGCCTGATGGTGTTTGCGGTGATTGCTATTGTGGCTGCACTTGCATTTTTCCCTGCGCTTACATTAGGGCCGATCGCTGAGCACTTCTCATTGTATTAATGATTATAAAATTAAAGAAGATGACTAAAAATACATCCTTGTTTCAAAAAGACTTAATGCAGGAAGCATTGAAACAGTCTTTTGTGAAACTGAATCCAAAAATAATGTTTCGTAATCCCGTAATGTTTACGGTGGAGATTGGAACAGCTGTAATGTTCATTGTGTGCTTATGGATTTTATCCGGCGAACAAACACAAGGCAGTTTTGCTTACAACTTTGTTGTGTTTATTGTATTATTACTCACATTGCTTTTTGCCAACTTCGCAGAAGCAATAGCTGAGGCCCGCGGTAAAGCACAAGCCGACAGCTTACGAAAAACCAGAGAAGAAACACCTGCAAAATTAAAAAGCGGAGAATTAATTTCTTCCTCTCAATTGAAAAAAGGAGATGTTTTTATTTGCGAAACAGGAGACATTATTCCGGCAGATGGTGAAATTGTTGAAGGGTTGGCAACCATAGACGAGAGTGCTATTACAGGAGAATCGGCTCCGGTAATTCGTGAAGCAGGCGGTGATAAAAGTTCAGTAACCGGTGGAACAAAAGTTTTATCGGATAAAATCACAGTAAAAGTTACTACTGAACAAGGTGAAAGTTTTTTAGATAAAATGATTGCATTGGTAGAAGGCGCAAGTCGGCAAAAAACTCCGAATGAAATTGCTTTGACCATTCTGCTTGCAGGATTTACTCTTGTTTTCATTATTGTTACCGTTACACTGAAGCCATTTGCAGACTACGCAAATACGCCTATAACAATTGCGGCATTTATTTCATTGTTTGTTTGTCTGATCCCGACAACCATAGGAGGTTTGCTTTCCGCAATAGGAATTGCAGGAATGGATAGAGCATTGAGAGCAAATGTAATTACCAAATCAGGAAAAGCAGTTGAAACAGCAGGTGATATTGATGTTTTGTTACTTGACAAAACAGGAACAATAACGATTGGTAATCGTAAGGCTACCCATTTTTATCGTGCTAATGGAATCGACGAAAAGCATTTTACAAAATGTGTTGTATTGAGTTCGATGAGTGATCAGACACCGGAAGGGAAATCAATCATTGAACTGGCTGGAGTAAGTTCATCTGATTACAATATCAGTAATCCAAAGTTCATAAAATTTACTGCTGAAACACGTAGTTCAGGAATTGATTTTGAAAGTACACGAATCAGAAAAGGTGCGTCAGATGCGATCAGAAATCTGAGTGAAAAAGCAGGGAATAGTTATCCTTCAGAGGTATCCGAAAGAGTTATAGCGATCTCAGGCAATGGCGGAACACCATTGGTAGTTTCTGAAAATGAAAAAATAATTGGTGTCATTGAATTGCAGGATATTATCAAACCGGGCATAAGAGAACGATTTGATCGTCTTCGCAAAATGGGAATAAAAACCGTTATGGTTACAGGTGATAATCCTTTAACGGCAAAATTCATTGCAGAGAAAGCAGGAGTTGATGATTTTATTGCAGAGGCTAAACCCGAAGATAAAATGAATTACATCAAGAAAGAACAATCGGAAGGAAGATTAGTTGCAATGATGGGTGATGGAACTAACGATGCCCCTGCACTGGCACAAGCTGATGTTGGTGTTGCAATGAATAGCGGAACACAGGCGGCAAAAGAAGCAGGTAATATGGTTGATCTGGATAATGATCCAACTAAATTGATAGAGATCGTTGAAATCGGCAAACAGTTGCTGATGACACGTGGTACACTTACGACCTTTAGTATTGCAAATGATGTTGCAAAATATTTTGCCATCATTCCTGCACTTTTCATTGTTGCAATTCCGGCTTTGCAAGGATTGAACATTATGAATTTGCATTCTCCGGAAAGTGCAATACTTTCTGCAGTAGTTTTTAATGCCATCATCATTCCGCTTCTTATCCCTTTAGCTTTAAAAGGTGTAGCATACAAACCGATTGGTGCGAGTGCACTACTTCGCAGGAACCTTTTGATTTATGGTTTAGGAGGTGTATTAATACCATTTATTGGAATAAAAGCAATAGACCTTATAGTTTCAGTATTCATCTAAAAAAAATTCATTATGAAAACAAATATACTACCAGCAATAAGACTTACACTGGTTTCGCTTGTGTTTTTTATGGGCATCTATACTCTGGCAGTTTATGGTGTTGCGCAATTCGCTCCGAACAACGGAAAAGGAGAAATTATTATTCAGGGCGATAAAAAATACTACGCTAATATCGGTCAGTCATTTACTGACGATAAATATTTTTACTCCAGACCTTCGGCTGTTGGATACAATGCGGCAGGCAGCGGCGGAAGTAACAAGGGACCAAGTAATCCGGATTATCTTGCAGAAGTTCAGTCAAGGATTGATACATTTCTGGTTCACAATCCGGGAATTGAAAAATCACAAATTCCTTCTGACCTGGTCACAGCCAGTGGAAGTGGATTAGATCCGAATATTTCAGTGCAGGCAGCAAAGGTGCAAGTGAAAAGAATTGCAATGGTCAGAAATATTTCAGAAGAAAATATTCAAAAACTCATTTCAGAAAATACACAAAAACCATTATTGGGATTATTCGGAACAGAAAAAATAAACGTATTAAAACTTAATTTAGAATTAGACAATCTTAGATAAAATGACCACAATGAAAACAACAATACTACTTAGTGCTTTTATTTCAATATTATCCGGAGTGGATGCTCAGGATACAACGAAAGCAGATCCGCTTACAATATCAGGTTACGTGGAAGCATATTACAGTTATGATATTGGAAATCCGGAAAATCACGAGCGTCCGGCATTCTTTTATTCATTCAACAGACACAATGAAGTTAATTTAAACCTGGGACTCGTAAAAGCGAATTATTCAACCGATGATGTTAGAGGGAACTTTGGTTTGATGGCAGGGACATATCCACAGTATAATCTGGCGGGAGAGCAAAATTTATTGAAAAATATTTTTGAAGCCAACGTAGGATTTAAAATTTCCAAAAAGAAGAACATGTGGATTGATGCCGGAATTTTACCATCTCATATTGGTTTTGAAAGTGCAATTGGAAAAGACTGTTGGAATTTGACAAGAAGTATTTTAGCTGAAAATTCACCCTATTATGAATCAGGAGTTAGAATTAGTTTTACTTCCGGGAATGAAAAGTTGTATTTAGCAGCAATGTATTTGAATGGATGGCAACGTGTACAACGTATACCCGGAAATCAGACACCAGCTTTTGGAACCCAGCTTACTTATAAACCGAATTCGAAAGTTACATTCAATTGGAGTACATTCGCAGGGAATGAACAACCGGATAGTGTAAAGCAAATGCGCATCTTTAATAATTTTTATGGTCAGTTTCAACTGACGGAGAAATTTGGAATCACTGCAGGTTTTGATATCGGTATGCAGCAGAATG
The DNA here is from genome assembly GCA_016711505.1 of Bacteroidota bacterium. Taxonomy (NCBI): domain Bacteria; kingdom Pseudomonadati; phylum Bacteroidota; species Bacteroidota bacterium. The sequence continues at coordinate 526,688 of JADJSV010000017.1, read as the reverse complement.
CTAAAAAGAGTGAATATAACAACTGGTATTCTCCGGTATTAATCATGCAATATAAACCAACATCAAAAGTTCGGATAGCTGCAAGAGCAGAATATTATACAGATGAAAAAGGTGTTATCATTGCAACAGGAACGCAAAATGGTTTTCAGACAATGGGGTATTCATTAAATCTGGATTATGCTGTTAGTGATAATGTATTGTGGAGAATAGAAGGACGAGGACTTAATAGTAAAGATGAAATATTTACAATGGACAATAAACCTTCGAAGCAAAATTATTTCTTCACTACATCCATAGCAATTTCATTTTAATAAAAAATTGTGGAGAATCTAATTCCGGCTAAAGACCGGCATAGGTTCTCTGCCTGTTTTAAATTATGATCAATGGAAGAGAGCAGAAAATCAGCGCAAGATTTTCTTGACCTGATACAAAAGTCAAGGCGGGGTAAGTTTAAAATTTACATCGGCATGAGCGCCGGAGTAGGTAAAACGTACCGGATGTTACAGGAAGCGCGTGCTTTATTGCAAAATGGCATTGATGTTAAGATTGGTTACGTTGAAACCCATAACAGAAAAGAAACGCATGAGCTTTTAGCGGGATTACCATTGATTCCAAGGAGAACGATTTTTTATAAAGGAAAAGAACTGGAAGAAATGGATGTACAGGCTGTCATCAGTCTGCGTCCGGAAGTTGTAATAGTTGATGAACTTGCTCATACTAACATTGAAGGTAGTAAAAATGAAAAGCGCTGGCAGGATGTAATGGATATTTTGAATGCAGGAATTAATGTTATTAGTGCTTTAAACATCCAGCACATTGAAAGTCTGAATGAAGAAGTAAGGAAAATTACCGGAATAGAAGTAATGGAAAGAGTTCCGGATAAAGTAATTGCGCTAGCTGATGAAGTCGTAAATATTGATCTTACTGCCGATGAGTTAATTACCCGATTAAAAGAAGGGAAGATATATCATGCTGAAAAGATTGAGACCGCATTAAAGAATTTTTTCAAAGCGGAGCATATATTGCAGTTAAGAGAAATGGCATTGAAAGAAGTAGCATCACAAGTTGAAAGAAAAATTGAAACAGAATTACCCAGAAATTTAGCTTTACGTCAGGAACGATTTTTAGCTTGCATAAGCAGTAATGAAACAATTGCTAAAGAAATAATCAGGAAGACGGCACGTCTTGCAAATTATTATAATTGTAAATGGTATGTACTTTTTGTAGAGACACCTGAAGAAAGCTCTGATAAAATTGCACTTGACAAACAGAGGCATTTGATAAATAATTATAAACTTGCAACAGAGTTAGGTGCAGAAATAATTAAAAAGCAAAGTTCGAATATTGCAAAGTCCATTGCTGAGGTAGCAGAAGAAAGGGGAATAACAACAATTTGTATAGGGAAGCCACACTTTAATCTGTTCACAATTATTATGGCTACTAATACTTTCAATGAGTTATTAAAAAAACTGAATAAACTGGAAATTGATTTAATCATACTATCATGAGAATAAAAACAAAGTTGACTTTAGGAGTTGGGTTATTATTTCTCTTCATCATAATGCTTGCTGTGATTGGTACTGTGTACATAAATGCTTTAAATAGGGACACACAGAATATATTGGTTGCTAATTACAAGACACTTGAATACTCCCGCAATATGTTGATTGCATTAGATGAAGATATTACTGACACTAAAAGTCGCATTAAATTTTCTGAAAATCTTACTAAACAAAAAAGTAACGTAACAGAAATTGGTGAAAAGGAATTGACAGAAAAATTGTCTGTTGATTTTGATAAGTTACTGATTGCTCCTAAAGATAGTTTGCTTTACATTTCCATCCGAAAAGATCTGGCAGATATTATGCTGTTGAACATGCAGGCGATACAACGGAAAAGCGATGTTGCAAAACAAACTGCTTCTGAGGCAACATGGTGGATTGCTTTAACAGGTACGTTTTGTTTTATTATTGCTTTCGTTCTCCTCGTCAATTTGCCGGGGAATATCGCAAATCCAATTAAAGAATTAACAGAAAGTATTAAACAAATTGCAGCCAAAAAATATTCTGAAAGAGTAAATTTTGAAGGCCATAATGAATTTGGGGAACTGGCACAAGCCTTTAATATAATGGCTAAGAAATTGGAAGAATATAATAACAGTAATCTGGCTAAACTTTTATTCGAGAAAAAAGGATTGAAACATTGATAGATAATCAGCACGATCCGGTAATAGGTCTTGATGAAGAGAAATTGATTTTGTTTGTGAACGGTGCAGCGCTTAAAATTTTGGGAATGAAAAAGGAAGACTTGGCAGGTAAATTTGCGCAGGATGTTGCTGTAACAAATGACCTGATGCGCTTACTTGTTCAGGGTTTAGTTATCAGTGACAAACAAGATAAAAAGCCGATTAAAATTTATGCTGATAATAAGGAAAGTTATTTTGAAAAAGAAGTTATACCTATTTCTATAGCTCCAACCGGTGAAAAGGAGCCAAAACAAATTGGTCATTTTATTGTTTTGAAAAATGTTACTTCATTCAAAGAACTGGATTATGCTAAAACTAATTTCATTGCGACAATTTCTCATGAACTAAAAACACCTATTTCTACAATTAAGGCCAGTGTGCAACTCCTGGAAAATATTAACACAGGCTCACTTAATGATGGACAAAAACAACTTATTGAAAGTATAAAAGATGACAGTAACCGTTTGTTGAAAATAACAAGTGAATTACTTAACCTTAGTCAGGTAGAAACAGGCAATGTTCAACTAACCATACAGCAAAGCGATTCGTCTCAAATTCTACAATATGCTTTGGACGCAGTAAAAGTTCAGGCTGATCAAAAGGAGGGCGGGCTCGAAGTAAAAATGGATTCTGATCTGCCATTAGTAAAAGCAGATGCAGAGAAAACAGCATGGGTTTTGATCAATTTTTTGACGAATGCTATCCGATATTCACAGGAAAAAAGTCGTGTTGTAATAGAAGTGAAAAAAGACATTGATAAGGTTACTTTTTCAGTACAGGATTTTGGAAGAGGAATAGAATCAAGATACAGAGATAAAATATTTACTAGATATTTTCAAATTCCGGGAAGCAATAAAACCGGAACAGGATTAGGACTTGCCATTAGCAAAGAGTTTATCGAGGCTCAAGGCGGGAAAATATGGGTTGATAGTGAAATTGGTGAAGGCAGTAAATTTAGTTTTGTACTTAGTACATAAATTGGTGTCATTGAATTCAATTCACGTTCCCGGATCATTATTGAACCTGCCACGATACTCTACCGGCGACATCCCCGTAACTTTCCTGAATACTTCCCGAAATGCTTTCTGATCGGAGTAGCCAACATCATACATTACTTCATTGACAGTTTTGCGTGTTGATTCGAGTGCTTTTTTTGCTGCTTCCATTTTTACACGCTGAGAATATTCTGTAGGTGTATTGCCGGTAGCTTTGATGAATCTTCTGTCGAAATTTCTTCTTCCAACAGATAATTTTGAAGACAACTCTTCGATAGAAATTTTCTCAGCAATATTTTTCTCAAGAATTTCCTGCGCCTGTTTAACAACATCGTCACCATGAAGTTTCTGTCCGGTAAAGATTGCAAATTGTGATTGATTGTTTCTGTCCATTTCGATCTGAAAAACTTTGCTGCAATAAATAGCAGTTTGTCTGTCGAAATATTTTTCAACCAGATAAATTATAAGATTCAAAAATGAAAACGCGCCGCCATTTGTATAAATTCCATTTTCATCAGTGATAAGTCGGTCAGCCTTTATATTTACTTTCGGAAACAGAACTCTGAAGTCTTCACTGGCAGACCAATGTGTTGAACAACTTTTCCCATCAAGTAACCCTGTTGTTGCAAGAAGAAAAGCACCGGTACAAATAGCTGCGACTTCTGCACCATTCTTATATTGCTTCTCAATCCAATCGATCATCAATTTATTTTTCTGTGCAGTATTTTTGTAATCGTGATTCAGCGAAGGAATTACTATTAGATTAGTCTTATTAAGATTTGAAATTGTTGTATGTGGTTTTACGGAAAATAGTTCATCATAAAAATTTACTTTTTCAGAACTCCCGCAAGTTGTATTGAATATAACTCCCGATTGTTATTTTGTTTATAATACCAATTTGCTCTGGAAAGTATCTTGTATGGACCGATGATACTACTTAAGTTATTGCCTTCGCCGTCGGGAACCAATATGGTTATGTGTTTCATACGATCAATTCTATAAATGCAAATCTAGGTAATTGGGATGTCCAAAACAACCCGTTATAATGTCTATATATCCACCACATAAAGTCAAAATGCGACACTAATATTGCAGTATAAACTAAAATAACTTAAAAAAGCGAAATAAATGACTAAAGATCAGATAATCGTAAAAATGGTAATGGATAGATGGAATGCATCTATTGAAAATTGTAACAAATTGCTGAATGCAGTGAATGATGAACAGCTGCAGAGAGAAGTAGCACCGGGAAAGAATCGGGGAATCTATTTGTTAGGACATTTGATCGCAGTGCATGATAGCATGCTTGTACTATTAAATATGGGTGAAAAAAAATATCCGGAACTTTCGAAAGCCTTTTTGGAAGAAGCGGATAAAGTAGTTACAGAAATTCCTTCAGCAAAGGACTTGCGTTCAAAATGGAATGAGCAAAAGGAAGACATGAAACAAAAGTTCGAACGTCTGACTTCAGACAACTGGTTTGAAAGACACACATCGGTTTCCGAAGAAGACTTCGCAAAAGAACCACATCGTAGTAAGTTGAATATTCTTTTGACCAGAACGACACATTTGCAGTATCATATTGGGCAGTTAGTATATTTAAAATAATATATCTCTGCGGTTTTTCTGCGTATTCTGCGCAATTCTGCGGGAAATAAAACACCAGAATTATTTCCCGCAGAATTGCGCAGAATACGCAGAAAAACCGCAGAAAAAAAAATTTAATTATGACAACAAAAAATTTCACCCTCACTTTACAAACCACTCAATCTCCACAAAAAGTATTCAAAGCAATACAGGATGTACGCAGTTGGTGGTCCGGATATTATTCGGAAAACATTACAGGCAACACAAAAGATCTGAATGATGAATTCAGTTTTGAAGCCGGTGATGGATTACATTCTACAAAACATAAATTGGTAGAAGTTATTCCTGATAAAAAAGTAGTATGGCTTACCACTTATTGTAATCTGGATTTCATCGAACATAAAGATGAGTGGACAGGAACAAAAATTATTTTCGAGATCTCAACAAACGGTAATTCAACCGAATTGAAATTCACACACGAAGGCTTAACTCCAACCGTTGAATGTTATGATGCATGTGCGCCGGCATGGACGCAATATCTGGAGAACAAACTGAAGCCTTTAATCGAAGCCTGATGAAAATGATGCACAAAGAAAAAGTTCACGAGGAGGCTACCGAAATGACATTCTTTTCTTTTTATATTTAATAGTCCGATATTATTATACTCTTAATAACAAATAGCCAAAATCTGCGCTAAATCTGCGGGATTCGCGAGATCTGCGGGAGCTAAATTTCGCTTAAAAATATTTCCCGCAGATCTCGCGAATCCCGCAGATTTAGCGCAGATCTTTATCGCCATTTGTTCGAAATCTCTAAAAATATTTTAATCGAAATATAAAATAATCGCATACCCAATTATAAAATCATAAAATGGAAAACAAAAGTTTCACAGCAACCATCATCATCAACAAAGACGAAACAACAGCTTTCAAGGCAATTCAGAATTTCCGTGGCTGGTGGTCGGAGGAAATTGAAGGCAATAGCGACAAGCTAAATGAAAAGTTCTTCTATCATTACAAAGACGTTCACTTATGTAAGTTGAAATTGATCGAATCAGTTCCCGGAAAAAGATTGGTTTATCTTGTACTCGACAATCAATTCAATTTCATTGATGACAAAACCGAATGGGTAAATACAAAATTGATCTTTGAAATAAGTCCATCAACTCCCGGTAAAAATCAACCCCCACATTCAGTGATCAAATTCACTCACGAAGGTTTAGTTCCCGAATATGAATGTTACAAAGTTTGTAACGATGCCTGGACAGGCTACATCACAAAAAGTCTACTCAGTTTTATCGATACAGGAAAAGGAACTCCAAATCCGAAAGTCGGAGAAGGATTCAATGCAGAGTTAGTTGAGAAGTGGAAATTGAAAAAATAAAGTTGTGTAATTACTTGTTAAAAATATTCAAGCATTTTTATAAGCTTCAGAAACCGACACTCCGTCAGAGTTTTGTCAGAAGAAATAATTGAATAATTTTCTACATGTACATGTAGTATCAGAAATTCTCCGAAAGATTTTGTTGTGTAATTATCGCTCTTATTTTTGTTGGAGCGATAGTTTAATCATTTGAGTGATTAAGCAAATCAGATACTCAACTAAAAATTAATCACTATGAGAAAAAATCTACTACACATCACACAAATTATTCTGACAGTAGTATTATGTTTAACATCCACTTTGGTCAGGTCACAGAATTCTTACGAGTTTCAGGCAACGCAATCTGCGTATTCCGATCTTGAATTTCCGACTGATGTTCCATGGTCAGCATTCAATCCGTCTACTAATGCGTATACTTTGCAAGGATTAAATTCACAAACAGTTTACTTCTACAACTTGCCATTCACATTTGATGGAATAAAAACAATAGCTATTCAACCAAATGGAAATCTGAGAATTGATAATGATTCTTCTCTCATTATTATTGATGCGGCATTCACTTATCTGGATAGTATTGATTCAGCGTCATCGATTACGCATGTTATTGATGGCATACCGGGAAATTATATTTTAAAATGCCAATGGAAAAATCTTAAAATTCGTGTTGGATCGGCAATCAACTTTGTTAATCTTCAGATCTGGATCTATCAGGCAAGCAGCGTTATTGAAATTCATTACGGCCCTCGTTCAGCTAACAATGCAAGTGGTTTTAATACTACTTCTGGTCCGCAGGTTGGAATGTTTTATTCGCGGGATAACTTTACACTCTGTTATGAAAAACTTTGGATAACAGGATCGCCAACCAATTTCGCAATTGACTCAGCGGCGAATTATAGTTTTCTTGCCATGTCAGGTGTTCCTGATAGTGGCACTGTATTCAGATTTAATCCGCGATTTGGAAGTACAGAAATTTCAGAGTTGAACATTGGTGGATCGATTGAAATATTTCCAAATCCTTCCGGTCGTATTATCAATATAGAAATTGAAGGAAATGAAATTGGCGCTTTTAAAATAGTTAATAGCATTGGTGAAATTGTTAAATCCGGATACTCTTCAAAGGAAAGTCACACTATTGATATATCAGAATTGTCAGTCGGAGTGTATGAAGTTATAATCGGTAATGATAAAAACATCAGATCTAAAAAGTTTATTAAGAGTTAAACTGAATCCACCTTAAGAAAGACAAGAAGAAATTTAAAATTTAACACACAGAAAATAAAATTTACTTTGAGATTGTAAACCTTTAAATATAAAAAGGAGTGATGCTTAGCATCATCTCCTTTTTATATATTTTCATATTTTATTTTAAAACTTAAATAAATTTCGGATATTAATAGCGGAATTTAATTTTTTGAACGAAAGATAAGACTTCGATTGAAAAAGATTTAAAGGAAATTATGAGCAATAATTGGGTAAAAAGTTGGGATGACCGATACAGCAAAGAAGAATTTGTCTATGGAGAAGAGCCCAATAATTTTCTCCGGGAGCAATTACAAAAGCTTAAACCGGGAAAAATTCTCTTTCCTGCTGAAGGAGAAGGTCGGAATGCCGTTTTCGCAGCAACGAAAGGCTGGGATGTTTATGCATTTGACATAAGTTCTGTTGGTAAACACAAAGCAGAAGAACTGGCCAAAAAGAATAATGTAAAAATTAAATACGAAGTTGGAGGACTTCAATCATTGAATTATAAACCGGAGTCGTTTGATGTAATAGCTTTGATATATGCACATTTTCCGGCAGAGATAAAATCAGAATATCACAAAACACTAGGTAATTACTTAAAAAAAGGGGGAATAATAATTTTCGAGGCATTCAGCAAAAAACACCTTGAATACATTTCCAGGAATGAAAGTGTTGGCGGACCCAGAGAAATTGAAATGTTATTTTCAAAAGAAGAAATACAGTCAGATTTTAATAATTTCGAAATAATAGAACTGGATGAAAAAGTGATTCAATTGAATGAAGGATCATTTCATAATGGTGAAGGTTCGGTAATCAGGTTTATCGGACGGAAGAATATGTAGTATTCGTTAAGATAAAAATAACTGAGATGCAGCTTTTCTCAAATGAATAAAAAGGTGGAATTATTGCGATTTAGCACTTCGCCAAATTTTCCCGTAGAGGAATTATGATAACAATCAATTAAAATGGAAGTGAATATCATATAGTTTGATATTCCCAATGTGCAATTTTACTAAGGTAAAGATGCAATCATGAAAATATTATGTCCAACCGATTTATCGCAATCTGCACTGAATGCAATGGAGTACGCAGCAAGACTTTCTCAACAGTTAAAAGCTACGTTAACATTTTTGAATGTTCAGAAGATGCCACTGGGTGAGGGAGTTTCTCTTTTTTCAGGCAGCGAAAGAGAATCTGTTAAGATTACAAATATGTTTTCAGACATACTGGAAGATCACTGCAAAGAAACCACTTTGAAATTTAACATCAGTTGTGATCAGTTGATATCAAGTACGATTGGGTCAGTTGAGAAAAGTATTGCTGAAATAGGTGGCGAATTCGATCTTATTGTGATTGGGACAAATGGCTCAAACAATATTTATGAATTTTATTTTGGTACGCATAGTTATAATATCTCAAAGAATGCTGAGACTCCTGTCCTGATCGTACCGGAGAATTGTGAGTTTAAAGCCATTTCAGAAATTTATATTGCTTCTGATTATACTTCTGAAGAGGAATTAAACCTGAACCACCTGGATGGAATTTTTAAGGACTTCAACCCACGATACGAAATAGTTCATATCAGCGAGGTTGATTCTGAATTGAGTAAAACAGTCTATCATTCGTTTCGAAATTCAATAGAAGATGAAAGTGATTTTATTCATAGGGTATCATTTCACAGATTAATTCAGGAAAACACTGTCAGTGGACTTAAATCTTTGATCGATAAAAATAAGATGGACATGCTTGTGGTTTCATTTCAGAAGCATGGGCCGGTTTATAAATTGTTCCATAAAAACCTGATCAAGGAAATAACAGCTTATACAACAATCCCACTATTTATATTTCATAGTTGATGCAACTGCGATTGGCGACATTTGAACAAGTAAAAACAAACAATCTGATTACAAGATTGATCACAGGGGTTTTATTGGTTTCAATCATTGTTGGAAATACAATGTTTGGGCCCATGTCTTTTATATTATTGTTTTATTTAATCAACGTGACAGGGCTCTTTGAATTTTACAGGCTTTTTCGTGGATCAAATTACAACATCGCAAAAATTCCTGGATATACATTTTCAACCGTTCTATTCCTGATTTCAGCTATGTCATTGGTGGATCTATTATCATGGTCATCGGCATTATTTTTATTACCATTAGTTTTGTTGACATATATCTACGAGTTATATCGTAAAAATCCTGAGCCGTTTGTTTCTGTTTCGTTAACATTGTTTGGAGTGATCTATATTACAGTTCCGGTAATATGCATACTTGCCATTCCGTTTATTTCAACGGAAAATAATTACTATTCATCTGAATTTCTCCTTTTATATTTCTCGCTTATCTGGGTATTCGATTCTTCCGCTTATGTTTTTGGAAAAAAGTTTGGAAGAAAAAAACTTTTTGTCAGGATCTCACCCAATAAAACATGGGAGGGGTTTCTGTCTGCTTCGTTGATAGTTATTCTTCTCGGCTTCTTTTATAATTTCCAGTTTGCTCAGCAAAAGATCAACTGGATCATTGTATCAATGATAATTATATGTTTCGGAACATTCGGCGATCTTGTAAAATCCATGTTAAAGCGTAGCCGGCATGTAAAAGATTCCGGAAGTATATTCCCTGGTCATGGTGGTGTATTAGATCGTTTTGATTCAATGTTTGGCTCAGCTCCGGTTGTTCTGATTTACCTGATAAAATTTTGCAGATGAGACGAACTTCTTTCTATATCGTTAATGCAATTACATTGTACCGCATATTAGCAGCTCCATTATTACTCTATCTTCTTGTTTCAAACAGGCTGGATACATTTGCAAAATTTCTTGTACTGAGTTTTTTTACAGATTTGATAGATGGATTTCTTGCGAGAAAATTCAAGGTGACAAGTATATTAGGAACAAGAATGGATTCTATAGGAGATGATCTGACAGTGCTAATGGCAGTCATTGGTATGATAATGTATAAATCTGAATTCATGCTGGAACATAAATTAGCCTTTCTTACTCTGTTCTTTCTTTTCCTGATTCAAATTTCATATTCACTGATTAAATATCAGAAGTTCACCAGCTTTCACACTTATCTAGCAAAGGTCGGAGCATTGTTGCAGGGACTTTTTTTAATACACATATTTATAATGCCTGACCCGGATTTGTTTTTGTTTTATTCAGCGGTGATAATAACAGGTCTGGATCTAATTGAAGAAATTGCGATGGTATATATTCTTCCCGGATGGCTAACAAATGTGAAAGGAATATTTTGGTTACCCGAAAATGTACAATTAAATAAAATAAAAAATAAAAGTTATGAAAACAGATGAAGAATATTTGAAAATTAAGAACACAACCGGTCAGTTATGTTTAACGATTATTATGCCATTGCATTCTGTTCCTGCTCAGGCAGAAGAAGACAGTATCAGGTTTCACAAAATTGTTTCTGACGCCATTTCAGAACTTGATAAAAGCAATTCAACATCTGAAGCAGAAGGAATCAAGACATCTTTGAATTCCCTTAAAAAGGAATTCTCAAAGATCAGCGGAGCCAAAGGTGTCGGGATTTACTTGTCGAAAGAAATGAAAAGTATTATTACTTTCCCATTTGAAGTAGAAGAGTATTTTTTGATCGACAAGGAATTTCAGATGAGGGAGCTTTTATATAAAACCCAATTAGCAATCGATTATTTTGTATTAAGTCTAACAATGAAGAGTGCAAAATTATATAAGGGCAATTCAGGAACCCTTATTGAAGTTACAGGAAATCATAATTTAAAATTTGACGACGATAAAGAATACGAGCATACTTCCATAGGTTCTTCTACAGGATATGGTTTGAAAAGCGTAGAAAAAGATAAATCGGACACACAAATTATCGGCCTGAAGAAATTTTACAAAGAAGTCGATCACTTTATAAATAATTTGATCTCAAAGGACAGTGTTTTGATAATTACGGGAACAGGAAAGGAACCTGCATTATTTAAGTCCCTGAGTCATCACAACTCAATTATTATCGGAGAGATTCATGGAAATTTTGAACACGACCTGCCTGAACTGCGGGCTAAATCATGGCAAATGGTTGAATCGTACTTCGTTTCGGAAACCAATAAAATTATCAATGAAATTGATGAAAAGTTTGGGCGGGATCTCGTTGATATCGGTCTAGATGATGTTTATAATTCTGCGATCGAAGGCAAAGGGATGACTTTAATATTGGAGCGAAATTATTTGAAACCGGTATTTTTAAATTCTGAACAGAATTATTTTACAGATATTCAGAATTCAGAAAGTGATACTTTTATCAAAGATATCGGAAGCAGATTAGCTCATATAGTTCTCGATAAGCATGGAAAAGTGTCTTTCGTTGAACCGGGCATGCTGAATAAATTTGATGGAATTGCTTTGATAAAACGATACCAGTAAGTGGTAGAAAGCACATTAGATAACAGAAATTATTCCGGACCTTAATACAAGTAAAGGCAAAGTGGTATGTTCTGATACATATACGGTATTACTCTTGGACAATGCTATGTTTGAGTTTTCATCAACATGTTTAAGCATTACGAGCAGATCGATATTGTGTTTCTTATGAAATGCGTTTATCCCTTTGTTTAAATTAATATGCTGTATGATATAGCCGGAAATTTTCGGGTAATGTACCTTCTCCCGGATTTTTCTGGTCAACTCTGAAATTTGTTCTTCAGTATGTATTTCATCTTTTTTATCGATAAAGAGAAACGAAATTTCAGATTGAAATTGTTTTGCAAAAGTGATTATGCTATGAGATGCACTAAGATTATCTTCTCTAAGATCCGTTGCAAATGCAATTCGTTTAATTGGTGAATAGTTTGTGTGTTCTGGTATGCATATTAATGGGATCGTCGAAGAGAGAATTAACTTAGAACTTGTACTACCCATCAGTTTTCTTTCAATGACATTTGTTCCTGTACAACCAATAACAATAAGATCTATTTTGTTTTCTTCAGAATAGTTCTTTATAGTTTCATGAGATGTTGATCCGGTCAAAACAATACAATCAATTGATAGATGAGGATGTTTGTTCAGAATTTTTTGTTTCAACAATTCCAGATTTGATCTCATTTCAGAAAGCAACTCTGTATTGACTGCACTTTCGCTGATTCTTATATTCTGCGTGAAAGTCTCATTGACATGGCAAATGATCAGTCTTGAATTAAAAACTTCAGCAAGGCTGGCTGCATATTCGACAGTATTATTCCCGTTTTTGGAAAAATCGCTTGCGGTTAGAATTGTCCTCATTCAGTAAAGCTAATGAAGTGACCCGGTAAAGTTGTGACTTATGTCAAGATTAACGATGATACGTGTCAGTCTGATTGTATGATTTATTCGTTAATATGGAGTCTCAAATTCACCGCTGGAACAGAGCAATAGAAGACACGATTGAGCTTTTGTTGTACTTTAAAGCAGAAAAGTGTTTTTGCAAGTTGACAGGTGGAGTAGGATATTTTTTAATATACATTATTTAATTTTTATGGACACATGGCGAAATCGAAATTTAAGATTGCACTATTAACAATTTTTATATTAGCCGTTTTGGGATCTGCAGTCAATCCATTATCAGGTGAAAACTGGTTTTTGGAATTGTTGCCTGTAATAATTTTTGTACCGCTGTTTATATATTTAGGAGAGCGGTTCAGAATCTCGGATGGATCCTATTTACTGATCTTTGTCTATATGATAATGCCCGTAATTCAGGCGCATTATGGGGTTGGCTATGTGCCGATAGGATTTGAATTATCGACATGGTTTAATACCACACGAAATGTCTTTGACCGGTTTACTCATTTCTTCTATGGTTTCTTATTATTCTATCCGTTGTATGAAATGATAAAATATGAGATAGGGAACCGGAAATTTATGAATTATATGATCCCGGCTGCACTTTTACTTGGTATGGCTTCAGTATATGAAATTCTTGAATGGCTGGTATTTGAATTTTCAGGTCCACGCTTGTCCTTTCTTTTCATTGGAGCTCAGGATGATTTCTATGATACGCCAAAAGATATGGCGATGACGTTTATAGGAGTATTTCTTGTTATAACCATTATGCTTATTTCAAAAAAAATCTTTCACCTTAGAAGAGTTGCATAGAAATCAATTATGTAATTATCCGACATAACCTGTTTAAATTAATAATCTATGACAAAGTTTGAGTCCATTTGTGATTCCTATAGTGGAGCACGTGAAGAATTTAAAAAATACAGAAGCGAATGTCATCAGTTTGCCGGTGATCTTTGGAAAGGTATAGTAGATCATTTTCAGATTCCCTATTCACAATTGTCTTTTTTCAAATTAAACGAGGAAGGAGAATATGAATCTGTACCGGCGCCAATATTCAACACATTGTCAATAAGAGCAGATTCATTTTGGGAATTCGCTTTTGGGATCAATGTCTATGAAGGGAAAGATGTATTCCCGCAGGAGACGATCATACTGGGATTAATTTTTAAAAAGTTAAAAGACAGGAATTATCTTGTAAAATTAATTGACTATGAGGAAGAATTTGAAATTGATGAAAGCAATCTTCCCGATCATCAGAAATTTTATGAATATCTTTTCGGGAAAATAACAGAAAGTTACACTATCGGTTTACAAACTTTTCTGGATCAGGATGTCACTCAGCGGACGATTGGTTTCAGATTAGGGCAGAACAAATGACAAGAAGGAATTAAGTTAAAACAAAAAGCCTCGTCAGAATATTATTTCTGATGAGGCTTTAATGCGAAGTTTAAGATTTATGAGAAAGACTTTATTGCTTTTTTCAAATGATCAAAAGCCTTTTCTATTTCATTGTTGAAATGATCGACTTTTTCTTTAATGTGAAATGAATCTTTGGAATCATTCTTGAATAGGTAATCAAAATTAGTCCTGAGTTTATTCAGTTCCTGATGTATCATTTTACTCATGTCATTTTGTTTGAGCTTGAATTCAATGCTAAGGATCTGAAGTTTTAATTTGATCTTTATTAATTCAAGTTTAATTTCTGGCAGAAGATATTTTAATTGAGGTTGATTTTTTAATTCTGTTTCCACTTCAGTGATCAGACGCTCCATCTTTTTTCTTTGCTCTTCATAAACTTCTTTTGCTTCAGCTTTTCCCAGCGCCAATTGTATCTGCAATTCTTCCAGTAAACTTTTAATTTTTTCAGTTGACTGTTCTTTACTTTCTTTTATGGAGCTGATCCATTCATTTACCTGTGCCTTGAATTCTTTCCGGACTTCCTGAAACTTATCTTTGGCTTCAGCTTTTCCGAGCGAAAACTGTAATGCAAACTCTTCAATTTCCTGCTGGAATTTGTTTAGTTTTTCTGAGAACATACTTGTTTGATTTGTTTGGGTATTTGCTTCCATGATTTCAAAGTTTATATATCAAAGTTTCAATTTATAAATAGCTTTAGAGATGACTATACTCAGCAAATCATATGATATAAGACGCTGTTTACTGAGGAAATTCTTAAAAACGACGTTTTACTAATTCAGATTTTTTGTTGTCAGGAAATAGTACAGAATAAAAACGACAACTATTATCAGACCCCAATACTTGATAGAGTGTTTTTTCAGGTGTGAAATAATTTTGTCCATAGTTATATGCTTTAATCAGAACTGACAAGGTAGTTGAATATTATTGGATTTACAATGACAGACCTCCGAAAGTTTCCTAAGATTCATCATATTTCATTCCTTATTTAAGAAGAAACTTTACACAGGAAGTATTCGAGGATTTATTTGTTAAACTAATAATGGAAGTCAAAAGGATCATGGTAAACAATTATCGTTTTCTGCAAGCAGAAGTTATTGACTGGATTGGAGGATTAAAAACAGTGAATCACTACTTTCTGAAAAATATTTCTAATGCACCGACAGTCCATAAGAAACGGATCCGAAAGTTTTACACAAAGATCAAAGTTGTAAGAATTCAGAGAAAGATAAAAATGAAAATTACTTTTAAAAAGTCCGGTACTAATTTGGAAGATGGAATTTAATTTTCCGTGAAAGAATATGCTACTAATTCAATTATTTTAATTTATTTTAAAAATAATTATCATGAATATCAGAATCATTTTTATTTCAATCCAGTTCATCTTTTTGTCGCTTAATTTGACCGCGCAAAAATCTGTTAATACAACGAATTTTTCTAAAGAAGATTCTGCTGCAATCAATGCTCTTGCATTGTATCCGGATAGTGTTCGGCTGAATATTTTTGAAGCAAGCCAGTATCCTGAACTCTTGGTCAGATTGTCAATGCAACAGGAGAAATCAGCTTTCGCATTCAGAGAATTATTAGCATCAAAAAGCAGAGAAGAACAGGAAGAACTTTGGAATCTGAGCAGATATCCTGAATTGATTACTGCGCTTGTAAAAGATAGATCTGTATCAGAAACGGATAAAGTATTTGAAGGATACCCGGAAGAAGTTAAAGGGCTTGCAATGAAACATATTCGTAATAATCCCGGGTCATTGAAAAGTATAGATTCACTGAATAAAGTTACCGGGCAGAACTTTGAAACTTTACTTTCAGGCTATACTGAAAAAACAAAAAGAGCTTACAGGGAATTACTTTCTTTCCCTGAAGTACTTTCTATTTTGAATGATCATCTGGATATAGCAGTGATGGCAGGCGCGGAGTATAAAAGGAATCCTGAAAATGTAATTCATTTTGCAGACTCAGTTAGTCTGGCAGTTGCAAGACAAAATGCTGAGGAATTATTACAATGGAAAGACTCTGTTCAGAAAGACACCAACAATTTGAATGATCTGAAAGCACTTGCCGGAGAATACAGTTCTGAAAACGAAAAGTCTGAAAATGAAATTAAATCTCTTGCAGTAACTAATAATGTGATCGTTCATTATAATTATTATCCATATCCTTATTGGTACGGTTATCCTTTCTGGTATCCGGAACCCTATTGGTATCCTGTTCCGGTTTGGGTAGATCTGGGATTTTATTATGATCCTTTCGGGAATATTATTATCATAGGCATGCCTTCTTACAGATTTGTACACTGGTACTTTTATCATCCACATCATTGGCATCATCATCCGCATATTGGTCACACATTTGTATCACATTATTATGGACATCGAAATTCAATAGGTTCAAATTCTATTGTTGTTAACAGATGGGTAGAGGAAAATAAAAATATTTACCTCGCGACTTTATCAGGAATAAAACAAATGGTATTGAAACAATGAAAGAACTGGGTCAATTGAATACGGTAAAAGACCGTTCCGGAAAAAGATTTGAATACTATTCAGAGAGATGAATATTATGAACAGAATAAAAGCAATTTTCCTGTTTTAAAGAGAAATAATGAATTGGTTAAAGGCGGAGAAACTAAAATTGAAACAGACACTAAACCTGTCATAAAAGATCAGAAGCCTCCGAAAATTGATACCGGAAAACCGGAACAATACAATGACAGACAAAAGGCTCAGGATTATCATAGAGAAGAATGGGAGAGCACTTCGCCGAAAGTAAAGACGCAGCCGAAAATCAGAGAGATGGTTCCAAAGGAAAAAGTTCAGCCTAAACAACCGGTAACGCCTAAGCCACCTGTAACGCCTAGAAAACCGGATATCCGGAAATCAATTCCTGATAAATTAGCTCCGGCAAAACCAAATCCGCAACCGGAAAAAAGAAAATAGATAGTTAATGAAAAAACAGTTTTGAAGCTGATCTGCTATTCATAAATATGAGAAACAGATCATTTTATTCAAAATTATTTCATCCGGGGCTAACAAAAAAAATGGTGTATCATTCACATATACCGACTATGATATTTCACACAGGTTATTAATTCTTTATAAAATGGAAAATTCAGGCAATACGTCTGAGAAGCTGGTTGTAAGTTTTTCAGACGTTAATTTAAAAGATCTTGCAATGGTAGGTGGAAAAAACGCCTCCTTGGGAGAATTGATTCAGTCGTTATCAGAAAGCGATGTCAAAGTTCCCGAAGGATTTGCACTTACATCTTATGCTTACTGGGATTTTATTTATTTTAATAATCTCAAGTCGGCCTTAACAGAGATTTTATCTAAGTTAGATAGAAAAGATTTTAGGAATATTGAGATTATCAGCGATACAGCAAAAAAATTAATTCTAACATCGAAGCTGCCGGAAGAAACAAAAATGCAGATTGAGAAAGAGTATTACAGGATGCAGCAAAAGTATGGTAGCGACACTGATGTTGCTGTGAGAAGCAGCGCAACAGCTGAAGATCTTCCCGGTGCCAGTTTCGCTGGACAGCACGATTCGTTTTTAAATATCCGTGGTAGTCATTCATTGCTGAATGCAGTACTGAATTGTTATGCATCGTTATTTAATCAGCGAGCAATAAAGTACAGGGAAGATAAGGGGTTTGATCATATGAAAATCGCTATTTCCGTCGGTATTCAAAAAATGATCCGGTCTGATCTCGGATGTTCTGGAGTTTGTTTTACGCTGGAACCTGATTCCGGATTTCGTGATGTGATTCACATAGCGGGTAGTTGGGGATTAGGTGAGAATATTGTAAAGGGCTCTGTTAATCCTGACGAGTTTTTAATTTTCAAGAGAACCCTCGCTGAAAATAAAGAAGCGATCATCAGCCGGAAATTGGGAAGTAAAGAGAAGATGCTCGTTTATCCGGATAATATAGACCATCAACAAGGACTTGCAACGGTGAATATTGATACTCCTGAAAATCTCCGAAACAAATACATATTATCTGATAAGGAGATATTGAAACTTGCGCAGGCAGCACAGGCAATAGAAGAACATTATAAGCAACCCATGGATATAGAGTGGGCGAAAGATGGATTGACAGAAGAGATGTACATTGTTCAGGCACGGCCGGAAACTATTCATTCGCAAAAAAGTCTTACACAACACAAGATCTATACATTAAAAGATAAAGGAGAGTTGATAGTCAGGGGAATTGCAATCGGCAGCAAAATAGTTTCCGGAACTGCCAGGATACTTTTGTCGCCTACAGAAGCTGATCAGCTATTGCCGGGTGAGATTTTAATAACAGACATTACCAATCCTGACTGGAATGTGATTATGAAAAAAGCAGGAGCAATTGTAACTAATAGCGGTGGCAGAACAAGTCATGCTTCAATTGTAGCAAGAGAACTTGGTTTACCTGCAGTAGTTGGAACCGGCAATGCAACGGATTCAATTAAAAGTGGAGATATAATTACAGTGTGTTGTGCAGAAGGACAAACAGGTTCTGTGTATAAAGGAAAACTTAACTGGATCGAAACGAATTTTGATCTTCAGAAATTGAGTATGCCTAAAACAAAGGCAATGTTAATTCTTAGCGATCCCGACAATGCATTTGAAAATTCTTTTTATCCCAATAATGGAGTTGGATTGCTGAGAATGGAATTTAGTATAACCAACTCAGTTCGGATCCACCCAATGGCTCTCGTGAATTTTGAAAAACTAAAAGACAAAAAAGCGAAGAGAGAAATTGAAAAGATCACTGCCGGATATGGAAGTAAAGAAAAATTTCTGACAGATAAATTATCTGAATCAATTGCAGTTATTGCAGCAGCATTTTATCCGAAGGAAGTAATTGTTCGAATGAGTGACTTCAAAACCAATGAGTACGCTAATCTCATTGGTGGCAAAGAATTTGAACCGGTAGAGGAAAATCCAATGATAGGTTTTCGTGGGGCATCAAGGTATTATCATGAAAGTTATAGAGAAGGTTTCAGACTTGAATGTGAAGCCATGAAAAAAGTCCGGGAAGAAATGGGGCTGACAAATGTAAAACTAATGATTCCGTTTTGCAGAACAGTTGAAGAAGCCCGGAAAGTAATACAAGTGATGTCAGACTTTGGCCTCACACGCGGACAGAATGATCTTCAGATCTACATGATGGTGGAGATTCCGTCAAATGCTCTGTTGCTGGAAGAGTTCTCCGCACATTTTGACGGATTTTCAATTGGCTCAAACGACCTGACACAATTGACCCTTGGGATTGACAGGGATTCATCAATTATCAGCAATCTATTTGATGAAAGAAATGAGGCACCGAAAAATCTGATCCGTCTTGCAATCAGTAAAGCAAAACTGATGAATAAAAAAATCGGATTGTGCGGACAAGCTCCAAGTGATTATAAGGAATATGCTTCATTTCTTGTAGAGCAGGGAATTGACAGTATTTCTTTCAATCCGGATGCAATCTTACAAGGGATAGAAAATATTCTCATTGCCGAAAATGAGATCAATAAAAGCCTTCTTCTAAAGAAGTCAGATATTAATTGTTCCTGACAAATCTGAAACGATAATAATAATTATTGAGCAACCCAACCACCATCAACCGGTAGTGTAACTCCCGTAACAAAAGAAGACTGATCAGAACAAAGCCAGACGACTGCATTGGCAACTTCTTCAGGTGAACCAAGTCTTCCAATCGGTTCCTGATTTTCAAATTGTTTTTCGGCTTCTTTATTATTGCCGGTGAACCGATCTATCATAGGAGTTTTAATTACACCTGGGCAAACAACATTTACACGAATACCCTTTTTAGCGTATTCAAGAGCTGCGCATTTTGTAAGTCCAATGATTGCATGTTTGGAAGCAACATAAGCCGGGAGATTTTGAAACCCAACTAATCCGGCTACTGATGCATTGTTAACAATTACACCTTTTCCCTGAATCAACATAACAGGTATCTGATGCTTCATGCAAAGCCAGACTCCTTTTTGATTAACATTTATTGTCCGCTCCCAGTTTTCTTCAGTGCATTCATGAGTGAGGGCTGAAATACCTTCTATGCCTGCATTATTGAAGCAAAAATCTATTGTACCAAATGCACTGATAGCAGAATCAATCAATCGTTTGACATCATTTGAATTTGAAACATCGCATTTTACAAAAATGCAATTACCTCCTGAACTTTTGATCTGGTCTGAAGTTTCGTGATCTTCAATTATGTCAGCAATGACTACATTTGCGCCGTGATTTGCGAAAGCAATTGCGTGTAGCTCTTCCAATGCCAAAACTACCACCTGTAATGATGGCGGTTTTATTCAGAAATATTTTTTCCATGGTTTTTTATTTAGAATTATGAAATCAGAAAAAGATACTAATAGATAAAAGTATAAAGTTTAATTTCTTATGTTAAGGATAAAAGTCATTTTTTAAAATGATTTTAATTCGGAAGTAGTGAAATTAAATGAGCTGGTAAATGAAATCTTTTTTAACACGTGATAGAATCATTTTTTTCCATCGAAGAACCGGTGTCTATTGTGGAGAAAGAAAGTTAGAATGAATTGATATCAGCCTGCCACAAATAAATTCTTTATATACCGGCAGCTATACTGCAGTAACCAATGTTTTTTTTGAACGATCAAAACAAATCACTGAAATGTTTCATGCTAACCTGATGTATCATCTTTTACAGAATAGAAAATGATTTCTGAAATTTACTAGTCATTCTCATTAGTGAATCGATATGATAAACATCTCTATAAAAAATAATTTCTAAAGAGTCGGCTTCAGCGGTAAAGTATCTTATATGAACGGGAAGCTGTATTTCTAAATTAACCTTGTGTCTTTCTTTCGTTGAAATATAATATTGTAGCGAATCATTATTAAAATCCCTTGAACAACAAGTCGAGATCAAGGCAGCTAATTGACGGGCCATTTCAAGGCGAATACAACCATGGCTCAGCGCACGCATTTCTTTTTTAAAAAGTCCGGGCGCATTCGTATCGTGTAAATAGATCCCATATTTATTAGGAAAAATAAATTTCAGCACTCCTAAAGTATTTTCATCACCATCTCTTTGTCTTAAGGTGAACGGAAAACTTCTTTTGGAATATTTTTTCCAGTCAATAGAATCGACTACAATATTTCCCTGCTTATCCAGTACCTGTATATTATTATTCAGAAGATAATACGGGTCAGATTTAAGTTTAGGAAGGATTTCTTTCGTCGCAATACTGAATGGAATGATCCAGTAAGGATATACATAATAATGGTTTATTTTTGAGTCCAGCCTGTAAGGTGAAGGCGTAGATGGTTTGCCGCAAATGATCTTTGATGTTAAAGCAAGTGTATCGCAAGCGTAAAACCTGAAACTGTAAGAAGGAATGTTAATGAATATACTGTAATCTTCTGCCGTTTCTTTTTCCCAGCGCCAGCGTTCCATATTTAACAATATTACGGAGAGGTTTTTATAGAGAGAGTCGTTCGAAAAAATTTTGTCAGAAAAAATTTCGCTTTTTAATACTGTTAAACACTTAATCAGATGTTGTTTAAGAAATTTGTATTCTGCTCTATTCGGTTCGACTGAATTTATTACAGAATGAAGATCTTTTGAAGAAACGACGAGTTGCATAAGTGGCAACAAAGTTGAATCGGTTTGTTTCCCTTTCCATTCGCTCTTTAAAGTGTAGGGATTGATAGTGCCATCTCTTAAATGAATGATAAGTTTCAGAAGTTGATCTGTAAGTAAGATATTCAATTCATATAAACGCGTAATACTGATCTGATCTGAATTTTGGTTTTTTATCTGTTCTTTTATTTGGAGAAGATTTTTGGTGTTATAGTTTTCCTGAAAAAGTCCGTACCAGTACAATGAATCAAGTACATTAAACAATTGCCGGCCAGATGGTGTCAGTTGTTCTTCTAAAGTCCATATCGGTTTAAAATTATTGGCTAAAAAGAATTTGTTGATCCAAAAGGCTGTGAACAGCGTATCTTTGCCGATGATCAGAAGGCTGTCATCATTGTATTGTTCCAATTGTGTTCTGAGCAGATCTTCAACTTCCTTTTCAATTTCAATTTTATTTTCAACAACTATTTCGGCAGCTTGTTTATGTTGAGGACCACACGAGCCAAGAGCGAGAACTAAAATGAGAAATACCAAACGGCTATACGAAATCATTTACATTGGTTTAAATGGGAAATTCAAAAGAAGTTATGAAATTAATCATGGCATGAGGTAAGAATCATATGGAATCATGACATCCATCATCAGCAAAAACCTGTTGATTCAACAAATTGAATAAAAATTAGGTCTTGAAAAAACTACTGGTTTTAGCTATTATCTTCCTGAGTAAATTTAGTGTTAATTCACAGACGGGAATAGAAATATTTTCCAATAAACTCGCTTCTCAGTATCTGGGAAACAGGCCGGGTGCTCTGGTAATCGGAGTGTATAATAACGGAGTTCAGCAGATTTTTTATTATGGAGAAACGGAATTACACAATGGAAAGAAACCCGACTCAACTTCTGTTTTTGAATTAGGTAGTTTAACAGAAACATTTACAAGTTTGCTCTATGCTGATCAGGTTATAAAGGGAAAGATACACGAAGATGATAAATTAAGTAATTTTCTTCCTGTGGATGTACCTGCTCCCGTTTACCAGCATGTAATCTGTGAACCATATAAAACAGAGACCGGTTTGTACGATAATGGTTCAGGTGATAATATGCAATTGAAATTTACTCCCTACATCTGCAAACCGGATACTTCAACTGAACCTCAGCCAATATTGTTATGTTATTTGTCGACACATACCAGTGGACTTCCGGACAAACCGTTCAATTTTCATAAGAAAGAAAAGTCGAATCCCTATGCAGATTATTCAACGGAAGACATGTATGAGTTTTTAAGAGGCTATTCTATGATACAGCCAATTGGATTTGAATACAAGCATTCCGAAATAGGAGTGGCAGTATTGGGAAAAGCACTATCCTTGAAATCAGGAAAAGATTTTGAAACGTTACTCATTGAAAATTTACTTGACAGAATGCAGATGAACGATACCCGCATAAAGTTATCTGAAGAGATGAATAAAAAGTTTCTAAGCGGGTACACACAAAAAGGTAATCCGGCGCCGCGATGGACCGGCGATGTGTATGCGCCTGTGATTGGATTACATTCAACACCTGGAGATATGATGAAATTTCTATCATTAAATATTTCTTTGAATAAGAGTAGTGTTACCAATTTGCTTGATTACACCCACAATCCAAGAATAAAATCCGGCAAGCTGGCAGAACCCGGTATTGAAGTAGGTTTAGGCTGGAGAATTAATCCGGCAACTGAACAATACAGTAGCGTGGTGTGGCAAAGTGGGTTAACTGGCGGTTTTGCATCCTATATTGGTTTTAATGAAGCAGAGCATGTTGGTGTATTTGTACTGTCCTCTGTTTCTGAAGATGTAAACGACATTGGGTTAAAAATTCTACACTCATTTAAAGTCGAGTAAATAAAACTTTTTTTGTGAAACAATGTATAAATTGTTATCATGAAAAAAATCACACTTGTAATTTCTTTTATTTGTTTAGGTTTTCTAACCACAAACTCTCAGCCTCTGTTTGAATTCAAAGATCTAGCTGCAATGCCGGAAGCACGAGGTGCTGTATCAAGCGTTTCTGATGGCAACAGTCTGTATGTTATCAATGGATTTACAGCGGATCAATTTTCGGGAAAAGTAGACAAGTATAATATTTCAGAAAACAGTTGGACTGTCCTGACTTCGGGACTAATACCCCGGCAATACTCATCGTCGGTAATTCTTGGAGATGAGCTTTATGTTTTCAATGGCGATGTGAATGATGACAAACTAAACCGAAAAACCGAAGTTGTAAATTTAAAAACCGGAGAAGTAACTCTTACAACTGACAATCCACATCCTGCTCATGCAGGTGGAGTGGCTGTCTGGAACGACATGATATATTCGTTTGGTGGAAAAATTTCTCCAGTCGAACCGATGTATTCAAACAGGCTGTATTGTTTTGATCATTCTTCTAAAAGATGGATCAAACTTGCACCAATGCCCGAAGCAAAGGAAGCAAAAGGTGTAATGGTTGAAGGAAAACTATATGTTATAGGAGGAAATACAGGAAAGCCTTCAAACAGGATTGATATGTATAATACAGAAACAAATACCTGGACGCAACTTGCAGATCTTCCTCTTGGTCTTTCTGCTAATTCAGTAGTAGCACACGGAACAAAGATTTACGTATTATCTGATAATCAGAGTTTGATTGGTTGCTATGATATTATTTCGAATACATTTTCAATGATTAAGTCGAATAAAATGATTGCACGAAAAGACGCAGGTGCATTTGTATTGAATGACAAACTTTATATTTTTGGTGGAAGGTCAGATGATAAAGCGAAAACAGTGCTTTCAAGTGTTCAGGTTGCTAATCTGAAATAGTGATCAGAATATGAAATGCGAGTATTTTAATTTTTAGTTTCATTATTTTCAGAAGTTATTGTCATTTTCTTTAGTCTTTAGATTGTACTTCCGCATCTTTGCGGAAATGTGTACTATTGCCGGATAATTCAGAACAATGACAATTGAAGATCAATTAAAGGAAAGAAGTAATAGTATTTGCGAATTATGTGGTTCCGCAGAATCGCTTTCAGTATATACAATTCCACCGGACAAAGGGCCGGGAGCAGAAAGTAGTTTGTATGTGTGTGAAAAGTGTTTAAGTCAGCTTGAGAAAAAAAGTGATCTGGATCCGGCACATTGGACTTGTCTGAAAGACAGTATGTGGAGTGAAATTCCTGCAGTGCAAGTTGTTTCATGGCGCATGTTGAACCGATTGAAAAATGAATCGTGGGCATCAGATGCAATCGACATGTTGTATTTAGATGATGAAACACTGGAATGGGCAAAATCTTCCGGCGACCATCTTGATTCAGTAGCTGATGATATACATAAAGACAGTAACGGTGCTCAGCTTCGCACCGGCGATTCAGTCACGCTTATCAAATCGCTTGATGTAAAAGGATCACAGATCAATGCAAAGATCGGAACTGTTGTGAAGAATATTAAAATTGTTGCTGATAATACGGAACAGATCGAAGGAAAGATAGAAGGGCAGCAGATTGTAATTCTTACGAAGTTTGTGAGAAAGTCAGGATGAAAATAAATTAAAACTAAGTTCACTGAAAATCGTCACAAGAACACATAATAGAACCTTCACTTGTGCTCTTGTGCTAAAAACTTAGTGATCTTAGTGTTAAAATTTAAATCATGCCAGATCACTAAGCTAGTTCTTGATAAATCTTGTAGAGCCCGCATATTGACTTCCATTAAATAATTTAAGAATATAAATTCCGGGAGTGAGTTTTTCAATATTAATAAAATCGGTAGTAGACTGATGCATTATTTCTTTTCCGGAAACATCAAAAATTACTGTACTGCATTTCCCGGAATATTCTGTAGTAACTTTGATTGTAGTAATTGCCGGACAAGGAAATACTTTCACATTTTGTAAATGTTCTGCCTGAAAAATATCTGATGTAATATCGAGTTTTGCCAGATAGGATTTTGAAGTGATCGTATCATTTCCGTACAAAGTGAGCGCAGAACCAAAATTCATTTCACCGGTAAAAGTTCCACATAAATAAAGCTCACTTTGATTCGTAATTATTCCGTTCACGTCGTCGTTTTGAGATCCTCCGTATTCTATAGCCCATTCAAAATTTCCTGAGGAGTTTAGTTTTGCAATGAAGCAATCCATTTCTCCTTGTGATGTTAATACTGTTGGTCCGATTCCGATAGTTTGTGAAAAATTTCCACAAATATAAATTGTCCCGAAATCATTAATTGATAAACCGCCATTAATTGAAGAGCCGGATGTTGAAGTTGCCCAGATAAAATTTCCATCGCTGTCACATTTAGCGATAAACACTTCATAGGAGGATGATGGAGCGGATGTCAGAGCAATTGTTCCGAAGGAAATAGTCCCATGATAAAAACCACTCATATAACAATTCCCGGATTGATCAATTTCAATCGATTGATTACCGCAGTATCCTGAAGCAGCACCGATCGTTTTACCCCATACATAATTACCTAGCGGATCGAATTTAATTACAAAACCATTGAGTTCAACGTTGCCCGCATCAATGCTGTCACCGGAATTAAATTCAATGTGATTGAAAAATTCTCCAACAACATAACAATTTCCGAAGTCATCACATTTTATAGCAGAACTGAAATGATTATTTCCAAAAGCAGGTTCAACTTGCGACCAGATAAGATTTCCTGAAATATCATATTTATTCAAAAAAATCTTTGAACCGGAATAAGGGAATGAAGTGATATGTAAATCTCCGGAAAGAAAAGTATTCTCAAGATTATCTGCACTAATTCCACCTGCAAAATCAATTCCTGTTCCGCCGATGGATTTGGCCCAAAGAAAATTTCCAAGACTATCAAATCGCGCAAGATATAGATCCTGGTTACCTGCTGAAGTAAGTTGCAATGATGGACTTTGACCAACAGTAATTGTATCGTAAAATTGTCCGGTAATAGAAAAATCGCCAGATGGGTAAACAGTTATTTCATTTACAGAAAGCGATGAGTCGTAAGCAACAATTTTGGCCCAGATCAGATTCGAGTTGACATCAAAATTGGCAACATACACAGATCGCAGTCCCGGGTTTGCCAGAGTAGTTGTACCAAACGAAATGGAATCAGAAAATGTACCTGCGATCAGACTATTTCCGTTCCTGTCAATTACGCTTGCGTCAGAAGTAATGTTGCGCGAACTTTCTCCTTTAATTGCCCATTGCCAATTCTGCGCTTGAGTTGAAAATAAAAAAATAAAAAAAATTCCTGTAAATAAAAATCGTTTTGTTTTTGCTGTGTGGTTTTTCATTTTCAAATTTACACTATCTGCTATTAAGTTTAGCACAAAAAACATACGAGAGGTATTGTTTTGAGGACATAATCATGTAGGCTAAATTCCGGAGAGTTTTATGGAATTCAGGGAAAGAAAATCACTCGTAATATTTCAAGTAAACAATACTGCAATGTTAATTAAAAAGGCTGCAAATTTTGGATTGCTTTGATAATTGCGTTTCTTTGAGGCAAATTCAGTTTTATGATAAAGTATCTATGAAAAAGAGCTTATTTGTTTTAAATTTTCTACTGCTGAGTTTTGTTTGTAGTGGTGCGGACTATAAAGTGTTGTACGAAAGGGTCGATAGTTTATATGAAAAAAAGAATTATAAAATGGCGGAAGAGTTGTTGCTTGATGCAATTAAAAAGGACTCTTTAAATGTAAATTTATATGAGAATTTAGCAATTACTCAATGGCTGAATAAAAAGTTGAGAGATGCTTTGAAAAGTTTAAATAAAGCCCATGAAATTATACCTGGCTCTACTCGTATATTATTGTCAAGAGCAAAATTGAAGGAAGAATTAAATGATTCCCTTGGAGCTTTGAAGGACCTTGACTATGCAATTTACCGCCATTCATATAATGTCCGTAGTTTGTATCAAAGAGCATTATATCATAAATTTCACAAAAATTTTGATAAGGCATTGATTGATCTGGAAAGAATAGTGTTGATTAATGACTCCCATTTTAATGCTCGATTGCAAATCCCTTTGATTAAAAAACGACAAGGAAAGTTATATGAAAGTCTTGCAGGTTATTCTAAATTATGCATTGATTTCCCGGGAAAATCAGTAGCATGGAATAATCTTGCAGATACAGAAATGCTTCTCAATGATTTTAAATGTGCCATCGAGCACGTCGAAAAATCAATTAGTCTCGATCCAAAATATTCAACTGCATTTCTTACAAGAGGAGAGATTCGTTTAAAAATGAAAGATTCAATTAAAGCGTGCAAAGATTTTCAAAAGGCATTTGAACTTTGTGATGAGGATATGAAGGAAAAGATCGGTAAGTTTTTGCTTAACTGTAAGTAATACCACCGGGTATTTTGGGGGTTTGGGTTTAAAGTGAACAGCATTTATCTTACAATTATTCTCTACCTTTGCTCTTCGCTCCTTAGCAAAATGGCGTCCTCCCCTTATGAGAATTGCATTTCTTTTCTTGCTTTATTTTTTGCTCCCGTTAGTCGGTTTTTCTCAGCTCACGATTATCAATAATGGATCAGCATCAGCTTTAGCTCAAGCGATTGTCGGAAGCGGAATTACCGTAAGCAATGCTACTATGAATACCGGTATAAATTCTACCGGAACATTTACCTATACAGGATCTAATCTGGGTTTACCTAATGGCGTGGTTTTAACAAGTGGGTATGCATCAGATGTCGCTAGTCCCGGAACAGATTTTAGTAATGTTCAGAATGGAAATAATGTAAACGATGCTGATGTAATTGCAATCAGTTCTCAGGCAAGATACGATGCCTGCTTACTTGAGTTTGATTTTATTCCGGTCTGTGACACGTTGCACATCACATATGTTTTCGGTTCGGAAGAATATCCAAGGTACATCAATCAATACAACGATGTTTTTGCAATGTTTCTTTCCGGACCAAATCCTTCAGGAGGAAATTATTTGTCGCAAAATATTGCAACGTTGCCGAATGGAACCACACCGGTATCGATCTTCACAGTAAATGGTGGCTGGCCATTAGGTAGCGGTGCTTCGAATCCTGCATTCTATGTCGACAACTATACAAATCCGAATTCAGATATTGTTTACGACGGATATACAATTCCAATTACTTCAGTAGTTGCTGTTACACCATGTCAGACTTACCACATGAAGATTGCCGTAGTCGATGCACTGAATGGTAAATATGATTCTGGCGTATTCATTCAGGGAAATACATTTACCTGTACTACTGCACCTGTATCTGCAATAAATTCAACCGATGCTTGTGTGAACACCGGAAGTGCAACTGCAACGGTAAGTAATTTTTCAGGAACACCAACATATCTGTGGTCACCGGGTGGACAAACAACATCTACAATTTCAAATTTATATCCCGGTGATTACACTTGCGTGATCTCATATCCCGGTTTATGTACGACTGATAGTTTAACTGCAACAATTGATGATGTGCAACCAACAGTAGCGGCAATGGCCGGCGATACAATTTGCATCGGACAATCGGTTTCTTTAACAGCTATTGGATCTGGCGGAGCATCCGGCTATACTTATTCATGGTCATCAGGTGGAGTTCCGGTTAGTTCAAGTGTGAATCCGACAACAACAACAACTTACGATGTTGTAGCAATTGATGCAAACGGATGCAGTTCATTACCGCAATCTGTTTCAATCGAAGTGAATCCACCTTTGAGTGTGTATACACTACCTGTAATAAATGTTTGTGCAGGTACTTCAAATGCACTTTCATCAATAGTGAGTGGAGGTAATGAAAATTATTTTTATTTGTGGTCGCCGGTTGCCGGACTAAACAATCCTTTGATCTCAGAACCGGATGTTACTTTGAATACATCCACTACGTATACACTTACTGTTACTGACAATTGCGGGACACCTGCTGTAACATCATATTCGAATGTGAATGTTCAGCAACTACCGCTTCCAGTAATTTCTGCAAATGTTTTAAATGGATGTGCGCCATTATGTATCACATTAACAGATACAACTCTTACAAATTGTATGGATGCAAGCTGGACGTTTGGTGATGGTGAAAATTCTACTGATTGTAGAATTACATCTCATTGTTACAATACTGCAGGCACATATACAATTACGTATGAAGTAACAGATACATCAGGTTGTTTCGGAACAGGAACACAAACAAATTTCATTACAGTACTTCCTCAACCTAAACCTGCATTTACATATTCACCGAATCCTGTTGTGATCGTTGATCCTGCTGTAACATTCTCAGACCAATCAACAGATGCAGTTTCATGGAACTGGATGTTTACTTCTGATGCTAATGACACATCATCATTAAAGAATCCGAATTTTATTTATCCTGATACCGGTTGTTATCCATTGCAACTGATCGTAAAGAGTCAATATGGTTGTGCAGATACATTAAACTCTGAGATCTGTGTTGAAATGGAATTCGAATTTTATGTACCAAATTCTTTTACTCCGAATGACGACGGCATCAATGAAATATTTTCTCCACTGGGAACAGGAGTGAGCGAAACGGATTATGAATTTATGATCTTCGATCGGTGGGGTAGCGAGATATTCAAAACAAATAGTTGGGGTGATGGCTGGAATGGAAAAGTTAAAGAAGGCGGAAAGTTAGTTCAATTGGGGACGTATGTGTGGATGGTTCGTGTGTTTGATATTCAGGGGAATTTTCATCAGTATACGGGGCGGGTGAGTGTGATTAATTGATATAATTAATATAATTAATGAAAGATAAAAATACTCTTGGAGTAAAGCTTTACATAAATACCGGTGATCGGGATCCTAAATATATTACTGAGGAAACCGGAATAGATTATATTCAAATTAGAGAAAAGGGAAAGCCGTGGATAAACTATGGGACAGGTGAAACTAATAAATATAGAAAATGCACTGAAAACAACTGGATTTATGATATAAAGTTAAGGGCAAAAAACGAAGACGGTGTTTATCTTAGTCAACCACTAATTGAAATGGTAGATTTTCTGAATGGCAATGAAACAAAATTTAAATCAATATTTGCTGATCCTGAGAATGCTATGTTTCTTGTTGTTTACGGAACAATTTATGATTTTCATATCTACTTCCAACTTCTGCCTGAACTATTATGTGATTTGGCTAAATTTAAAATACCGGTTGAGTTTGATATTTATTCTTTAGATAATAAAAGCGATTAAAGACGAATAATTTAACTACTAAAATAATGTTAGTACGAAAGGTGAGCATTTACTTATTCATCTGCTCCTTCAAAACATTTTCTTCATTGATTCGCTGCTGAATTTGTCGTGCATAATTCCGGCCTTCTTTATTTCCGTAAAGTGTATATGAATCCTGTGCCCATTTCAAAGCAGTTCCATATTCACCCAGGACTTCGTAGCCGATAGCGATATTGTAGGCAATTTGTCCTTTGTCTTTTTCCTTAGTTGCTTTTGAAAGTCCGGTTTTCCACATGTCGATTGCTTCCTGCCATTTGTTTACATCTGCAAGTCGTGAACCTGAGGCAACTTCATCCACACGTTTTGATTTTCCGTAAAACGATCTTGAAATTCGAATTGGCATTGGTGAAATTTTATAAGCATAACTTTCGCCAATATTGTTAGCAAGATATCTGATCGCTTCATTCTTTGAAATGAGCAACCCCATTGCTTCAATCGGTGTACTTCCCGTACCTTCCCACGTATGAGATTCGCTGACCATTTGCTGGTCTACAATTTTTTTCTCATTCAGATAGTAAGTCCTGATTCCGAAATCCACACTTCCTGCACCTTGAGCATAAAATTCTGTGTATTCAATTTCTTGTTTGTTGGTTCCTTCACCAACAGTTTTCTTTTTTATTCTGGATCCCGGCCAAACAGTGAAGTCGCTGTCAAAAACTTCCAGCGCCACAAGTATCTCGGCGTTTTCTTTGGAGCACAATAAATTTACCTGTTCCCAAGTAAGAGGATCAGGAAATACAGCCGACAAGCTATTTCCTTCTAATCGTTCAGGGGAAACTTTTACATTGAAGCGGGGTGAATTGTATAATGTTTCTTTCAAAGCATTCATCGCTTCCTGAACAGCAAATCTGTCATCACCCGGAAGTTCTCCTGTGAGAATTCCTTCAATGACGTTCATCGTCTGATTTTTGAATTTCGTTCTGTCTACAAGTAAAATAGTTTGGACATCAGCAGGCAATGAAATTTCTGCCGGGCGTGTAACATTAAGACTGACTATTCGCGAAGGTCCACAAGCTGTGATTAATATAAAAGAAGTAAAGCAATAGTAGATGGCGAACCTTTTCATTGGTGCAATTTAGTCTGTATGCAATTCAAAGTAACGAAATATTGAATTTAAAAGTTGCATTGATTTAGTTTATTTCCTGCAGACTTCCGCAGAGATCTTTGACGGAAAAAAGTACTGTGTTTTTTCCCGCAGATTCCGCAGATGAGGCGCAGATAAAATCGCTGATTTGTGTTGCTTTCATTCAGCGTTAATACTAGAAAAGCGACATTTTTAATTTGACGGTACACATCTGCGTATTTATCTGCGCCTTCATCTGCGGGATCTGCGGGAGAAAAAATTATGCTAAATTATTCCTCTCATATTTTCCAAGGCTAAATTGAACGTTTGGTTGTTAGCTGATAAACGAAAAATTGAAATCAGACTTCATCTAAAAGGCATTCCTAACTTTCGCATGACATATATCAATTTTTCCTTAAGTAATTTCCTTTTTCAAATTGATAGATTTTAAAATTTAATCCAATGCCTATGAAAAGATCGAAATTATTTATGCAATAAGTCGCGGGGGCGACTCATGATTAAAATCACTCTCAAAAATTAAATCTTATGAAAGCTTTAGTACAAATGATCATTTATATAATGATCGTCTGCACCGTATCTACAGCGCAGACTTACGAAATTAGAGGCCGGGTTCATACTTCAAATCCGGATGAAGGAATACCATTTGCCAGCATTGTTGTTTATCGCGATACTGCAAATTTGTTTGGAACTACGACAGATATTGACGGAAACTTTTCAATTAAACCGGATCAAGGTGGATTGTATAATGTAAAGGCAACCTGTGTTGGTTTTCAACCCATAATGATGAAAAACATTCTGATAGCTGTTGATTCGGTTGCGGTAGTTGACATTGTTATGACTATTGGCACACAACTAAATCAAATTGTGATTCGGGAATATAAAGTACCACTTATTGAGAAAGAACAAATTATTCAGGCGCCAACCCGAGATGTTAATTCAATAAGTTCCCAGGCAGCAGGAGTTTATCAGGTGAACGAATCAGAGCCAATGAATATCCGTGGTAGTAGAAGTGATGCTAATGCATACTATGTTGATGGTATTAAAGTGAGAGGGTCTGTTACACAAATACCGGAAAGAAAAGTTTCGGACAATGAAGAGTATTCATTGATCACGGAAAACCAATTCAACAATGTTAAACGACGACCCCTGTCTACGTTTTCTATTGATGTAGATGCAGCATCATATAGCAATATCAGAAGAATACTTACTGCAGGAATGTTACCACCAAAAGATGCAGTCCGTATAGAAGAGATGATAAACTATTTTAACTATGAGTATGCTCAGCCAAAAGATCAGGAACCAATAAGCATTACAACAGAGATCGGAAATTGTTCATGGAATCCTGAACACAAACTTGTAAAGATCGGATTGAAAGGCAGATCAATTGAAGCAGAAAAACTTCCGCCAAATAATCTGGTTTTTCTGATCGATGTATCGGGATCTATGATGGATGAAAATAAACTACCATTGATAAAACGTTCATTCAGATTATTAGTACAGCAACTTCGACCTGAAGACAAAGTTTCTATTGTAGTTTATGCCGGAAGTTCCGGTTTAGTTCTCTCGCCAACTTCAGGAAAAGAAAAGGAATTGATTATGCAGAAGATAGATGTTCTTCAAGCCGGAGGTTCAACAGCCGGCGGTGAAGGAATTCAATTAGCTTATGATGTCGCAAAAGAAAATTTCATGAAGGATGGAAATAACCGCGTCATACTTGCGACTGATGGAGATTTTAATGTCGGTGTATCAAGTGATGCAGAACTTGTTTCACTGATTGAAAAGAAAAGAGACATGGGCATATTTCTTACTGTTCTCGGTTTCGGAACGGGGAATTATAAAGACTCTAAAATGGAAGGTCTGGCAGATAAAGGCAATGGAAATTTTGCATATGTTGACAATATTCTGGAAGCACAAAAAGTTTTTGTGAAAGAGATGGGTGCAACGTTGAACACAATTGCAAAGGATGTAAAGCTGCAGATTGAATTCAATCCTGTTCATGTGAAAGCTTACAGACTTGTAGGATATGAAAACAGACTTCTGGCTGACGAAGATTTTAACGACGATAAAAAAGACGCGGGTGAATTAGGTTCAGGAAAAACCGTAACTGCATTGTATGAGATCATTCCTGCTAAAAGTAAAGAGTCGATTGACAATATTGATACTTTAAAATATCAGAAGACAGTATCACAGGATCAAATTGCGTTAAATGAAATGATGACAATTAAGTTTCGTTACAAAGACCCAAAAGGCAGTGAAAGCAAATTGATCGTGCATCCTCTATTGGCACAAGACGAAACTGAACAAAAGAGCAGTGAAGATTTCCGTTTTGCATCATCAGTTGCAGAGTTTGGAATGATTTTACGGGATTCGAAATTTAAAGGCAAAGCAAATTTTAAAAATATTTTAACAGCAGCAAGAGAATCAAAAGGAATTGATACAGACGGCTATCGTGCTGAATTTATAAAATTGGTTGAAACAGCGGAGATTGTTTGGAAAGCGAGTGATAATGTTTCGGTAAAGTAAAAAAAAGATGGAATGCTATGTGTTGTTTTCGTTCTGCACATAAGCATTCCATCATTATAATAACCCGTTGTTTGAAATTATTGCCCCTCGACTTCGCTCGGGGACCGTGTTATAAGAGGTAATGTGTGAATTTTTTGCGAAGAAAATTTAACTTTAATTTTAAGGGAATTTTCTTCGCAAAAAATTCACACATATCTGCCCAAAAGCCACGGTCCCTGAGCGAAGTCGAAGGGCGGGCGTTTTGAATTTCGAACAACGGGTTATAATAATAAGAAGTATTGATAATCAGGGAAAATAATCTAAACCAATCAGTATGGCACACTATTTATTTGGGGAAATATATACTCTGTTTTCGGATTTTATTTAATGCATATGAATTGCAGGTCATAATTAGGAGTAGCTTTGGTTATTATATGCAAATTCAACACTGTAGAATATGAAAGTGGAGCCTCTAAGGATATTGCTGGCAGATGATGACAATGATGATTGTTCTTTTTTCAGGAAAGCATTATCTGCATTATCTATTTCAACAGAATTAAAAATTGTAAATGACGGCGAACAATTAATGTCCGAATTAAATAATAAAGAGATTAAAATTCCCGATGTATTATTTCTCGATTTGAATATGCCGCGAAAAACAGGCCTTGAATGTTTAGCTGAAATAAAGAGGGACGATAGATTTAAAGATTTACCTGTTGTTATATTTTCAACATCAAAGGATGAGGCAATAATAAAAAAAGTGTTTAAAGCAGGAGTTCACGTTTACATACGTAAGCCCGGTGATTTTGGTCAATTGAAAGAAATAATAAATAATGCCCTGCCTATAGCATCAGAGAAAATATTCACTACAAGTAGCGTAAAGTATATTCTCAACGCATGAAAACGAAACTTTTCAATATACTTTTGGCAGATGATGATATAGACGATTGTTCATTTTTCAAGGAAGCACTGGAAAAGCTGTCTTTGAATACAATTTTCAATGTTGTTAATGATGGAGAGAAGCTGATGTTTTATTTGCAGAAGTTGACTTCGGAGCTACCCGATGTTTTATTTCTTGATCTTAACATGCATAGAAAGAACGGATTTGAATGCCTGAATGAAATTAAGAAAAACCCTTTGCTGAAGAATTTACCTGTAATTGTTTTCTCAACATCATTTGATCAGGAAAGAGTTGATATGCTTTATGAAAGTGGAGCTCAGTATTTCATGAGAAAACCTGCAATGTTCCCTCAGCTTATGAATGCTATTTTGCAGGCACTTACTTTTATCAGGAGAGACATGGAAAACGCTAAACTATCATCAGGAACCGAAGTTGCAAGGACCATTGCCCAGCCTGATAAATTGCATTTTGTTCTGAATAGTCAGAGCAGCTAACCTGTTTAACATGTAAGTACAAATGGATTCAAGAAAATCGAAAGAACTAAGTGTTGCAAATAAGGAATTGGCTTTCCAGAACAAAGAGAAAGAAAAACGTGCAGCTGAATTGGGTATTGCGAATAAAGAACTTGCATTTCAGAATGAAGAAAAAGAAAAGAGAGCGGCTGAGTTAATAATAGCTAACATCGAATTGGCATTTCAAAATGAAGAAAAAGAGAAGCGAGCCGCGGAATTAAGTATTGCAAATACTGAGTTAGCATATCAGAATAATGAGAAAGAGAAACGCGCAGCGGAATTAAGTATTGCAAATAAAGAACTTGCTTACCAGAATAAGGAAAAAGAAAAACGGGCATCTGAACTTGGAATTGCAAATAAAGAATTGGCATTTCAAAATGAAGAGAAAGAGAAACGGGCTGCTGAATTGATTGTTGCGAATAAAGAACTTGAGGCTTTCACATATATTTCCAGCCATGACCTCCAGGAGCCTCTAAGAAAGATCCAGACGCTGACTTCAATAATTATTGAAGAAGAGTATTCAGTATTATCAGAAAGTGGAAAGCATAATTTTAACAGAATCCAATTAGCTGCAAACAGAATGCAGTTACTCATTGAAGACTTGCTTGCATTCTCCAGAATAAATGCAACTGAACGCAATTTTGAATTGACGGATCTTCATACAATAATAGACGATATCATATTTGAATTGAAGGATACAATAGAATCAAAACATGCTATCATTGAAGTCAAAGATTTATGTCCGGTAAGTATAATCGCATTTCAATTTCGGCAATTACTTTACAATCTTGTAAGCAATGCACTGAAATTTTCACTTCCTAATGTCCCGGCCCGCATTTTAATTTACAGTTCTGTTCTGCGAGGTAGCGAGCTGAAAGGCGAAAAATTTTCATCTGAAATGAATTACTGCCATATTGTTGTCAAGGATAATGGAATTGGCTTTGAGCCATATTTTAGTGAAAGGATTTTTGAGGTTTTTCAAAAACTTCATGGCAAAGAAGTATATGCAGGAACAGGAATTGGCCTGGCAATTGTTAAAAAAATTGTTCAGAATCATGATGGAATAATTACTGCAACAAGTGAATTAAATGAAGGAGCAACTTTTGATATTTATTTGCCGATAGTTGAAGCCGGTTCTAATTAAATGTATATCTAAATAATGTTTTCAAAAAAAGACACCACAGTCGCCCGTGGTGCCTTCAATAAAACCGGATAATAAAGATTTGTATGCGCTTGTTTGTTATGTGAAATAACAATGTAATAGTAAATTAGTTTTAATTCGACTTCTAATTAAAATCGCTGAATGAGAAAAAGCCGGGTCTGAATCGGGTTGAAAGACATAATAATGAATTTAAATAAGTAGGTTTTGCGTTCTATGTGGGGGTATTTTGAATAGATTGAAACTCACTTATTGCGGGAAAAATTGAAAAGGAGTTTGATTTTTGATTGAAATTTGAGGTATTTAGTAGGTTTTGACACCATTTTTTCCCCTTGCCAAACAAAATGACGGTTTGACATAATATTTGAACCTTAATTTTGGCGTAATTAAAATGTAATTTTATCTTTATCAGCCTCACCACGGAAACATGAAAGCACTCTCGGCTTGTATTGCTTTGTTATTTATTCTGAGTACAACTGTTAAAGGTCAGTTGGATCTGGATGATGTTATTGTATCAGATCCCCATATCAGCTCTTCGGTTTCAATTCAAAATACTATTCAGGTAGACCCGGTTGGGTGGAGTGCAGAACATTTTGTTTCGAATAACGACAGCCTGACTTATCGAATCAATTTTCAGAATGTTGGTACTGATACAGCTTTTGATGTTCATATAGTTGACATTT
The DNA here is from genome assembly GCA_016711505.1 of Bacteroidota bacterium. Lineage (NCBI taxonomy): Bacteria > Pseudomonadati > Bacteroidota > Bacteroidota bacterium. The sequence continues at coordinate 488,802 of JADJSV010000017.1, read as the reverse complement.
TAGATCCGACATTATTTGAAGCATCATCAATAGTAATTGTTTCTTCAAGTCATAGTTTTAATTTCTGGATTGAAAGTTTCAATACTCTACATTGGGATTTTTTACAAATCAATCTTCCTGATACATCGAAAAATGAAAAGAACAGTGATGGTTATATAGAGTTCAAAGTAAGAACAAAACCGGGATTGCCTACAGGAACACTCGTACTGAATTCAGCACATATTTATTTTGATCAGAATCCACCGATAAGAACTAATGAAGTATTCAATACTATCTGTGAAACCGGTTACCCTGCAATTATGATCAGTACAGAGAGTGATTTTTGCAAAGGGAACATTGCACAATTTGTCGCTCACGGAACAGTAGAAGGTTCTGCACCGGTTTATACATGGTATGTAAATAACAGTTATTATTCAAATGGAGACTCGGCATTGATTTCCGGTTTGCAGAATGGGGATGTTGTAGAATGTGTCCTTGTCAGTTCATATTTATGTGCACTTCCATCTACTGTTACCAGTAACCGCATCATCAGTACATTTATGGATCAGCCGGTGATCACGGAAGCAGGAGGAATTCTTACTGCAGGTCCGGCAGAATATTATCAATGGTTCTTTAATCAACAACCAATGGTTGGTGAAACAGGTCCATCAATAATGCCTACACTTAATGGAAATTATCAGGTCATCATTCATGATTCGAATGGTTGCTTATCCCGTTCTGCGATTTATGTTTATATGAATATTGGCGTTGAAGAAATTTATTCTTCCGGTAATATTTATCCTAATCCTGCAAACGATCATATTGTTCTGAAAGGTTTGAAGAACAATTCAGTATTAAGTATAAAAGACATTTCAGGTAAAACTGTAAAAAATATAGAGATCCAAAACGATTCTCAGGAAAACACTACAGTCGATTTAAAAGATCTTGTACCGGGAATTTATTTTGTAGGAAATAGTTTATTGGCAACTTACAATGCAAAGGTTGTTGTAATTCATTAATCAATTTGGGTTGAGGGTCAAAGGTCAGCACACGATAAAACATTTTCAATTGAAACTGCTTACTTAACTTGAAGCCTCGTTTCAATTTTTCTTTTTTTGTTTGGCCAAAAAAAGAAACAAAAAAAGGCCACCACGCGCACAAATCATTTGAAATCTTCGATTATTGGTTTGATCCCTGATTCAACTTTTCAAATGATTTCGCGCAGCGCGTGGACTCCCACGCACAAGAACTGCTTTATCTTTGATCCACAAAGATGTATGTCAACAAAATGTGGGGCTTGCTACAAATTTATTCTTCGAACAGTTGATTTAAAATATAATAATAAAATAAATTACAAAGTTTGATTTTTATCGGACAGTAGTGCCTTTGACAATTAACCTTATAAACCTTTTTGAAATGCAAGGCGAGGTTTATGATGCAGTCTTACTGTTTCTTACCTTTAAAATAACCTCGGAAAAGAATATTATGTTGTAAAGCTTCCAGATCCTCATCAAGTTTTTTAGAACCCGACTCCAGATTTTTTAATGTTTCTTTCAAGCGATTACCTGATTCCTCGTCATTCAGTAGTACACCTGCAGGTGTTTTTGAATTCGAAAGTGCTGAATTGAGATTGCTAACAAGTGTACTTGCAGAATCACTCATTCGTTGCAGATTCGTTGCAGAATTGCGAATTGAATTAAAAACGGCTGTATCAGTTGTCAATTGGTTGATCAGACTACCGGGAGTATTTAATGTTTCGCTGAATGTTGCAAGTGAATTGACAAGTTGTTGCGCGCGACCGGAAGTTGCCTGTAATGATACTGCCGCCTGATTCAAGTGATCGTATAGTGCATTATCGTTTAATAGTTTTCCAACAGTCCCATCACCGGCAGCCATTTTATTGCTGATAAGTTTAATGTCGTTTGTAATAGATAAAAAATTCTTATTATTCTGTTGAAGTGTATTGATAACATCTTCCGAAGAAAGACTTTTTTCTACTGCAAGTGTATCGAATTCTGCTATCACCTGTTTCTCCATACTTCCACCATAAATGATCAGGATCTTATTTCCTATCAATCCATCGGTACTAACTTTTACAAATGCATCTTTACGAATATAAGGAACAGCTTTCTCTTCTACTTTCATGGTCACTTTAACCTTGCTTTGTGAATAAAATTCAAGATTATCGACCATGCCGATCTTCACACCTGAAAACCAGATATTATTCCCTGATTGCAGTCCGCTTACATCATCAAACATTGCGACAATAGAAATTTTCTTTTTGAATGTTTCATTGATATTTCCGATCGCAAGAATTCCAAGGATCAGAAAAACAATTCCAATCAAAACGAAGATTCCAACAGCTACTTTTCTTTTTTCAGAAGATTCATTCATGACTTATTGAATAAAATTATAATTGTAAAATTCTTTTATTACTTCTTCACTACTTTCAAAAACTTCTTTGAAAGTCCCGGTTCTTGAAAATTGTCCATCAAGTAACATTGCAACCCTGTCGCCTGTTGCTTTCGCACATGTAAGGTCATGCGTGATAATTATTGAACTGGTATTATATTGTTCTTGTACTTCGTTGATCAGTTTATTGATCTCTGTACTGGTAATCGGATCCAGTCCGGCAGTTGGTTCATCATACAACATGATCTGTGGTTTCAGAATTAATGTACGGGCAATTCCAATACGTTTTCTTTGTCCACCTGATAAACTCGAAGGCATTTCTTTCAATTTGCTTTTGAGTCCGACAGCATCAAGAACTTCATCAACGGATTTTTCAACTTCCTTCTTTGTAAGTTTCGGGAAATTCATTGTCAGCGGAAATTCAAGATTTCGTTTTACATTCATACTATCATAGAGCGCACTGTTCTGAAAAGAGAACCCAATATGTAAGCGGAGTTCATTCAGTTCTTTTAATGTTAACTGATCAACATTTTTTCCTAAAACAATTACTTCTCCTTTATCCGGCTTAAGCAAGCCGGAAATAATTTTTATCAGAACAGATTTACCTGTACCTGATTTTCCGAGTACAGCTATATTTTCTCCTTTATGTAAATCGAGGGATATACCTTTCAATACATGAAGATCTCCAAATGATTTGTAAAGATCTTTTATGGAAATAACCTTTTCGTTATAATTTATTTTATGTTGGGCTTCCATCATTAAAAGAATCTTATCCAGTTAGCGATTTGAACAATAACAATTTCTTCGATGAAGATTATGAACATTGAAATTACAACAGCTTCATTTGCCGCTTTACCAACACCACTTGTACCTTGTGTTGCATAAAATCCTTTATAACAACCGATGATACCAATTGTGAATCCAAAGATGATCGATTTAACAACTGCAGTAAAAAGATCAAGGAAGTGAATTGTAGAAAATGCATTTTTGAAAAATGCTAGGAAGCTGGTCATTTCTTCTGCATGCACATTAATATATGCTCCGAGAAGTGCAACTACACTACAATAGAATGAGAGAATTGGAATTGTGATGAGTGTAGCGAGAACACGGGTAACGACCAGGTATTTGAAGGGGTTGATCGCAGATACTTCCATTGCATCGATCTGTTCAGTAACTTTCATTGAACCAAGTTCAGCCCCAATTCCTGATCCTACTTTTCCTGCACAGATCAAAGCAGTGACTAACGGGCCCAGTGCTTTTACGATTGCAATTCCAATGAGTGAGGGCAACCAGGAAGTAGCGCCAAAATCTTCCAGAGATGGCCGCGATTGTTTGGTAAAAACAATTCCGATGATAAATCCGGTTAATGAAATAAGTGGTAATGCCCGCAAGCCGATCTCAAAACATTGATTTATTACCTCTGTAAAATGGAAAGGTCTTCTTACAACCTGTTTAAAAAAATCCTGGGTAAACCTATATGCTTTATTTACTCCGTAGAAGTATGCATCAAGCTTTTTGGAAAGTACATATTTACCTGATGTAGTATTTTTCACAGAATATAAATGGTTTGATCGGGAAAATCGTCGATTGGTAATGATTAATTAACCCGGGCAAGTTAATCATTTCTTTATTCCGGCATCAGTTTAAAGAACATAAAGCATCAACAGACAAGCTTTAAAAAGAAATGGTTCTAGTTTTTTTTCCCTACTCTGCTGATGAGCCAGATGATAAGAGCAACAACCAGTACGACCATTATAATTCCAAAGCCCATTCCTGCTTTAAAAATACCGCCTACAACAGAACATCCTGTCAAGGCAATCATAATGAACAGTAAGAGGGAGTCAAATAATATTGTTGGGTTTTTCATATACTAATATTATGAAAAGCAGGAAATCATCCTTAGATGACTTCCTGCTTTTGTATTTACAAAAGGATTAGAGAGTAGAGTTTCCGGCACTTCTGTCAGTACCTGTTTTATCAGTGTTGCCACCTTTAACATCACCGGACATTTTCGGTTTATTGGTTTCCGTAGTTTCTTCAGATGCATCAGTGTCTGCATCAGTTTCAGCAGTGAAATTTCTTTCAGAAGGATTTGCTTCTTTGTTTTTATTATTTTCATCACGTTGAGGCTGATCAGAAGAATTTGTTCCTTGCTGATTTCCTTTTTGCTGATTACTTCCTTGTTGTGATCCACCCTGTTGATTTCCTCCCTGTGGAGTAGACCCTGATTTATTCATTGAATCTTGATTTTCCATTGTCTTTTATTTAGAGATCTGTTCGGCATTGACCAGAGCTACCTGACAATATTATAATAGTGTGCCACTGAACGTTAATTCCTGAGTTTGGAAAAAAAGCATACTGATTCATATAGAAAAGGCGAAATTTGGGAATGATTATTTTAAAACAGCATTTTAACATATTGAAATAATGGCCGGATTACTTTCGAATTCCGAATATATTCTCGAAAAACATCCCTGGAACTGGTATGCGCCCCCGGATAGTAAGTCACTCGTGATTGGAACTTTTCCAAGTGCATTGAAAAACAGGAAGTATGACTTCTATTATCCCAATCCTGCAAATTTCTTCTGGAGGATCATGTCTGAAATTTCCGGAATCCCGTTGCTTCATTTTTCAGGTGAGCAGGCTGTTATAGAACGAAAAAATATTCTTACAAAATTGCATCTGGCAATATCGGATATGGGAAAAACGATTGCACGGTATAAAGAAAGTTCGCTTGACGAACATCTTGAAGTTCGTGAGTACATGGAAGTTTTTAAAATTCTGGAAGAAAATCCCGGGATTGAAAAAATTATTTTTACAAGCAGTAGTGGTAAGTCAAGTGCAGCCAAGTGGTTTCTTCAATATTTAAATTCAATGGGAATCAAACATAAATTTCCAAAAGAGAGAAAGCCGGTACGGTCTGAATTTATTTTTAACGATCGAAAATAAGTCTGGTGATTGCATTTTCACCATCTCCCGGGCGGCGAACAGAATTACATTTGAGAAACTTGTAGAAATTTATAGAAATGAAATTTTATATTTAGTGTAATTTATTATTCAAGAATAAAAATTGTGTAATTATCTGGACAAAAAATTTATAAAAATTGTGTAATTTTTAGCATTGTTCTTTATTTTTTCAATTTCATTGATTAGGAAAAATAACTTTTGGGGTGCTGGCATATTATTTTCAAATCGTTGGATGTAATTCTAAGCTTATAATTTATAAAGAATTCGATGTGAGAAGACACTTTTTCAGCTCACATATTTAACCACACGAATATGGCACTGAAGAATTTTAAAAGCAAAACATTATTAAAAACTCCGACAGGAATAAAAGGTCTGGATGAAATTACCGGTGGAGGTTTGCCCGCGGGTCGACCAACGCGTGTATGCGCTTCTGCAGGGTGCGGAAAAACCGTTATGTCAGTTGAATTCCTGGTAAGAGGAGCAATCAAATATAATGAACCCGGAGTATTCGTAACGTTCGAGGAAAAGGCGGAAGAAATTACTACAAATGTTGCGTCACTGGGATTTGATCTCGACAAACTTGTCCGCGATAAGATGTTGAAGATCGATTATATTCATATTGATAAAAGTGAAATTGATGAGACCGGAGAATATGATCTTGATGGTTTATTCATCAGGTTAGGTCATTCAATCGACAGCATTGGAGCGAAAAGAATTGTACTTGATACGATTGAAAGTTTATTTTCGGGATTAGAAGACCAGGCAATTTTACGGGCAGAATTGAGAAGATTATTTAATTGGTTAAAAGAAAAAGGGGTAACAGCGATTATTACCGGAGAGCAGGGAGATGGAAACATAACCAGACAAGGTCTGGAAGAATATGTTTCAGATTGTGTGATTCTACTTGACAACAGGGTCATCAATCAGATTTCTACCAGGCTTTTAAGAATTGTAAAATATCGTGGATCATTACATGGCACGAATGAATATCCGTTTTTAATTGATGAGGATGGTATTTCAGTACTACCGATTACATCATTGTTACTACAATACGAAGTTTCTAAAGAAAGAGTAAGTACAGGCATTCCGTCATTGGACGAAATGCTTGGTGGTAAAGGATTTTTCAGAGGCAGTTCAATTCTTGTTTCGGGAACAGCAGGAACAGGGAAAACAAGTATTGCATCTATTTTCGCAAATGAATCTTGCAGAAGAAAAGAGCGTTGCTTGTATTTTGCTTTTGAAGAGTCGCCTTTACAGATCCTTCGCAATATGAAATCAATCGGAATTGATTTGAAGAAACATATTGATGCAGGACTTCTTGAAATGCATGCATCAAGGCCAACATTGAATGGACTTGAAATGCATCTCGTTTCAATGTATAAAAAAATTAAGCAATTCAAACCGAAGATAGTAATCCTCGATCCGATCACAAACCTGGTGACAGTAGGTTCTGTAAGTGAAGTTAAAGCTATGCTGATGCGGCTGATTGATTTTTTACAATCAGAACAGATCACGGTATTGTTCACAGCGCTTTCACTGAACACAATAGTTAATGAGCAAACCGATGAAGGAGTATCTTCATTGGTTGATGCATGGATCCTTGTTCGCGATATCGAATCAAACGGTGAACGAAATCGTGGAATGTATATAATGAAATCACGTGGAATGAAACATTCAAATCAGGTTCGTGAATTTATTATTACGGATAACGGACTTGATCTTGTTGATGTTTATCTGGGTAATGATGGCGTACTCATTGGTTCAGCACGAGAAGCACAACAATTGGAAGCATTGACAGATGCCAGATTACGCAAACTAGCCTCTAACAGAAAAGACATTGAGATCACACGTAAAGAAAAAGTTCTCAACGCTAAAATTGCTTCATTGGAAGAAGAATTTGAATCGTTGAAAGATGAACTGAACAAAGTTTACGTAGAAGAAGAATTAAAGCGTAGTGTTATTGAAGAAAACCGATTGGCTTTAGTTCAAAAAAGAAATGCTAAAACATCTGATAATGGCAAAAAAAAGTAAGACAACCGAAAAGACCTATAAGTGGGAATTGAGGTTATACATAGCAGGCAACACTCCAAAGTCGACCGTAGCATTGAGTAATCTAAAACGCTATTGTGAAACACATTTAAAAGGTGAGTACAGAATCGAAGTGATAGATCTTCTTGAAAAACCACAGTTAGCAGAAGGAGATCAGATTTTAGCAATTCCAACTTTAGTAAGAAAATTTCCCGAACCGATCAGAAAGATCATAGGTGATTTGTCGAATGAAACAAAAGTTTTAGTTGGCTTGAATATTCGGCCATTAAATACTGAGTATGAAAAATAAAAAAGAACACAAGCCGGAAGCAAGTGGCGATACAGGTGAGAATCCGGAAAAACTTGTTCTTAAATTATTCATTACAGGTGCGTCTGCAAACTCAGTCAGAGCTGTAACGAATCTTCAGGAAATTTGTCAGAAATATTTGAATGGCAATTACACTTTGGAAATCATAGATGTTTATCAGCAAGACGAAATTGCTGAAAAGGAAGAGTTGATTGCTTTACCCATGCTTTTAAAAAAAAGCCCCCTTCCCGAGCGAAAACTCATAGGCGATTTATCGGATACAAAAAAAGTATTAAAAGGATTAGGAATAAATATTAATGGATAAAAAGGAGTCATATATAAAGTCGAATACTGAACTGGAAAAAGAGTTGGCCGAGTTACATCAACAATTGGATGAAGCACTTGAAACTATTGAAGCCATCAGAAGCGGACAGATTGATGCATTGGTTGTTCAGACAGAAAAGGGAAATCAATTGTATACTTTAAAAAGTGCTGATCATCCATATAGGGTATTTATTGAAAAAATGAATGAGGGTGCAATTACAGTTAACACAGATGGAATTATTCTCTATTGCAATTCTAGTTTTTCGCGAATGGTGAAGTCTGATATTTCTTCTATCATAGGATTTCCCATTGTTAAATTTATTGCAAATGAAAGCCTGAAAACCTATCGCCGGCTTTTTGAAAAGTGCTGGAAGACCGATTGCCAGGGTGAGGTCATGTTGCGGACCGGACTGCGGACAATGCCTGTAAAATTATCACTTACAACTCTTGAACTGGAACTGGGTATTTCACTGAGTATAATTCTTACAGATCTTACTAATGAGAAGCGTACTCAGAAACAACTTGAAAAAAGTAATATGGAGTTGGCAAAAAGTAATATTGCTTTGGAAATCAGTAATCATGATCTGCAGCAATTTGCATCAGTCGCATCTCATGATTTGCAGGAGCCATTACGGAAGATCCAGATCTTTGCTAATATGTTGAATGAGCAAGGAAATGAAAATCCTCGTGAGTTCAGAAAATATCTGGGTAAAATAATTTATTCTACAGGAAGAATGCGAAACTTAATAGTGGACATTCTGAATTACTCACGGTTATCAGTAAATGACCCTTTCTATGAATGGGTGGATCTGAATGAACTTGTTGCAGAATTAAAGGGTGATTTTGATTTGATTCTTGCAGATAAAAAAGCAAAAATTATCTCAGAAGATTTAATAGAATTGTATTGCAATAAAGGCCAGTTACGTCAGGTGTTTCAGAACCTGATAAGCAATGCTCTTAAATTCTCAAGTGCAGACCGCAATCCGGAAATACACATCAGTTCGAGGCGGGTAAATACAAAATCATTTAAAGCAGAATCTAATCCCAAAGGAAAGTTTGTAATCATCAGTATAAAGGATAATGGAATTGGTTTTGAATCTAAATATGTGGATTCAATTTTTTCATTATTTGAAAGATTAAATCCAAAAGATAAATATGAAGGTTCAGGTTTAGGTCTGGCGATAGCAAAAAAGATCATTGAAAAACATAATGGTTTGATCACAGCAATAGGTGTCAATGATTCGGGTGCGGAGTTCAGATTCATTTTACCAATAGAAGGCAACTTTTAATAAGTAACAGTATGGTACAAAAAAAAGTTTTACTTGCTGAAGACGACCTTGACGACAGGATGATCTTTGAAGATTTTCTGGAAGACAGAAATGATTTTTTACTGATTTCTGTGGTCGAAAATGGAGTTGAAATTTTTGAATTTTTGAATGGTTTGAATTCAGAAAGCGAACTCCCGCAATTGATCATACTTGATAAAAATATGCCAAAGATAAATGGCGTTGAAGCCTTAAAATTGCTCAAAAGTGAAGAGAAATTCAGTAAAATAAGTGTTGTTATTTATAGTACTTACATAGATCAGAATCTGGTCAATACTTGCAAAGCCCTGGGAGCGGCTGCAATTTTACCTAAGCCTTTTACCAAATCCGGCTATAATGAAATGATGGATGAGTTTTTAAGAACAACTAAGGATATTTTTTAATTTTTCGATTGAATATTTTTAAATCGAATTGCACACTTCAGATTTATTAGTAAATTGTTTCACAAATTTAACTGCAGCAGTTTCCGGAATTGCTGTTTTTTAAATTTAAGAGAATTTTTCCCTAACCCTAAATCTCAAATCAATGAAACAAAAATTACTAATATTCTTACTGTTTATTATTTCAGAAGTATTAACTGCACAAACACCAACCTTTCAATGGGCAAAGTCTGCCGGACGATACACCTCTCATGATTATTGCGAGAGTATCAGTACCGATATGCATGGCAACAGTTACATCACCGGTCAATTTCAGGATACAATCGATTTTGGTCCGACAACACTTGTTAATACAGGAACGTATGGTGAAAATATTTTCATCGCAAAATATGATGCATCAGGAAATATTGTATGGGCAAAAATACCGGGAGGAAATCATGGCTCTGAAGGATTTGGAATAGCAGCAGACAGATCAGGAAATGTATATGTTACCGGGTCATTCAGAGGGAGCATTTCATTTGGTGCAACAACTTTAACAGCAAATGGGACAGGGAATTTTTTCATAGCTAAATATGATTCTTCCGGAACTCCATTGTGGGCGCAGAAAGCGATTTGCGGTGCTGCGCAATCAGGAAAAAGTATTTGTGTGGATAAAGATGGCGGAGTGTATGCTACAGGTACTTTTGAAGATAGTACAATTTCATTTGGAAATTTTTCAATATCGGCTGTGTCACCGATCCTGGGAACAGATGTTTTTCTTGTTAAATACGATGCATCAGGCAATGTATTATGGGCAACCGGTGGCGGTGGTGGAAGTACGGATATTAGTAATGCTGTAAATGCTGATAATAAAGGTAACTCATACATAACGGGAGTATACAGAAATTCAATAACATTCGGAACAACAACATTGACTGCAGCTAACAGTGGCGGCGCTTCAGTGTTTACTGTAAAATATAATTCTGTTGGTTCACTTGTTTGGGCTAAATCATCCGGAGGATTTCCTTGTTCGGGATATGGTACAGATATAAGTAATGATGCTTTTGGAAATAGTTATGTGGCCGGTTATTTCAATAGTCCGATTATTTATTTCGATGGCGATACCCTTATTAATGCAGGAATAAATGATATTTTTCTGCTGAAGTATGATAGTCTTGGAAATGTTGTATGGGCCAGAAGTGCAGGCGGAAACAATTTCGATCAGGCCGAAGATGTTTATACAGATGAAACAGGTAACAGCTATCTCACAGGCTTTATAAAACTAAGCGCACATTTTGGACCGATTACTATGAATGCAGTCAACCAGGATGTATTTGTAGTTAAGTATGATTCGGCAGGAACGCCGTTGTGGGGTGTGAAGTCGACAGGAAATTTAAATGAAACAACCGGTGGAATAAGCTCTGATAATGCACAGAATATTTATATAGGCGGAAGATATAGTAGTCCGACAGCTATTTTCGGAACGATCCCTTTGGTGAATTCGGATGCATTTCTGGGTTCGTATGATTTATTTATTGCTAAATTAAATTATGTAGCGACTGGAATACCTGAAAACGCAATATTACCTGCAAATTTTTTCCTTTATCCGAATCCTGTTTCAGACAGATCGATATTATCGTTTTATAATGAGAAGAATGAATCATTCGATTTTAAAATCTTCGATGTAACGGGTAAATGCCTTGAGTCGGTTAGTGGCATCATTTCAAATGAAGTTGAAATTGACAAAAATACTCTGCCTGCAGGGTTGTATGTCTTCAGACTAAGTTCAGAAAAAGGAACTGTTATAAGCGGTAAATTTATCGTAGAATAAATTTATCTTGCATGGCTCTACGGAGCCATGCAATTTTTATGTTTATACCTGTCAGACTTAAAAATAAAATTTACAAAGTAATCTTTGAGTCTGAGACCAGGGCCGGAAAGATCTTTGATATATTTTTAATGCTCCTCATACTTTTGAGTACCGTTTTGGTAATGCTTGAAAGTGTTGAAAGGTACATGACAGAGTATGCAGGATTATTTTACACACTTAATTTTATCATTACAGTTTTATTTGCTGCGGAATATCTGCTGCGTTGTCTTTCAGTACCCAGGCCATTATCGTACATGGGAAGCATCTATGGTGTTATAGATCTTGTTTCATTTATTCCCTTTTTACTTGAAATTCTTTTTCCGCAATTACATTTTCTTTCAGTCATACGAATTTTAAGATTATTGCGAATCTTCAGAGTATTCAAAATGGTTCGGTTTCTTGAAGAAAGCAATGGAATGCTCCTCTCATTATGGGAAAGCCGGAGAAAGATACTGATATTTTTATTTTTCGTTTTATTGCTCACGGTGATCTTTGGTTCAATGATGTATGTTATTGAAAACGGAACCAATGAAAAGTTTACCAGTATTCCGACAAGTATTTATTGGGCAATTGTAACTCTTACGACTGTCGGCTATGGTGATATTTCACCAATCACCGCATTAGGAAAAACTATTGCCTCCGTTATCATGATCTTAGGTTATGCCATCATCGCAGTGCCAACCGGTATCATTACAGCGAGATTCATAAATGCAAATCGTTCGGAAACCGGAAGAACCTGTAAAAATTGTTTTAAACAAGGCCATGATTCCGATGCAAATTTTTGCAAATACTGCGGAACAGAATTTTAACAACATTAGTGATGTAGATTTTTATTGTCAGGATAGTTTTAACCACTCAATTTGTAAAATTGAGTTCTTGTAAAAATAAGGAATGCGATTCTTCCTTATCATTTTAATTCTCCTTTCAGGAAATCATTCATTTTTTATTTCGGATGTCACCGGAAGAAAAATCTTTTCCGGAAGATTTACAGAAACCGAATATATTATTGATCTCAATGAAGCAGCCTCCGGCATTTATTTTTGAAAGTGTCAGGAATCAGATCCTTGTCATTTAAGTTGATCGTAAGTTGTTTTTCTAATTTTTAAGCCCATTTAATGCCTCAGGATCAAAAAAAGGTTCGAAAAACGTAAAAAATCGACATTTACTCTGTTTAGTCAGTTAAAACTGTTCAAATGATCATTTGCAGGGTTAGGATATTTTAATGAAAACCTGAAAATATTATCATTTTAACCAATTTTTGTTAAATTGCATTAGAATCATTATAATAAAAATTAGAAAAACACAAGAAAACAAACAAGAAAAGCACCTTTTACACATACAATTTCATTCTTCTAACCCTAATGTACAGCCGGGCACACACCCCAAAGTGGGCTGACAGTTTTAAATACCAGTGATTAATTTTTTTCCGGATGAAAGAAGTGATAGAGTTTTTTAGTCGATTATTCGATAGTTCTGACTGGCCCCCAAGGTGGCATTGCGGTAAGTGGTCTGAATTACATGGATGGCTTTATATTATAAGTGACCTTATGATCTGGTCAGCATATTTTGCTATTCCAATTGTAATTTTGCGATTCATTTCAAAGAGAGGTGAGATCCGTTTCATTAAATTATATTTTCTTTTTGCAGCATTCATTCTTACTTGTGGAATTACTCATTTGCTCGATGCTGTTTCATTCTGGATTCCGCTTTATCGGTTAAATGCATTAACAAGATTTGTTACGGGAATTTTAAGTTGGACAACAGTTTATTATATCGTTAAAAATTTACCTGTTGCATTTTCATTACGTTCTCAGGAAGCATTGGAAATTGAAATTGAACAAAGAAAACTTGCCGAAGAAAAGTATAAAAATCTGAATCTGGAACTTACTCAAAGGGTTGAAGAACGCACTGCAGAGCTGCAAAAAATTATCAGAGAAAATTATCAGTATAAATATGCGCTTGAAGAGTCATGCATTGTCGCTATTACTGATCAGAAAGGAATAATAAAATATGCGAACAGGAATTTCAGCAACATTTCAAAATTTTCACAGGAAGAATTGCTTGGTAAGGATCACAGAATAATTAATTCCGGATATCATGAGAAGGAATTCATTCGGGAACTATGGACAACAATTGCAAATGGAAAGATCTGGCGCGGTGAAATCAAGAACAAAGCAAAAGATGGAACAGTATATTGGGTAGATACTACAATTGTGCCTTTTCTTGATGAACAAAATAAGCCCTTTCAATACATTGCTATCCGCGCCGACATAACTTCCAGGAAAATGGTAGAAGAAAATCTGGTAAATAGTTTGAAGGAAGTTTCTGATTACAAATTTGCATTAGATGAATCTTCTATTGTTGCAATAACAGATCAAAGTGGAATAATAAAATATGTTAACCAGAATTTCTGTAACATCTCCAAGTATTCAAGAGAAGAGTTGATCGGACAGGATCATAGGATCATTAATTCAGGGCATCATGAGAAAGAGTTTATCCGGGAATTATGGCGCACAATAGCAAAAGGAAATATCTGGCGCGGCGAATTAAAAAATAAGGCGAAGGATGGATCTGTTTATTGGGTAGACACGACAATAGTTCCTTTTCTCGATAACAAGAATAAGCCATATCAATATGTAGCAATCAGGTCTGACATTACTCAGCGTAAACTGGCAGAAGAGGAAAATAGGATTCTCCACATTGAGTTGGAGAACCGTGTCAGAGAAAGAACAGACGAGTTAGAATCATTTTCATATTCCGTTTCACATGATCTTAGAGCGCCATTACGTGCTATAAATGGATATGCACGGATATTTGAGGAAGATTATCTTTCAAAATTTGATAAGGAAGGTATTCGGCTGTTGGGTGAAGTTCAGAATAATGCACGAAGAATGAGAGTTCTTATCGATGATCTTTTAACATTTTCCAGACTGGGAAAGAAGGAGATCAGGAAATCAGAGAATGATATGAATGAGTTGATAACAAGTGTACTTGCGGAAGTGGGCACTACAGACAATCCTAATGTCGAAATAAGGATTGACAAATTACATCCGATCAAAGCTGACCGTGCATTAATTGCCCAGGTCATAACAAATCTTATTTCAAATGCAATAAAATATTCTTCAAAAACAAAAAATGCTATTGTAGAAATCTCTTCAAAAAAAATAAATGATGAAGTGGTTTATACTGTGCATGATAATGGAGTTGGATTTGATATGGAATATATAGATAAATTGTTTTGTGTATTTCAACGATTACATGCACAGGAAGAATTCGCGGGCACCGGTGTAGGACTGGCAATCGCAAAAAGAATTATTCAAAAGCATGAAGGGAGAATCTGGGCTGAGTCACATCCCGGTAATGGCGCAACATTTTATTTTGCCCTGCCGGATTAATTTACTATTTCGAGACAAAAATTCTTAAACATTTTAAAATGATAAATACAGAAATTGAGATCTTATTGATTGAAGACAACTTGAACGACGCCGAATTAACTATTCGTGCATTAAAAAAAAATAAAGTTGGCAATGTAATAGTACACATGAAAGATGGCAGAGATGCGCTTGATTTTCTTTTTGCTGAAGGACCATTTGAAGGCAGGAATGTAAATCACAAGCCGAAGGTAATTTTGCTCGATCTGAAAATGCCAAAAGTTAGCGGATTGGAAGTATTGGAAAGAATAAAGAAGAATGAGAACACCAGACAAATTCCTGTTGTTGTTCTTACATCGTCAAAAGAAAATAAAGACATTGATCTGGCGTACAAATTAGGGGCGAACAGTTATATAGTAAAGCCGGTTGAATTCGAGAGCTTTTCAAATGCTATTTCGCATCTTGGAATTTACTGGGCTCTTATTAATCAGTCTCCTGATTGATGAAATAAATATTAAATGAGTTGACGTGGACACGAAATTGAAAATACTACATTTAGAAGATCTTCAGTCGGACATTGATCTTGTAGATAGGGAGCTGAAGAAGGGGACGTTTGAATTTGAAAAGCTGGTTGTAAGCAATCGGAACGATTATGAAAAAGCGTTGAATTCATTTCAGCCTGATATCATATTGTCTGATCATTCTCTTCCTGCGTTTAATTCTGTTGAAGCATTGAAGCTTGCACGGGAAATGATCTATTATGATGTTCCATTTATTCTCGTTACAGGAACAGTTTCAGAGGATTTTGCAGTTGAGATGATGAAAAAAGGAATCTATGATTATATCCTGAAGGATAGAATTCAGAGATTACCACAAGCAGTCCTCAATGCAATTGAAAAAAGAAAACGGAAATTGAAAGGCAGAAATTTCTTGAAAGAATAGTTGAGAGTGAATCTTTAATGGAGGAAGCGGAGCGGCTTGCACATTTCGGTAGCTGGCAAATTGATGTGGTCAAAAACTGTATGAAATGGTCGAATGAGGTTTATCGTATTTTTGGACTGACTAACACAGAGATTGAGCCAACTGTGGAACGTTACTTGAGATATATTCATCCGGAGGATCATGATCAGGTATATGAATGTCTTTTCAGCAAAACTCCAAATAGTGAGAGCACATTTAAGCTCAATTACCGGATCAGGGATAATTTTAATGAGATCAAATTTATAAGATGCGAAGCTTTCGTTGAGCGAAATCATTTGCGGGAACCGGTTCGTATGATCGGTTTTATTCTCGATGTAACAAAAGTACAACGGGCAGAAGAGGAAAAAAGAAAAGCCGAACAAAATCTGAAGACCGCCTACGAAATGCTTATGTTCCATCTTGAGAATACTCCATTAGGTTTTATAGAATGGGATAGTAACCTTAAAATACGCACAGCTTCTAAACGCGCTGAAGAAATTTTCGGATGGAGTATGGACGATTATGTTGAAAGTAAGGAGGAAGAATTTGTAAAGGTATATGAAGATGATCTTTCACGCACATTGAAATTTAAGGAAGACATGCTGAATGGAAATCTGACCAGGAGTAATTTTCAGATCAGAAATTACAGGCATGACAAAAGTGTGATTTGGTGTAATTGGTTTAACTCTGTTCAGAAGAATAAAGATGGAAAAGTGGTATCTGTAATGTCGTTAGTTCAGGATATTACAGAAAGTAAAATTGCAGAAGAAAAACTCAGAGAGAGTGAGTCATTCAACAAAGGAGTTTTAGCTTCATTAAGTTCGCATATTGCTGTGGTAGATAAAAACGGTAAAGTTGTAGCAGTTAATAAAGCCTGGGACGATTTTGCAAAAGCAAATGGTGCAATAACTTTGGAACGAACATCGAAGGGTAGTAATTATTTTGAAGTGTGTGAGCGAGCCATTAAGAAAGGGAATAAGGTTGCAAAAAGTGCATTGGATGGAATAAAATCTGTTTTTAAAAAAGAAAGAACTCTTTTCGAACTGGAGTATGAATGTAATTCGCCAACCGAAAACCGATGGTTTTTAATGGTGGTAATGGGTTTTGGAAGCGATGATGATAAAGTAGTAACATCGCATCAGGATATTACTGAAAGAAAAAAAGCAGAAGAACTTTTACGACAATCAAGATCGAATTTGAAAGCAATAATAGAGAATACTGAAGCAACAATTTATTCTATTGACAGAGAATTCAGATACATTACTTTTAATCAACGATTAAAGCAAACAATAAAATCAGTTTTTAACGTCGACATACAACCAGGCGATATAGTCTTTGATTTACACGGGAAAAATGATCCTGAAGAGACAAAATTCTGGAAAGAAGTTTATACGGATGCGTTAACCGGAGAAACTGTAAAGTTTGAGAAAAAATATATTATCCGGGACATAGAAGCTTTTGTGAACTTTTCAATTTATCCAATTTGGGAAAATGATGATATTATAGGCTTATCTTGTTATGCTGTAGACGTCACTAAGGAGAAATTGGACGAAATTTTCAAAGACAAACTAAGTTCTGATGTTATGCAAAGGAATAAAAATCTTGAACAGTTTTCTTATATCGTGTCACATAATCTCAGGTCGCCGGTAGCAAATATTATTGGTTTAACGTCTGTGCTTCAAAGTGAAGGATTAGAAGAGGAACTACGGAAAGAAATGATATCAGGATTATTTTCATCAGTTAACAAATTGGATGATGTTATTAAGGACTTGAATCAGATTCTTCAGATCAAGAAAGATGTTTCTGAAAAAAGAGAAAAAGTTTTGATTTCATCAATTATTCAGGACATTGAAATTAGTTTAAGTACTCTGATCAAAGACGAAGAGGCTATAATTGTTTATGATAAAATTGAAAGGAACGAGATGATAACTATAAAAAGTTATCTGTACAGTATTTTATATAACTTGATATTAAATAGTTTGAAATATCGCCGAAAGGAAGTGCGGCCTATTATTGAAATTTCAAGTAAAGTTGTTGAAGGAAAACTTCAATTACTAGTAAAGGATAATGGATTAGGTATAGATCTTAAGAAAAAAGGAGATCAGGTATTCGGTTTATATAAGCGATTTCATACTAAAACTGCAGAGGGAAAGGGTATGGGATTATTCATGGTAAAAACACAGGTTGAAACTATAGGTGGAAGAATTAGTTTAACAAGTATCGTAAATGAAGGAACACAATTTACAATAAGTCTGGGACTTGAAAAAGAGGAGGGGTTATGAAAAGGCCAATACGATTCGTAGTTATTGATGACGATAGAATTAACAATATGTTATGCAAGATCGTTATAGAAAAGGTGGCATCAAAATGTGAAATTAAAACATTTGAATCACCGGAAGAAGGACTGGAGTATTTTCAAAAGGGATATACTGCCAATGGCGTGCCTACGGTACTATTTTTAGATATAAATATGCCGACATGGTCAGGATGGGAATATCTTTATTACTTTGACAGTCTGGATAAAGATATAAAGGATCAAGTGATTATATTTATGTTGTCATCATCAGTTGATCCCAGTGATAAACAACGAGCTTTCGACAACAGAAATGTTACCGGTTATCTGGAGAAACCAATTACAACAGAGAAAATAGAAACAATTTTGGAAGGGTGGGATTAAGTGCGTTTCGTTGCAAAACTCCGGGGTAAATTTAACATCAGGGTTACTACAAATTTAACACAGAGAACACTGAGAAAAAAAGGGAGTAAAAGGAGGTTTCTCTTTTTACTCCCTTTTTTTTCTCTACGCTCTCTGTGTTAAAAAAAACACCAAGCTCAATTAAAACCTTTCTCGGGCTCGCTTAGTGTTAAAAAAATAGGTAGTTTTAAAGTCTATGTTAATTATCAAAACAAAACGAATAAACCTTGGTGGAATTGCTTTGTTTCCTGTAATCATTATAAATTCTAAATTAAGCTCAGAGCGACAGAAGGTTTTGATCAATCATGAGCTTATTCATATCAGACAACAAATTGAGTTACTGGTCTTACCATTTTATGTAATTTATCTTTTTAATTATCTGGTTAACCGGTTTAAATATAAAACACACGACGAAGCTTATCGAAATATTATCTTTGAGAAAGAAGCATTTTCACAAGAGTCAAATTTTGAATATTTGTCGAAAAGGTCTCTTTGGAATTTTTTAAAGCTAGTTTAATTATGCTTGATCATTGGTTAATAGCATTTAGGAGAATTTATGGGTAAAGAATCTGCGCTAAATCTGCGTAATCTGCGGGAGAAAACATACAGGACTTTTATTTTCGCAAAGATCTCGCAGTCTCCCTTTTTCATTTGAAGCACTAAAATCTGCATTTCAGTTTCGCTTTTTTGCATCACATTCCAATTTAATTGTACAAATAAAACTAAGAACATTTCTTTGTTGTGTAATAATTAAATACACAAAGCAAACCTTTCACAATTAAATTAAATCCAACACAAAAAATGAAAACTCTTAAATTATTTATCACAGCGATTTTAATTGCAAGTTCTTTTGTAGCCTGTAAAAAAGACGACCCAATTACACCGTCTGGCACATCTGAGAAACCACTACCTGTAAACCCTGATAAAAGCATGAAGGGTACATGGGTTGGTAAGTATGGTTATGGAAATGATTCGCCGGATACTTATTATTGTTTTAAAATGGATGATGATGGAACATTGGAAGAATGGAATTCGCTGAATACTCAAAGTGGAGTTGGGACGTGGTCACTGAGCGGAACATTGTATACAGCCAGCACTCATTTTCTTCCTCCATACAATAGTATCTTTCTGCTAAGTTCTACACTGGATACAGCAACAATGCGGATCTCAGGAAATTGGGGATATAGTCCAAGCACGATTAATGGCGGAAAATTTTATCTGGTAAAGCAATAATGTTTTTCTGAAATGGAGTTGTAGTTTTCAGGATCAGGAGCAACAGCAATACGTTGTTCCTGATTTTTTATTCTGATCAAAATGATAATTGCATTTCTTCCTGCTGCAAATGCATTTTCAATCCTGCTGACGTTAAAAATGAATTAGTTTCAACATCGCCGGAATCGATGTTGTTAAGAGATACAGACTTACTTTTATTCAATGCATAGTATTGAAAAAGTTGTTTCCCTAGTCCGGTTTTTCTGAAATTCTTATCGATAGCAAATTGAAGGATCTTATTTAACTTAGGATTGCAGACAACATAACCTACAAGTTTATCATCGTTAAATATTCCGATCGTATCCAGTAAGGACCAGGAATTATTTATTGCAGTTACAGAATTTTGCCAGGAAGGAGCCCAGTTCCAGAATGTCTTGAGTAAATTCCAGTCAGGCTGATAGATGTGTTGCACATGTACAGAGGAATCAGTGCTGAAGTCGGCTATTGAACCTTTATAGCAGTTAAGAGTTCGGTTTTTTTTAAATCCGATTTTTGAGTAAGTATTAAATGCTTTATGATTATCAGAAATTACTTCAAGAAGAATTTTATTAATGCCGGCTTTCTTCAATATCGGAAGTGAATGATCATAAAGTTGTGATGTTAAGTTTTTGCCGCGCCTATCAGGAATAACTCCGGTCCCACCATTGTAAGCAATTTTTTCGCCATTCTGAATTTCAGTACCATGAAGAATAAATCCTACTAATTTATCACCATCAAAAGCTCCAAAAGATAATTTTCTTTGAATACTTTCAGCAATTATTTTATTCAACAATTGCTCTTTTGTCAAATGCATTGGAATAATATAATCAGAAAATGCTTCATTAAAAACATGAACCAGATCGGCGATCGATGTATTTTCAAGTGATTTGAATTGCATTCAGTTCTGGAATATTATTATCGATTACTAAAGTAGAAAATAAATTTAATAATTAGCCGGATACCGTTAAAACAAATTGACTATTTTCGTCGGCACAGAAAATGAATCGTTTCGACCGCATAACAGCAATACTTATTCAGTTACAGAGTAAGAAAGTAGTAACAGCACAGGAGATCTCTGACAGGTTTGGCGTAAGTTTGCGTACAACATACCGGGACATTCGTTCATTGGAGGAAGCCGGAGTTCCAATTGTAAGTGAAGCCGGAATCGGATATTCAATCATGGATGGGTATCGGTTACCGCCTGTAATTTTTTCAAGAGACGAAGCACTTTCTTTTGTAACAGCAGAGAAATTGATGGACCGCTTTTCTGATCATACTTCAAAAAAGAATTTTCAATCGGCCTTATTTAAAGTAAAGGCAGTTCTCAGAAGCTCAGAAAAGGAATCGATTGCAAGAGTAGATGATAAGATTGCAATTTTACATAATTCAAGTATTCCTGATGACAAGAAGTCTCCGCTTATATTTGTAATGACAGGAATTGAAAGTCAATGTTGCATTTCTATTGAGTATCTCGCCAATCATTCACTGGAGAAATCTCAAAGACTGGTGGAACCCGTAGGAGTTTTTCATTCCGGACAGCATTGGCACATGATAGCTTTCTGCAGACTCAGAAAGGATTACAGAGATTTCCGGCTTGACAGGGTTCAGAATATTTCCAACACTTCTGAGAAATTTGAAAAGAACCACCCTGACCTTAAATCATTTCTCAATAAAATTACCAGAGAAAGAGAGATGACAGAAGTTGTTATTAATATTCAAAGAAGCAGTTACAGATTTATTGGTGATCAAAAATATTATAATGGATTTGTTTCGCAGATCGTGAAAGATGAAGTTGTACAAATGACATTTCTGGCAGAATCAGTTGATGGTTTTGCAAGATGGTTTATGATGATTGGCGACGTTGCTGAAATTGTGAAGCCTGCAATATTGAAAAAAAGAGTAGTAGCATTGGCAACTACTTTACTTAAGAGACTGGAGTAATGAAAAAGGAAAAGCCATTAGTGGACAAAAAATATATAATGCAGAGAATGTCTGGAAAAGGTGGTTGGTCTTACATTGAGATCAAAGAAATAAGTCCTGATCATAAAGCACATTTTGGAATGGTTCGGGTAAAAGGCAGTATTGATAGTTATGAGTTGAAACAATACAATCTGATGCCAATGGGAAATGGAAATTTATTTTTACCTGTGAAAGCCGAGATCAGAAAGAAAATAAAGAAAGAAGCCGGTGATCTTGTTCACGTCAAACTTTATTCCGATGCGAGTCCATTGGTAATTCCTCAGGAACTTATTGATTGTATGCAAGAGTATCCCGAAGCATTAAAATTTTATAACAAGTTAACCGAAAGTGAAAAGAAGCAATATCTGAATTGGGTCTATTCTGCTAAACATGAAGACACCAAAGCTGAAAGGATTGTAAAAATGATTGATAGGTTGATGCTAAGAAAGAAGTTTCACGAATTGTAATTTTTATGATTGAAAACATAAAGCATATTTTGTCATCTAAAACTCCTTCATTCTATCAATGATTTTCCTCATGACATATGCATCAATAAAGTCATGTAACTGACGTGAATTATTTATTTCATTTGCAATACCTCTTTCAGTATCATTATTGGTACAGTTAAGATCTGTTGAAAGAAAAAAGTAATTTTAAAATCGTTGTAGGATGAGGAAAGTTTATGTGTTCCTGTTTTTGTTTTTAGCTTTTTTTGTTTACTCGTTTTTTGTATATCTAGAGGGGACAAAAGTAGATGGAGTGAGTATGAGTACCGAAGCAGTTAGGGGAAAGTTGTTGTATCAGAAACATAATTGCACTGCGTGTCATCAGATATATGGCTTAGGAGGATATCTTGGCCCTGATCTTACAAAGGTAATTTCAAGTCGGGCGAAGAATGAATTGGTTATGAGTGCAATGTTAAGATCCGGTTCTCAACGAATGCCGAATTTTAATCTCAACGAAAATGAGATCATTGAGATAATTGCATATTTGAAGTATATCGATCAAGTCACAATTTTAAAATCTGAAGTTCAATGAGAGTTAAGAAATCCTGGGCAGAGCCCTACAAAATAAAAATGGTCGAGCTCTTGAAAATGACGACAAGAGTTGAAAGAGAGAAAGCACTTGAAGCGGCAGGTTTCAACACCTTTTTACTGCGATCGAAAGATGTTTACATTGATTTACTGACGGATAGTGGCACTTCAGCAATGAGCGACAAGCAATGGTCGGGTATGATGTTAGGTGATGAGTCATATGCAGGGAGTGAAAACTTCTATCATCTTGAAGAAGTCATCCAGAAGTATTATGGTTATAAGTATGTTGTTCCCACACATCAGGGTCGTGGTGCGGAGAATATAATTTCCAAGATCATGATTAAGCCCGGTGACATCATTCCCGGTAACATGTATTTTACAACAACACGATTGCATCAGGAAATGGCGGGTGGTTCTTTTATAGATATAATCATTGATGAAGCACATGATTCGCAAAGCACGCACCCTTTCAAAGGAAATGTAAATCTCAGGAAACTTGAACAGGTTATTAAGAAATACGGTGCTGAAAAGATTCCATATATTTCTATTGCTACATCGGTAAATATGGCGGGCGGGCAACCGATTTCGATGCAAAATCTGCGGGACTTAAGAAAGCTTACAAATAAATATAAGATTCGCATTATACATGACATGACTCGTGTATCCGAGAACGCATATTTTATTCAGATCAGGGAAAAGGGATATAAAAATATTCCGGTCAGAGCAATTGTAAAAGAGATCTGTTCGCTGACAGATGGTGCAACGATGAGTGCTAAAAAAGATGCACTGGTTAACATTGGTGGTTTTCTTGCACTCAATGATCGGTCGTTGTATGAAGAGGCCAGTAATATGGTTGTTATTTATGAAGGACTTCATACTTATGGTGGATTAGCGGGACGTGATATGGAAGCAATGGCTATTGGTATAACAGAATCAGTAGAAGATAATCATATTCGTGCAAGAGTTGGACAGGTAGAATATTTAGGTAACAAATTAATTAAAGCAAACATTCCAATTGTGAAACCAATTGGCGGACACGGAATATTTCTTGATGCAAAAAAGTTTCTTTCGCATCTCAGGCAGATTCAATTTCCGGCGCAGGCTCTCGCAGCTGAAATTTATCTGGATAGTGGAGTAAGAACAATGGAAAGAGGAATTGTTTCTGCAGGGAGAAATAAGGAAACCGGAGAAAATTATTTTCCGGAACTTGAACTTGTCAGACTAACAATTCCGCGCAGAGTTTATACACAGGCACACATGGATGTAGTTGCCGAATCAGTAATTTCTGTTTACAAACACAGAAAAAAAATAAAAGGTCTGGAGATGATTTATGAACCTAAGTATCTTCGTTTTTTCCAGGCTAAATTTAAACCGATCTGACCATGAATTTTAAAACGATCATTGAGCCTTTCAGGATTAAAACCGTCGAGCCCATAACAATGAGCACTGAAGAAGAAAGGAAAGAATTTTTGATAAAGGCAAATTATAATCCGTTCTTGCTGAAATCAGATCAGGTAATAATTGATTTTCTGACAGACAGTGGAACTTCTGCAATGAGTAGCAATCAATGGGCAGCATTGATGCGTGGCGATGAATCATATGCAGGTGCAAGAAGTTGGGACCGTTTTGAAAAACAAATTCTTGATCTGACCGGAATGACATACATTCTTCCTACACATCAGGGCCGGGCTGCTGAAAGAATTTTATATAGTCATATCGGAGGCAAAGGAAAATATTTTATCAGCAATACACATTTTGATACAACACGTGCGAATATAGAATACAGTGGGGCTATAGCTATTGATATCCCTGCACAAGAAGGCAAAGACTATAATTCAACATTTCCATTTAAAGGAAATATAGATCTTGAAAAGCTCCAGAACATAATCAATCTATATGGTGAAGTAAATATCGCTGCAGTTATATTGACAGTTACAAATAACAGTGGCGGTGGACAACCGGTTAGTATGCAAAATGCAAAAGAGGTTAGCCGAATTTGTAAGAAGCATGATATACTTTTTGTTCTGGATTGTTGCCGCATTGCAGAAAACAGTTATTTCATTCATGAAAAAGAACAGGGTTATAAAGAAGTTCCGTTTCGTGAAATAGCACAGGAAATGTTTTCGCTTGCTGATGCTGCAATCATGAGTGCAAAAAAAGATGGATTGGTAAATATGGGTGGCTTTCTGGCTTTAAGAAACAAAAGTTTGTCGGAAGCATGTACTCAGATGCTCATCATCACCGAAGGTTTCGCGACTTATGGTGGATTATCGGGTCGGGATATGGAAGCTATTGCTGTTGGTCTGGAAGAAGTTTTCGATCCTGATTATCTGAAATACAGAATTGTCAGCACGCAGTATCTTGGAGAAAAGATCAGAGAGAAAGGGGTTCCGATAATTTATCCTGTGGGTGGACATGCAGTTTATGTTGATGCAAAAAAACTTTACGATCATATACCTGCACATCATTATCCGGGTCAGGCTCTTGTTTGTGAATTGTATCAAGTAGGTGGAATTAGGACTGTTGAGATCGGGTCAGTAATGTTTGGCACCTATGACTCAGGCGGACATTTAATAGCGGCCCCAATGGAACTTGTAAGGCTTGCTATACCTCGTCGGGTTTATACACAATCACATATTGATTATGTAATAGAAGTCTTCGATGAAATTTTGAGAACCAAAGAAAAGGTTAAAGGCTTGCGGATCATCAAAGAGCCAAAATTTTTAAGACATTTCACATCACATTTTGAAAAGTTATAATACATAGAGTTTTAAGTTCTAAACAGACAAATGCATTCAGAAGCAGGTAATAGAGATCATATAAAAGTTGCACTGCTATTTATTGTGGCTTCCCTACTATCACTGATCATTGGTGTTTTTTTTGGAATGATTGGTGGGATGCAATACATACTTCCCGAGTTCCTGAAAGAGAACTTGTCATTTGAAAAAACAAGGCCACTTCATGTTACACTAGTTATAACATGGATTTTCACCGGTGGTGTCGGTGGTATTTATTATTATCTGCCGATTGTGGCAAATCGCAAATTATTTTCGATCAAGCTCGCCTATATTCACTTTTTTTTATTTATAGTTACTGGGCTTACGATTCTCATTTGTTATTTTAAAGGTGATTTCGGCGGAAGAGAATATCTTGAGTTTCCACCGGTGCTTGCAATACCAATGTTGTTGAGCTGGATTTTATTTGCAATAAATTTCATTAAAACTATTAAGTTCAATATAAGTGATTGGCCAATATACCAATGGATGTGGGCAACAGGAATTTTATTTTTTCTTATCACTTTTGTTGAATCCTATTTTTGGACACAACCATTTTTTCGTGACAATATTATAAGAGATGTAACTGTGCAGTGGAAAGCTAACGGCTCTATGGTAGGATCCTGGAATATGTTGGTGTATGGAACAGGTTTCTATGTAATGGAAAAAATAAGTGGTGATACAAAAACAACTATTGCACCTATAACATTTTTCTTTTATTTTCTTGGTTTGACTAATCTAATGTTTAATTGGGGCCATCATACTTATATTGTACCTGCTGCAAACTGGATAAAAAATGTAGCTTATATAATTAGTATGACAGAATTGTTGATTTTAGGTAGTATCATTTTAAACTGGCGAAAATCATTAAATACTGCAAAGAAGAATCTGTACAAGGTGCCTTACAAATTTATTGTTGCTGCAGACATATGGATATTCCTTAATCTGACCCTTGCTATTCTCATTTCTATTCCGGCGATTAACACTTATACTCATGGCACTCATGTTACTGTGGCACATGCAATGGGAGCAACTATTGGAATTAATACAATGATTCTTTTTGCATCGCTGTATTACATTTTGGAGAAACATATCGGAAAGATTGAAAATAAAAAAACGCGATTCGGATTTATACTGGTCAACCTTGCACTAATAATATTTTGGATGACACTTATCATATCGGGCATAACAAAAGCTATCTTAAATGAGAAGGGAGTAGCATTTCAATCAATGATGTTACAACTTCAACAATTATTTAAGTTGTTTAATATCGCAGGATTAGCAGTTCTTATCGGTATAATTTTAATTTCAATTCCATTGCTGGTAAAATTTTACAAAATTATTTTATCAACAGATGAATTGTTATCTAATAAAAGTAAATTATGATTTGACTCATCTTTGCGTGAAGTAATGATGATGAATATTGCAGAATATAAATTACTTTATGAAAAATAATTCAAATAAAAAATCCGAAAAAAAATCTAAAAGTCAAGGTTTAAAATTCAAACGATTTTATACGAAAGACAATTTGAGTGCTTTTGATCAGTTTGAATATGAGAAGCGGACCAGTGTTATCCGGAACCCTGATGGGAATACGGTTTTTGAAATGAAGAATGTTGAAGTGCCAATTAAATGGTCGCAAGTAGCAACAGACATCTTAGCGCAAAAGTATTTTCGAAAAACCGGCGTGCCACAGGTTGATGGAAGCCTTGGCAGTGAGAATTCTATCAAGCAAGTTGTACATCGACTGGCAAACTGTTGGATGGAATGGGGAGTTAAATATAATTACTTTGCCGGTAAAAACGATGCTGCGATATTTTATGATGAAATTATATTTATGTTACTCGCACAATATGCAGCACCAAATTCTCCCCAGTGGTTTAATACGGGATTGTTTTCAACCTATGGCATAAAAGGAAATGGACAAGGCCACTGGTATGTTGATCATGAAACAGGTAAAATGGTTGAATCTGTTTCAGCTTATGAACGACCACAACCACATGCATGTTTTATACTTTCTGTAAATGATGATCTGGTTAATCCGGGCGGCATTATGGATTTGTGGACTCGGGAAGCCAGAATATTTAAGTATGGCAGTGGAGTAGGAACTAATTTTTCATCAGTCAGAGGTGAACGTGAAAAGCTTGCAGGTGGCGGATACTCTTCAGGGTTAATGTCGTTTTTAAAAATAGGTGACCGTGCAGCCGGAGCCATTAAGTCGGGAGGTACAACAAGGAGAGCAGCAAAGATGGTTTGTCTGGACCTTGACCATCCCGAAATAGAAGAGTTTATTGATTGGAAAGTTGAAGAAGAAAAAAAAGTAGCTGCATTAATAGCCGCCGGTTATTCGTCCGATTATGAAGGGGAAGCATATAAGACAGTGTCGGGGCAGAATTCAAATAATTCCATTCGGATTCCGAATTCATTTTTTAAAGCACTCAAAGAAAACGACAATTGGAATCTGACAGCGAGAACTGAGGGACATACAATTAAGTCTGTTCCGGCAAAAAAACTTTGGGATAAAATTGCACATGCAGCATGGAGCTGTGCAGATCCGGGTGTTCAGTTTGATACCACAATCAATGAATGGCATACATGTCCTGAAGGTGGTCGCATCCGTGGATCCAATCCATGTAGCGAGTATATGTTTCTTGATAATACTGCCTGCAATTTAGCGTCACTAAATTTACGGAAGTTTATAGACGAAGAGTCTTTACAATTTAACGTTGACTCTTTTCAACATGCTTGTCGCCTATGGACAGTTGTGTTAGAAATTTCTATTCTAATGGCTCAGTTTCCATCACAAGAAGTTGCGCAATTAACACATGATTACAGGACTTTAGGCCTCGGTTATGCAAATCTGGGATCCTTACTTATGATATCAGGAATACCTTATGATAGTAATGAAGCGAGAGCTGTTTCAGCTTCAATTACAGCAATCATGACCGGAACCGCTTATAAAACATCTGCTGAAATAGCTGGAGTACTTGGGGCATTCAATAAATACGCAGAGAATAGAAACCACATGTTACGTGTGATCCGCAATCACCGCTATGCTGCATATTATGCAAACGATGCATTTGAAGATCTGGAAGTTATTCCTAATGGAATAGATGCAAAATATTGTCCTGATTATTTATTGCGTGCAGCATGTAAGACATGGGATTCTGCATTGGAATGTGGAGAACAAAATGGATTCAGAAATGCTCAGGTAAGTGCAATTGCTCCAACCGGCACAATCGGATTGTTGATGGATTGTGATACTACAGGTGTTGAACCGGATTTTTCATTGGTAAAATTCAAAAAACTTTCCGGTGGCGGATATTTTAGAATTGTAAATGAAAGTGTACCGGCTGCACTGAAAAACCTTGGCTATAACAAACATGAAGTTAAGTCGATCATAAACTATGTAAATGGAAGGGCAACTTTCAAAGGTGCGCCCTATATAAATTATGAGACGTTAGCTTCAAAGGGATTTACCAGAGAAGAGGTAGAAATACTTAATGCGGCAGCGACTTCAGCATTTGATATTGCTTACATCTTTAATGTATGGACATTAGGCGAAGATTGCTTAAAGCGACTTGGTTTTACAAAGGAACGATATTCTGATTTGAATTTTATATTGTTGACAGAGTTAGGATTTACACCGGAGCAAATTGAAGAGACAAATCAATATGTGTGCGGAACTATGACTGTTGAAGGAGCTCCCTATTTGAAATCAGAACATCTCTCAGTTTTCGATTGCGCAAACCGGTGCGGAAAAACAGGGACAAGGTTCATTCATCCATCTGGGCATATACTAATGATGGCTTCGGTGCAGCCATTCATTTCTGGTGCAATTTCAAAGACAATCAATTTGCCAAATGAATCTACTGAAAAAGATATAGAGGATTGTTACATGAATGGGTGGAAATCCGGACTTAAAGCGGTTGCAATCTACAGGGATGGCAGTAAACTTTCACAACCTCTTTCATCAAAAAGCGATAAGAAAGAAAATGTTAATGTATATGATTCCAATGAAGTAGACAGAGAAAAATTAACGGCAGAAGATGTGCTCGAAGCAGCAAGAAGAATTATTCACCAGACAACAGATACAAAATTCAAAAGGCAATTGTCAAACATAGTTCACCGTAAGAAGTTACCTGAAAAACGTGGTGGCTTTACACAGAAAGCAAAGATCGGTGGACACACAATATTTGTAAGAACAGGGGAATATACGGATGGTACATTAGGAGAAATTTTTATTGATATGCACAAAGAAGGAGCATCTTTTAGATCTCTTTTAAATTGTTTTGCAATTTCTGTTTCTATTGGTTTGCAATATGGTGTTCCTCTGGATGAATTTGTAGAGAAATTTATATTTACGCGTTTGGAACCATCAGGAATGGTGGATCATACGAACATCAAAAACTCAACCTCAGTTGTAGATTATATATTTAGACTCCTTGCATTGGAGTATCTTGGAAGAGAAGATCTTGTTCAAGTTAAACCTTCAGAACACATTGATAAGACAATCTCGAAGGAAATAAAATCAAAAGTTACATTGAGAGCAGAAGATTTGAATTCAGAGTTACAACATA
Source organism: Bacteroidota bacterium (assembly GCA_016711505.1). Lineage (NCBI taxonomy): Bacteria > Pseudomonadati > Bacteroidota > Bacteroidota bacterium. Next base: position 458,607 of record JADJSV010000017.1, on the reverse strand, counting down.
ATCAAACACAACAATTCCTGGGAAGTATGATGGGTGATGCTCCATTGTGCGGAACATGCGGACATATTACCATTCGTAGCGGCTCGTGCTATAAATGTCTGAATTGCGGAACCAGTGTTGGGTGTAGTTGAGCATGATGAATGTCACTGAGCATCATCATAGGAATTCCGGAATGTTAGCTTTAAATTTCATATTAAGTAAAAAAAGATGAAGCAATTATTAATTATATTTATTTGGTTGACTTTAATGATTTCCTGCAAAAAGGAATCAATAACTGAACCAAGTAGTACCGGAACAATTAATCTATCCATTGGTTACGAAGCTGATGGTAATTCAATCCAATTGGATTCAATCATGTACCCTTTAGACTCGGGGTGTAGAATCAGTATTGAAACACTACATTATTATTTATCTGAAATTAAATTAATACGTTCAGATGGATTGGAAGTTCTGATAAAGAATTTTCAATATGTCAGTATCCGAAAACCCGAAACCAATGTGTTCTCTAGCGGATTGATTTTACAAGGAGAATATAAAGGAGTTAAATTTAATTTTGGCTTGGATTCGCTTCATAACATTCCAGATGGATTGCCAAATTCAACAGAAAACAATAATATGATCTGGCCTGTCCCAATGGGTGGTGGTTATCATTTCATGAAATTCGAGGGACATTTTACTGATAGTTCCGGTACTTTCGGGTATGCAATGCACCTTGGTAAAAACGAAAATCTTTTTACCATTCAGCTTGATACCAATTTTGTAATTGGTGATAATGCTTTAAATATTCCTTTGGTAATGAATCTCAATGAATGGTTCCGAAACCCATTCATCTATGATTTTAATATTGATGGTAATTATTCTATGGGAAGTAGTGCGGCAATGGCAAAATTAAAAGCAAACGGTGTTGATATATTTCACTTCCAATAAGATGAAAAAATTATTTGTAATTGCTGGTTTATTTTTACTTATGGCATTTCTCTCCTGTAAGAAAGAAATTGTAGAGGAAGTTGCTATTTATAAACCAACACCTTTTTCCTTAAAGGTTCCACTTCATTTTCCCATTCCATCTATTCCACCTGAGAATCCCATGACAGTTGAAGGAGTTGCTTTAGGAAAAAAGTTTTATTATGACCCAATATTATCCAGTAATGGATTGACATGTTCTTCTTGTCATCTTGCAAACAAGTCGTTTTCGAAACCCATGTTTATTTCTGCAAGCGGTGATTCTATAAGTATTCCACCTCATGTAAATCTTGCATGGAATCCGGATTACAATTGGAACGGTTCTGAACCTAAACTAGATCGATTGTGTATTGCAGACTTTGGCCCGGAATTTTTTGATACAGATATGAATCAATTGGTCCAGGATCTAAAAACCCATCCAAAATATCCGCAGATGATTTACAAAGCATTTGGAATCTCAAATGTTGAGGACTTGTCGCATGATGATTTGAAGCAGACAATTGTATATTCTATTAGTCAGTTCATGAGAAGTATGGTTTCTGCAAACTCTAAATTTGATAAATATTTTGATCATCAGGTGGGGTTTACAACGTCTGAGCAAAGCGGATATATTATTTTTATGACGGAGAAAGGCGATTGTTTCCACTGTCATGGAAATCCTTTGTTTACTTCAAATGATTTCAGAAACAATGGGCTTGAATGTTTGCCACAAGGCCAGGATCTAGGACGATATTTGATTTCCGGAAACATAAATGACAAAGGAAAGTTTAGTGTTCCCACACTACGCAACATTGAATTGACTGCGCCATATATGCATGATGGACGGTACCAGACTCTGGAAGAAGTTGTGGAATTTTATAATTCTGGCGTATGTATTTCTTCTCCTGGTATTGATCCTATCATGACGAAACCGGCAAAATTATACGGGTTGAATTTATGGCCTTGGGAGAAGGAGGATCTTGTGAATTTTCTAAAAACCCTTACAGATACATCGTTCATTAATAATCCTGATTACAGGCCTTAGTAAGAACATATATTCTGTACTGTAATTTTAAATTTACGTAGGAGTAAGTTGACGAAGTCGTTTGGACATTTGTAAATTGAATGATTTATATCAGTAAGTTTTCTATGTACTTATTATTATTTATTGTGTGCGAATTCATTGAATTTCGGCAGATGCTCACAGAATAATGCAAGAATAAGTTCCGCTTTTATAGCGAATCATATTGACTATGAGGGAGGTCATAATTATATCATTTCAATAAACCGACTTTTGTGAATTAAATATCAAAAAGAATTAAATGAGCTCCCAAAAAAATCACACTTTTCATATCCCTGTTATGGGTTTAGCATACACTATTGACACTCCTGTTAAAGTTGCGCATTACGGAATCTCTTCAGTCGTATCGATCATTGAAGATCAGTTGATCGAAAGTATGAGAGAGATCTATTGTAAAAATGAGAATGAAGAGTTTGTTGCAATTCCTGAAGGTGATATTGACCATAGGGCAAAAAGAGTGACAGCTTATTTAAACTTATTACAGAAGATTGTTGAAAAGAAAATCGAAGAAGTGCGTTCAGAATCTTTTGATGATGGTTATTCTATCAATAAGTATTTCGAGATGCTCCCTGGCGATTCTTCATTAAAGATATTGTATAAGGAAATGTTGATTTCAGATGATATTGTTAAGCATGAATTGCAAGAAAAGTTACGGAAAAATATTTCAGCCGGTTCAATCGATGTTAATATAATGACAAAGCTTGACAAATCGAATTATTCTAAAGAAGGAAACGAATTGCCGGTTGAATATTGTGATGCCATGTCAGCCCTGAGAGGTTTTGCAAATAGCAATCTTTCATCTTCAGTTGTCTTTTCTGCAGGAATGAATCCCCGTCTGTATAGTTATTGTGAAACTTTTAAGGATTTTTTTCCTGATCAATCTGGGATACAAAAGAAAAGGATAATTTTAAAGGTCAGTGATTTTAGATCAGCATTAATCCAAGGAAAGATTCTTGCGAAGAAAGGATTATGGGTCTCTGAATTTAGAATTGAATCAGGATTAAACTGTGGGGGACACGCTTTTGCAACAGATGGATTATTGCTTGGACCAATATTGGAAGAATTTAAATTGAAGAGAGTGGAGTTGATTGAAGAATTGTATTCTATCAGTAATTCTGCACTTATTGTGAAAGGAAAAGTAGGTTATGGTGATATTCCTGAAATGCGTATTACTGTTCAAGGTGGTATTGGGACTTTTCAAGAAGATAGATTTTTACGGGAATATTATTCTTTAGATGGAACCGGATGGGGAAGTCCTTTTTTACTAGTTCCTGAGGCGACGAATGTGGATGAAACTACTCTTAATCAATTAGCCCATGCAAAACAGGAAGATTATTATTTGAGTAATTCCTCACCATTAGGAATACCATTTAACAATTTTCGAAGGAGTTCGTCTGAAGTTCAAAGAAAGAAAAGAATTCAAAGTGGTCGACCTGGAAGTCCTTGTTACAAAAAATTCCTTGCAAGCAACACAGAATTTACTGCACAACCGATTTGCACGGCTTCACGGCAGTATCAAAATTTGAAGATAAGCCAGATAAAAAGCAAATTCATTTCAGAAAAGGAAAAAGATGAAGAGATTATTTTAGTTATGGAAAAGGATTGTTTGTGTGAAGGGCTTGGAGCCACAGCTTATTTAAAGAACGGACAAGTCACTCCTCATAAATTAAACGCCGTAACGATTTGTCCCGGGCCGAATCTTGCATTTTTCTCAGGAGTATATTCTTTGGATGAAATGGTTTCTCATATTTACGGACGTAAAAATATTCTGAATAGCATTTCTCGTCCGAACATGTTTGTCAATGAATTGAATTTATATGTTGACTATTTGAAGAATGAGATTTCGAAGAATTTTTCTACATGGACTGTTCGTCACCAAAAGCAGTTTCAATTGTTTAAGGAAAACCTCATAAATGGAATATCTTATTACAAATCAATATTATTAGATATGAAGCATGACCAATTAAATATGCTTGAAAGAATGCAGTCCGAACTTGAGTCTTCTGAAAAGAATCTTAGAAACATTAGTTTCCCAAAAACATGCTGACATACTGTTGTCATTAGTCTTCTGTTTCTTTGTCAAAAAACTAAAAACAATGACAACCTTTCTTCAATCATTCAAAAAAGAGCTCGAAAAAGAAGCTATTGGTACACGAAAAATGCTGGCACTGGTTCCGGCAGATAAGCTGGGCTGGAAGCCACATGCTAAGAGTATGAAATTGCAGGATCTTGCTATTCACATTGCTGATCTTCCGACATGGATCTCCCTTGGAGTGAATACTGATGAACTTGATTTCGCAAAAAGTCCATACAATCCTGCAGATTGTACAACCGGAGAAGAACTGGTTGCTTATTTCAACAAGAATGTAGCGCTGGCTTTGAAAGATCTGGAGAATGCAAAAGAAAGTGTATTGGATGAAAAGTGGACACTTCGAAACGGTGATATTGTTTACATGGAACAATCAAAACTTGACACTGTAAGGCATTCCTTTAGTCAGATTGTTCACCATAGAGCACAGCTAGGCGTATACTTGAGATTATTGGATATTCCGATTCCGGGAGTATATGGTCCAAGTGCCGATGAGCAATAATAAACGTGACAACATTTATTCGGAGTATTTTTAAGTTTTCAGTGTAAAAAAGTTTTTTGGGATTTTTCTAAGAATGTTACGAGATTTTTATTAATTTGCAATCATCAGAACTCTGAAGAAAGAAGTGAATTTCAAAAATGCCATTGATCTGAAAAGTCAATGGCATCTGTTATGCCCTTGATTAGAAAAGGCTGATGATTTAAATCAAGGTGCAAAATCGTTTAATGGGTTTAATGTACTTCTTAGCACCTTGAACGAGTTAAACAATTTAAACAATTTGATACGATCCGGGTTTTTATTTGAACCCTCTTGGTTTGAAATCCCACTAAGAACCTGAATCACTCGACATATTAGGAGCATTCTGCTATTTTTATCTGGCAGGATTTTTTGCGTACAGTTGAAAGGCGCTGTATGTTATTGAATTGAATTTTATTTTGAGAGTGAATTAATTAATGAAGGGAAAAGAAAAATATCTGCTGCTACTATTTCTTGCAATTTTAATTGCAGGAATTTCCATTTATACAAATCCAAATTGGAAAGAGCAGATCTTTATTATCGCAATAGTTATTCTGACTTCAGTTTTTGTATTGATAGATTTATTTTCAGTAAGAAAGAGAACAACACAGGATAGGGAGGCATTTGAAGCCGGAAAGATCAGACAAATGGCTGAGCAAATTGAAAAATACAAATACCTGGCTTCAATTGCAAAAAATATTCAGGACCCCATTATTAGTTCAGATAAAAATTACACCATCACTGAATGGAATCCGGCAGCAGAGAGGCTGTTTGGATGGAAGAGTGAAGAAGCAATTGGAAAAACTGCGATGGAGGTATTGAAGATAAAATTTCATACAGGTGGCAGAGAAGAAGCGCTTGCGGCATTTGAAAAGGAAGGCTTTTGGCAAGGTGAAGTTATTTATTATACGAAAGAAAATGTGCCACTTAATGTTTTGGTAACAGTATCACAAAACCTGAATGATAATTCGGAAGTTGTAGGAAATCTGGTATTAGTGAAAGATATTTCTTCTCTTAAAAAAGCAGAGATTGAATTGCAGGAATTAAACGCAAGTCTTGAAAGACTGGTTGAAGAACGAACCAATGAATTGAATAAAAGAGAACAGAGATTTAAATATATATTAGAGTATAATGATAGTTTGATCATTGTAATTGACAAAGACAGAAAAATGACTTATAGAAGTCCTTCAGCAGAACGTGTTACCGGCTGGACTGATGAAGATTCTGAACAAATAGATATTTTCCAACGCATACATCCTGACGACCTTGAGAAAGTAAATCAGGTTTTTAACCTGGCACTTGCAAATCCAGGAGCTCCTTTTAAAATAACGCTTAGGTCTAAACATAAAAACAACTCGTATATCTGGTTCGATGGAATTATTGTTAATTTATTTCATGAACCCAATGTCCAGGGAATGCTGACGAACTTCAAGGATATAACTGAAATAAAGGAAGCTGAGCAAGAATTGATAAAGAGTGAAAAAAGGTTTCAGGGTGTGGTACGAAATGCTGAAGATATTATTTCACTGATTGATGAAAAAGGAAAAGTAATTTATGTGAGCCCTGCATTTGAAAAAGCAACAGGATACACCGTAGATTACATGGTTGGAAAAATTTCAGTGAAATTATGCATCCTGAAAATATTTATGACTCAAAAAATATTTTCAGCGAACTATTGTTACATCCTGGAAAACTCTTTCACCGTCAAAATAGATTCAGACATAAAGACGGTCATCATTTCTGGGTAGAAGGAACAGTCATAAATTTATTGAATGACGAGAACGTGAAAGCAATCGTTGCAAATCACAGAGACGTAACAGATAAATTTAAATCGCGTGATACAGCCATTGAAATGAACGAAAGATTTTCCATTGTTTCCAAAGCAACACACGATGTAGTATGGGACTGGAATCTTATCACTAATGAAATCTGGTGGAATGAGAATTTTTACACTTTGTTTGGATATGACAAAGATGAAACGGAGCAAAAATTTGAATTCTGGATAAAAAACATAGATGATAATGACAGGGAACGTGTAGAAAAAAAGATCTTTGAATCAATAAAAAACGGAGAAATGTTCTGGACCGATGAATATAAATATCACGGAGGAAATGGCAAAGTGTTTTTCATTCTTGACCGCGGATCTATTATCAGGAATCTGGAAGGTGAGCCGATCAGAATGATAGGTTCAATGGTTAACCTTACTCCTCAAAAGATTGCAGAGGAGAAAGAAAAAAAATATGTAGAAGAGCTGGAACGGTCGAACAAAGAACTGGAGCAATTTGCATACATAGCTTCGCACGATCTTCAGGAGCCATTGCGGATGGTTGGAAGCTATGTGCAACTTATTGAACAGCGATATAAAGGAAAGCTTGATGAAGATGCTGATGAGTTTATCAAATACGCAGTTGATGGCGCAAACAGGATGAAACAACTCATCATCGATCTTCTGAATTATTCGAAGATCAACAGACAACTTCCGGATGTAGAAGTAGATTTAAATACAGTAGTAAAGGATGTTTTGGAGAATCTGAAAACGATCATAGTTGAAAGTAAAACTGAAATTAAAATCGATGAATTACCGGTGATACTTGCGGATAAGACACAAATGATACAGGTATTTCAGAATTTATTAGCCAATGCTGTAAAGTTTCAGGTAAAGGATAATATACCTGAAATTAGAATATCTGCTGAACGTAAAACTGACGAATGGCTATTTTCAGTAAAAGACAATGGAATTGGAATCGATAAAAAATATCATGATAAAGTATTTGTAATTTTCAAACAACTTCACAGCAAGGCTATGTTCAATGGAACAGGGATTGGTCTTGCTGTTGTAAAGAAGATCGTTGAACGGCATGGCGGTACAATCTGGTTTGAATCAGAATTAGGAAAAGGAACAACATTTTATTTCACCTTAAAAGTAAAAAAGCATGAAAGCAGTTGACATTTTATTAGTTGAAGACAACCCGGGCGATGTACGTCTGACACAGGAAGCATTAAATGAAGGGCGAATTGAAAATAAATTGCATGTCGTTTTTGATGGAGTGGAAGCCATTGAATTTTTATCGAAGACAGGAAAGCATAAGAATGCAATTGTTCCGGATCTGATCCTGCTGGATTTAAATTTGCCAAAAATGAATGGGTTGGAAGTTCTGGAAAAAATCAAGAACGACCCTGAGCTCAAATTAATTCCCGTAATTGTACTTACAACATCACAATCAGAGAATGATATACACGCCAGTTATGCAATGCATGTAAATTGTTTCGTAAGTAAGCCGGTAGAATATGATTCATTCATGAGTGTGATCAAGAGCATTGAAGACTTTTGGTTTACCATTGTTAAGCTCCCACAGTTAAATTGAATTTTAAAATTACCTAATATTAAATTTTATTTTTAAAACAGATTTGGAGAATGACAAAGAAAAGTAATATTTTATTAATTGAAGATAATGAAGGGGATGTCCGGTTAATTCTGGAAATGCTAAAGGAGATTGGTATTTCAACAGATTTACTGATTGTAAATTCCGGATTAAAGGATGCGCTTGAAATTGAAATTCCACCAGATGGCATTTCGCTTGTTTTGCTCGATCTTACTTTGCCTGACAGTGATGGTGTGCAAACAGTTAGCGAGATCAGAAAAAAATTTCCGAATAGTGTCATAGTAATTTTGACGGGGATGTCTGATGAGCACATTGCTTTAAGTGCATTACGTGAAGGTGCACAGGACTATCTGATCAAAGGGGAAAGCAGCAGCAAGGAGTTAGATAAGGTAATTCGTTTTTCAACCGAACGCCAATCGATCATTACCAGTCTGAATCAAAGCAATTCTGAATTGAAAGCTACAAAGGAAGAACTTCGGGAACTGGCATCACATCTTCAAAGCATTCGTGAAGAAGAAAGAACGACAATATCCAGAGAGATCCATGACGAATTAGGACAGCAGCTAACAGGCTTGAAGATGGATGTAGCGTGGATGAAAAAGAGAATTGATTCTAACGAGAAAGAAGTTATTGAAAAGTTCAAAGACATCAATCAAATGATCGACGACACAGTAAAAGCTGTTCGAAGAATTGCTTATGAACTTCGCCCGGGAATTTTGGATGATCTCGGATTGAATGCAGCATTGGAATGGCATAGTATAGAGTTTCAGAAACGGACCGGTATAGAAAGCTCTTTCCATTCAGGCATCGACGACACAACATTACATAAAGATATTGTGACAAGCATCTTCAGGATCTACCAGGAATCGTTGACAAATATCATCCGTCACTCACAAGCAACCACTGTTAAAAGTACACTTGAATCTGATTCTGAAAATTACATCCTCAATATCCAGGATAACGGAAAAGGTTTCAACCAGAAAGACGCCGGAAATAAAAACACTCTGGGTTTACTAGGCATGCGCGAACGATCGAGTATGATCTCAGGTACATTAAAGATAGAGAGTGTTCCTAATATGGGAACTTCGATTGTGTTGAAGGTGCCGAGAGGTGTTTAGAAATTGGTTTTTGAAATTCCGTATTAATGAAATTCATGACTTGGTGTGACTAAGGTCATTTGAATCGCTTCGGCATTGGACCAAATTGTCCTTAAAAAAAATGCTGAGTATTACCAAGATCTTTAATTTTGAAATGGCGCATGCGATAAATGGATATGACGGTGCCTGCAAACATATTCATGGACACTCTTATCAGTTGTTTGTGTCAGTTTCATTTGCAAAAAATGATTCAGAATATATTGCACCGCCGGGTTTCATTATTGATTTTAAGTTGTTGAAGCAAATTGTAGGGAAAGTTGTTGTAAGTGTGCTGGATCATAAGTTGGTTTTGTCGAAAGAATTCCTTGCCAACAAACCCTATGTAGAGGTACTGGAAAATCTGATCGTGTGGGATTTTGAACCAACAGTTGAAAATATATTGTTGTTTATTAAAGTTGCAGTAAGCAGTGAATTGCCAAGAGAACTAAGATTAACCGGGTTGAAATTATATGAAACAAAAGATTCGTATTCTGAGTGGAAGCCTTAACATGATCTTTCGCATGTGTCAACTGTTTTGATTAAAATTTCAAGCTCTTCCATATGAATAATATCATTTATGATTGCAATCATAATCCCTTCATCGTGTGACAAATTACATTTAAGATCAAATGATAATTTTAACCATTATGCAAAAGACCACAAAAATTTTAATCGGAGCAGGAATTTTACTTGCTTCGTTTTCCTGTAGTAATTCAGGGGAAGAAAAATCAGAATCAAATGCGACTGCGGAACAACAAGAGTCTGTTGTCGGGCAGTCAGGTGTACAAGACGATGTATCCGCAAAAAATGTCGTTCAGGTTGCTTCGGGAAGTAAAGACCATTCAACATTAGTTGCTGCAGTTAAAGCTGCTGAACTGGTTGATGTATTGAGTAATGCAGGGCCCTTTACTGTATTCGCACCAACGAATGCAGCTTTCGACAAATTACCTGCAGGTACGGTAGATGGTTTGTTGAAACCTGAAGCAAAGGAATCGTTGCAGGATATTCTTCAGTATCACGTTTCGGTTGGCGTATATCAGGCAGATGCTTTGATGGACGGACAAACTTTAGGACAAGTAAATGGAGGGAATTTGACAATCACAAAAGTTGATGGAAAAATTATGATTAACGGTAAAGCTACAATTGTTGCGTCAATTCAGGCATCAAATGGTGTGATCCACGTTATTGATGAAGTATTACTACAATCGAAATAGAATTGTTTATTTAATATCAGGTTGAATTGAAAAATGTAAGAGTGATTCATCAGAGAAATATTCTCATGATGGGTCACTCTTTTTTTGAAGCAGATTCAGATAATTTTACCTGCATGACCGTAGCTATACTCAATGCTCTTTGTTTTGCACGTTCTGCGTTTTCTCCTTCAAATAACTCATCGATTGTCAAATTAAAGAGGTGAGTCCACCTTCTGAAATGTTCAGCTTTTAATTCAATTAAATTGTTTAAGTGTCTGTGGACATTCATTGGGTCGCCATTGTATTTTCCTGAGAAGAAAAGAACATTCTCCCAGAAGTCATACATAATTGGCAGATGTTTTTCCCAATTCACTTTTGCAATATCAGTAAAGATGAAGCCAATTTTTTCATCAGCTAAAACTTTATCATAAAAAGATTTTATTGCAAGTTCTATATCGGGGCGTCCGGAAATGTCTTTTTTCATGTTGATTTTTTTACAGGTCTTTAGTCCTGAATTTTTTTGTAGAAATTAATAACGGGACAATAGCCCATAATGAGAGTGCCAGGAGGGCAACTCCAAAACCAAGAGTGGTACCAAAAAAATCTTTGAAGACTGCACCTGTGTATCCCATTAATGCAGATACATCTAGCCTCAGCAATACAATGATACGACTAAGATCAATCGGATTCAAACCACTGATAGCCATCATCATTTTTTCCAACGGATATTCTGCAAATTGAAATAGGAGAAATAAAACCAATCCGTCGAAGATCAATGCAAAGTAGAGCCATAACAAAATGGACTTTCCAATACCTTTTGCCTTGTCGCGGGTTGTGACTGTTGCCAGCAATGCAATTGAGACAAAGATCACGGATAATAAACACCCGGTAATAACAAGAATTAAACCGGTTGATGTCGGTTCATATATCAATACCGGAATTCCACAGCCGATAAGAAATGATAGACAAAGTGAAAATGCAAGTCCTGTGAAAAGACTTAGCCAGATGTATTTTCTTTTTAGAGGCTGACAGATCAGTAATTCAATGAACTCGGAACAATTGTAGACGTAGATAGTTGAAAAAATTATTGAGATCAACGGCACTATGAATAAGATAATATTCAGCAGGCTTAGTAATCCTTTTGCAGTGTTTTCTTCAAAACTGAATAAAGTAAACGTAACGATGAATAAAAACAAAGTATAAAAAATTACAGTCTTATTCCTTAGAATATCGATTACAAAATATTTGAAAACTTTATTCATATTGCTTCGTGCATTAATGTAGAAATTGCTTTCGAAAGTTTTGCCTGTCCGCTTTCATTCTTCAACTCATCTATTTTTTTGTAAAACCGGATCTTACCATCCTGCATATAGATCAGATGACTGATCAGTTCGTCGAGTTCGCTAAGAATATGTGAGGTAATTATTATCAGCTTTCCTTTTTTATTTTCCTTGATTATTTTTTCTTTGAGTATGTCGGCAGAAAGCGGATCAAGTCCTGCTGTAGGTTCATCAAGAATCAAAACGTTGGCATTGAATAGAAAAGCAAGTGCAGCACTTACCTTTTGCCGTGTTCCTCCGGAGAGGGTGCGCATCCGTTTATCAAATATTTTTTTGAGTTCAAAATTATTGATCAGTTCTTCATCAAATGTTGAATCTTTTGACTTACGGATATCTTTCATCATTTCAAAGATCTGTCCGATGGTCATGTTGTCAGGATATCGTCCTATTTGCGGCATGTAGCCGATCTCTGCTCTATATTCAAAATCGTTTTTGATTGATTTTCCTTTAAATAGAATTTCTCCTTTTTCAGGAACAACCATTCCAAGTATTGATTTAATGAGAGTAGTTTTTCCGCTGCCATTTGGACCAATCAATGCAATACATTGCCCTTTCTCGCACGTTAAATTAATATCTTTAAGTGCCTGAAACTTCGCAAAGTTTTTTGATATGTTTTTAAGTTCTATCATAATGCAATGGGTTTCATAAACGGGTGTTCGTCTTTCAGGTTTTCAGGAATCAAAGTTGGAATAATTCTTTCGGTTTTATCAAGCAAGGTAACCATAATGCTTCGGAATAAGATCATTGTTTGCGGGTTGTTTTCTATTATCATAGAGAACATACTCACAGGACGGAAAGGTACATCTCCCAAATTATCTTTGTTCAAATCATAGCCCTCGTATTTGTCCCAGTAATTATTATTGAAAGTATTCAACACAAGAGTTCCATTAGTTCCAATATCAAATGTGTTTCCGAAAAAGTTATTCCGGCTTACATTAACATCCATACAACTTGCCTGGATTTTAATTGCCCAACCATTATTTTTGAAAATATTTTTACAGAGCTGAATTCTGCTTGCACCTTCCATGTGAATTCCGCTGGTATTTTTTACAAAGGTATTCCCTTCAATATAACTGTCAGATATTTCTTTTAGCAAAAGACCATAAGCGGCATCGCCCCAGTTGTCTTCAAAAACATTGTTATACATTTTTACACCATGTGTATACATTACAGCAACACCGGCACCATTACCACTGAAAATATTGCAGATGTATGAATCATTGTGCGAGAACATAAAATGCAAACCATATCGCATATTTGAAAGCGAATTATTTCGCCAGATAATAGAGTTGGTTACAAATTCAAAATAAATACCATCACGATGACCACGGATTGTATTTCCTATGATCTGCATACTATCACTTTTCCAGCAATGAATACCGTTACCGATTTCCTGTTCTTGTTTTCCGTAGGCAGTAAGTTTATTGTTTTTGATGATGCAGTTCTTCGCATACTGTGCATAGATGCCGAAAAATGTATCATCGATTATATTGTTCTCGATAGTTACATTGTTTGAGTCGTAGATTTTGATTCCGGCAGGATCTTCTAAAGTAGCATATCCGGAATGTTGAATTTTAAAACTATTCAGTGTAACATTTCCGGCTTTGATCGAAACGATCTCATATTTGCCTTCGCCATCAATTACCGGAAAATTATTTCCAAACAATACAAGTTGCTTATCAATAATAAGATTTTTTTCAAAATAAATTCCTTGATCTACTATAATGGTGTCTCCATCGATTGAACTACTAACAGCCCCTTGAATGGTTTTAATGTTTTTATTTGCTCCAACATGAAGTGTTTTCGCAAGTGCGGCATGACAAACAAAAATTATTGAAAGAAGGGTTACAGTAAAAAAGATTCTCATTATTATTATTGCTTAATGATCTCACTCCATGAAATTTCCTGTGCCTGTAAGTTGGTCAGATAGTAATTCAGCGAATCTTTATTTGAGACAGAAGCGATATTGCCACCCATTGGACTCCTTAGATTTTCTGTCTCGAAAAAAAAGCAATCTTTTACATCTGTCAATTGATGTGTTGAAGAAAAATCTACTGAATAGATAGCACTGATTTTTTCAGCAGCTATGGGATTTTCTTTCAGATCAGAGACCATACATGAAATATCATCATATTTTAATGCCTTACCTTTTTTTGTCAGAATCTCAGCACCAAAGCGTGGATTACTGATTGTCATTTTGCAGAATGAACAATTGTCAGAACCCAGTTTTAAAGGTTGAGGAGAAATGGAACAAGAGTATAAAGCAAAAGATATCAGTATCAGAGTTAATGCAGGATTTATTTTTTTAGAAAGTTTATACATTCTGTGATCTAAAATTATACAGAATAATGCAGTTGCGCCGGCAATAATAAATAGCCAGCCACCAATATCAGGAATAGAATAAGCTCCGAAATTCAATAGTTGCTTAAAGCCGATCAAAGGCGGCTGATATGCCATTCCCGGGACAATTATAGCAGCCTCAGGATTTAAATTGTGACCGTAATCGTATTCCCATTTCCAGAAATCTGCCATAGCAATGACTCCGAACGCAACGAACAGAGCGAACAGAGTGAATAATAGTTTTCTGCTTTTCGTAATTCCTGCTGTTATAAAGAACAGTCCGAAGAAGGAAATGATGAAAGGCAAAATTTTGAATTCGACAAAATCATCTTCATGCAATGTTTTCATTCCTATATAATGATTCAGGCCATTTATGATATCGACATTACCTCCGAGCTTGTCTGCATAAATAAGTAACCGCAATCCTTCCGGATATTGCGGGGCATCAAGATCAATGCGCCACATTGGTACAAACAAAATTACAAAAAGTAATACTCCGGAAACAATCAGCAATACACTGATCAGTGAAGACAACTTGGTTTGATTTTTCATTTTGCTATTGATTTAATTTATAAAAAAAGGCGAGTTGAAATTTCCTGTAATCGGTTTACATTCTCATATCTCTCATTTGAGAATGCAATTGGTTAAAGGATTCAACTCGCCACTTTGATTTTTGACCGGGATTTAAAGGATTGCTGGGATTACCTGGATTCTGCACTTGCATTCAAAGAAATCCATTAATCCAATAATCCATTAATCCTGGTTTTCTTTGGCCGGTTGATTTTTACCTGTGCTGAACATCAGCGGTACATTACTTCCTGCAGGAGAAACGCGAACGTATCCTTGCATTTCCTGATGCAATGCACTGCAGAAATCAGTACAATACATTGGATAGATTCCAACTTTTCCCGGAATCCATTTTAGTGTTTGAGTTTCACCCGGCATGATGAGTAATTCTGCATTGTCGGCGCCTTTTATTGCAAATCCATGTGGTACATCCCAGTCTTGTTCAAGATTGGTAACGTGGAAATAAACTTCATCGCCCATCCTTACTCCTTCAATATTATCCGGAGCAAAATGTGAACGGATTGCTGTAGCATACACGTGAACTTTATTTCCTTCACGTACAACTTTTGCAGTCGCTTCACCTTTTGATACATAAGGATTTTGATTTTCTTCTATCTTGAAGATCTTAACAGAATTGTTTTTAATTTTATCTGCAGCAATAGCCTGAGCATAATGCGGCTCACCAATTGTCGGGAAGTCGAGTATCAACTGCATCTTATCACCGGAAATATCGAACAGTTGTGCGCTTTGTGCTAACTCAGGTCCTGTTGGCAGATAACGGTCTTTTGTGATCTTGTTGTATGCAATAAGATATTTCGGATTTGGTTTTCTGCTATCACCACCCGGAATACACAAGTGACCAACAGAATAAAATGTACTCGCTCTGTCTAACACTTTCAGGTCTTTAATATTCCATTTTACTATTTCAGATGAAACGAAGAATGAAGTATATGCATTTCCTTTTCCATCAAACTCTGTATGAAGTGGACCAAGTCCCGGTTTTTTAACTTCTCCATAAAGAACAGATTCATATTTTATAACCGGAATGCCTTCAAATTCTCCTGCATAATCTTTCGCTGCAATTGCTTTCTGCATTTTATCAAAACTAAATACAGGAATTAATGCAGCCAGTTTTCCGCTACCTACAATATATTCTCCTGAAGGATCAACATCACAACCGTGAGGTGATTTCGGACATGGAATAAAATAGCAGATGTCTTTCAATTCTTTTGAATCAAGAACAGTTACATCTGTAAGAATTTCAGAAGTGGCAGTATGAGTAACATCGCTATAGGTGTTATGAGCATATCTCACTTTTTGTTTTTTTCCTTTTCCTGCTTTAATATATTCTTCTGCTTTTTTCCAGTTCACAGCCATAATGAAATCTTTATCCCGTTGAGATGCATTTACTTCCAGCAAAGTGTTTGCTTGTTCAGTATTATAGCAAGAGAAGAAGAACCAGCCATGAGATTTACCTTTACCTGAGTGACTCAAATCGAAATTCACTCCGGGACATTCTATCTGAAAAGCAATAGCCATTTTTCCATCTGTCTTATCGACACTTATAAAGCTAAGAGTTCCTTTGAAGTTTTTCTTGTAGCTGTTGATCGGAACGTCTCCGTTTTTATCATCCGGTGGAACACTGAATCGCGTTCCTGCAATTACATATTCTGTATTCTCTGTGATGAATGGAGAAGAGTGATTACCGCCTGAATTAGGAAGTTCAATGATCTCAGCAGTTCTGAAAGTTGTAAGATCAATTCGGGCTACACGTGGAGTGTTGTTTGCATTTCCAAATAACCAACGACCATCAACTTCACCATTTGTTTGTGAAAGTTCCGGATGGTGAAGATCATCCCATGGAACCATTCCATGAGAAGTATTTAACATAGGCTTTGATTCTTCAGAATAACCATATCCTTTTTCAGGATCGACAGAGAAAACAGGTACAACACGCAGCAATCTTCCTGATGGTAATCCGTAAACAGCCATTTGACCGCTGAAACCTCCACTGACGAAATTGTAGAATTCATCATACTTGCCGGGAGCAACGTATGCTTTAGCAGCAGCATCGCCACTGATAGCATTTCCTGCGTTCTTAGGTTTGCAGGCAAATAGAGAACCAAGAGCAATGATCACTGCTAATGAAACCACTTTATTGTTTTTCATAATCTTTATTGATTAGTTGTTTTTTTCGTGTGGGATAAATTATTTGACGCCATCATTTTCGCGCATGAACTCAAGTAATGCACGTGCATCTGAGTCGCTCAGACTTTGATTTGGCATTCTAACAAGACAAATTTCAAGTTGAGCCTGCACTTTAGGATCTTTATCGATCATAGCATCAGTGTTAGTAATAAAGTTCAGGATCCAATCCGGCTGATGACGTCCTGAAACACCTTTCCATCCCGGTCCTACAAGTCTTTCATCTGTTAATTTGTGACAAGAGGAACATTTGATGTCGTATGCTTTTTTTCCATCCGCTGCCATTGCAACATCAAGTTTATCAGCTATCATTACATCTTTAAACTTACCTTCACCACGGTTCGGGTCGTAAGATGGATTTGCATTCGTAGCAGATTCAGATCCTGAAGCAGGAGTCGTTTCAGTTGTTGCTGAATCTTGTGATTTATTTTCACTGCCACCACAAGCAGCAATAAGGGCGATGATTGAAAATGCAGTGCAAAGAGAGAGTAGTTTTTTCATGAGGATTTGTTTATATTGTGATTACAAGCGCAATATTACCATGCACTTGGAACGGTATTTTATGAGTTGAATCATAATGATGTAAAGCATAAAAATGATGTTGTATTTATAGTTGAATTTTGTTTAATAATGATTTTACTTGTGTGAAATTGACTTAAAAACGAATAAAGGGGTCCTTGTTTTATATTTTGTATGATGCAAATCATACAACTCAATGAAAAAGTTCATATTTTGTTTTTTAGATCAATTGTAATTTTCATTTTTAATTATAGTAATGATGATAGATTTGGACATATTGCTTGCTTGGGGTGGGACTTATAAATCATATAAGGCAGGTGAATTGATTTTTGAAGAGGGGGCAATATGCAGTTGCTATCATCAATTAGTAGAAGGAGAAGTAAAATGGATCAATTATAATGATGATGGTAAAGAGTTTATTCAAACCCTGATCGATCCGGGAGAAAGTTTCGGAGAGATTCCACTCTTTGATGATGAACCATATGTGGCAAGTGCAATTGCACTCGAAAATTCACTTATTATAAAATTACCTAAGCATTTGTTTGTCCAGATATTGAAAGAAAACACAGATCTAAGTTTTAAATTTGCTGCCATGCTGGCCAACCGATTAAGATTTAAGTTCATGTTGCTTAAAACAAATGCATTCGAAAATCCGGAGAACAGAGTCATAGCATTGCTGACGTATTACAAAAAGAAGAAATGTATTCAAGGGGAGAATAGTGTAAGAGTTAATTTGACAAGACAGCAAATTGCAAATATGACCGGACTAAGAGTTGAAACTGTTATCAGAACAATCCGGCATTTGAATGATCTGGGAAGTCTGGATATTAAGAATGGTAAAGTTTTTATTTGATTATGATTGAGGTCATACTGATTCATGCTGTGTAGAGAAGAAATTTGCGTTTCAGAATATCAGATTCAAAATGGTCTCAGAAGTATCCAGATGGTTTCGCATTTCACTTTTAAATTTGGCGATTGTTGCATTCATAGGAGTTTTACTGCGTTACAAAATTGCATTTTCCCTTCCCTTTCTTGATCAGCATTATTTATTGCATGGCCATTCTCATTTTGCATTTGCAGGGTGGATCACTCAGGCGCTAATGACGCTGATGGTTTCTTATCTTTTTGTCAGTGGACAGACTGCTGCATTTAAGAAATATAGAAACCTACTTGTACTCAACCTGATCACGGCGTACGGAATGGTAATTTCGTTTCCACTACAGGGATATGCTTTTTTTTCAATTGTGTTTTCTACACTTTCTATTTTTGTTTCTTATGGATTTGCATTTTCTTTTTGGAAAGACCTGAATGAACTGAAAGATGAAAGGATCAGTAAATGGTGGTTTAAGGGGTCACTCATATTTAGTGTGATTTCGTCCATCGGACCATTTTCACTTTCATATATGATGGCTTCAGATAATCTGCATGAAAAGTGGTATCTCGCTTCAATATATTTTTTTCTGCATTTCCAGTATAATGGCTGGTTCTTTTTTGCATGTATGGGTTTGCTGGTTCACAGACTGGAGTTGATGGGAATTCATTCAGATATTTTCAAAAAAAGTTTTCTATATTTTTTCGCTGCATGTATTCCTGCTTATTTTTTATCCGTACTATGGATTCCGATACATACTATAATCTATTTGATCGTAATAATTTCAGCACTGGTCCAGATGTATGGATGGATTCTGTTTCTGAAATTGATCAGAGCGAATATTGAAAAGCTGAAAATAAATTTAAGTAAAATATCACGGGTCTTAATGATAACATCAGGACTTGCATTGTCGATCAAGCTTCTTTTACAGACCGGTTCAACACATCCGCAGTTGAGTCAGATTGCTTTCGGATTCAGGCCTATTGTTATTGGATATCTGCATTTAGTTTTACTTGGAATGATAACTTTGTTTATTATAGGATATGCAATTTCTCAAAAGGTAATTACTATTACAAAAAGTGCACAAAACGCAATAATTATTTTTGTTGCAGGAGTTATTGTCAATGAAGTGATACTAATGTTACAGGGAGTACAGGCCATGCAAAATGAAAGCATACCTTTGGTTCATTATTATCTCTTCGGAATTGCTTTAGTTATGTTCACGGGGATTGTGAGTCTGGTAGTGACGCAGTTTTCACGAATGGGATTAAAGGGGTGATGGAAAAATTTTACCGGGATTTGATGGATTTATGGATTTCCTGGACAATATCGAATGCAAGAACATATATTTTTATAAATCCATTAAATCCCGGTATTAGACACACAGTACTTAATTATTTTCTCATTCAACATCATTATGACAACACCAATTAAAAGACACAACTCTCTCCAGCCTTTAAGCCGCGATCATCATGATGGTTTATTATTGAAATGGAAGATCAATAAAGGCCTATCAAAAGGAGTTGATGTTAGCCGGATCCAAAAGTATGTTGATTGGTTTTTTAAGGAGCATCTCATTCCACATTTCCGGATTGAAGAGGATCATTTATTTACGATCGACAAAGAAAGCAGTTCTGTTAAACAAGCATTTTTGCAGCACGAAGAGTTGGTTGAAATTTTTAATATTGAAATTAAGGACGCAGAGACATTAGTTAAAATCGGCGACTTACTTGAAGAACACATTCGTTTTGAAGAACGTGTATTGTTCAATGAACTTCAATCAAAAGCCACAGAATCAGAATTGAAAGAGATCGAAGTTTTGCATTATAAAGGAACTTCGTGTGATCTTGTGGAGGATAAATTCTGGGTTTGATACCTAAGGAATTTTCGGGTATTCTGCGCAACTCTGCGGGAATTAATACTGCTTATTATTTCCCGCAGAGTTGCGCAGAATCCTCAGAAAATCCGCAGATATCTCTTCGAGATGAAAAATTGTTTTTTCAATTAAATTCATTCAAACAAACCACATCAATTACCAATTATTTATTCCATTTAATTCCGCAGGAATTTCTGCGGTTTTTCTGCGGATTCTGCGCAACTCTGCGGGAAATAAAAACCGGATCATTTTTCCCGCAGACTTGCGCAGAATCCGCAGAAAATCCGCAGAGATCTCTTCGAGATGAAAAATTATTTGTTCAATTAAATTCCTTCAAACAAACCACATCAATTACCAATTATTTATTCCATTTAATTCCGCAGGAATTTCTGCGGTTTTTCTGCGGATTCTGCGCAACTCTGCGGGAAATAAAAACCGGATCATATTTCCCGCAGAGTTGCGCAGAATCCGCAGAAAATCCGCAGAGATCTCTTCGAGATGAAAAATTATTTGTTCAATTAAATTCCTTCAAACAAACCACATCAATTACCAATTATTTATTCCATTTAATTCCGCAGGAATTTCTGCGGTTTTTCTGCGTATTCTGCGCTACTCTGCGGGAAATAAAAACCGGATCATATTTCCCGCATATCACTCTCTATTGTCCGGAACGTAAGATTAACCCTTGGCTTCAAAGTTGATTTAGTAGGCGGTAGTCTGTGTAACCAGTTTGTCTGCGTTTCGTCTTTCATCACAAGTAAACTTCCGTGTTCTAAAATTAGCGATACAACTTCTTTTGTTTCTTTATGTTTGAAAGCAAATTTTCTTTCTGCACCGAAACTTAGCGAACCGATAGCTCCGTTTTTTTTCAGATCTTTTTCTCCATCGCTATGCCAAGCCATTCCTTCTTCACCGGTATGATACAAATTAAGCAGGCATGAATTAAAAGTTTCATTTGTTTTTTCTTCAACAGCATTTTTTAATTCCAGCAATTCTTTTGTCCAGGGAAGTGCATGCTTGGTTACATTTGAATATGTATATTCAAATTCAGTACTTCCATACCAGGCAACTTTACGTTTGGTGACAATGAGTTTTCCGAACATTACGGCTTCGTCGTTTTTCCACTCAATGTTACTCAGCAATTTTTCAAGATAATAGTCAGATCTTTCTATTGAAAAAATCTTACCGAAATAGTTTACTGTCCCGTCTTTTGGCAATAAATTACTTTCAGAATCCCTGAACAGATCGATTTTATTTGAATTCATTTTTTGTAATCATCTGTTGATGATAAATTTCTTTGAAGTAAGAATTGTTCCAGTTTCATTTTTTAGTGAAACAATATATGTGCCAGGTGAAAGTTTTCTGACATCTGTTACCGGATCAAATAAATTGTAAGCAGAACTCATGAGAATTTTACCGGTCACATCAGCGATTTGAATAAAGCCAACATGCCTGTGTGGATCTGCAATCTCTAAATTTATTTTATCTGTTGCCGGATTCGGTGAAACATTTAGCAGAACAGTATTCTTCAGAACAGAATTTGGAGTACCAAGAATCAATGAATCCAGATTACAAACAGGAGCTGCAAGATCGTATTGATAAAAATGATTCCCTCGCCGTGCGCCGTAATCCAGATTCAGCAAACTGAAATAAACCTGATCGCCAATAGCAAACCCTGCGCTGAATTCATTAGAAGTATCACCGGGAATATAGATCGGCTGAATAGGGATCATCTTCATTTTTATAAGATCGATTTTATACACATAATCATATTCGAATAGGTAAACTTCATTCCCTTTAACTGTATTCAAATATGCTCTTGATGGCTCCCCGTACTTTAAAACTTTTTGTGACCACGTTCCATTCGACGGACTGTATTTGTAAAGTCCCCAGTCATTGCCTGAACCGGAAATCGGAGGATAGCCGGCGTAGAATTCATTGTTATATGTAAACATTGGCGGAACATAGCCAACACCATAAGGCCAGTTTGCATTGGTCCATGTGTCAGCGCTGAAACTATATTTGTATATATTTCCTGCTCCTGAAAAAGTATAATAACCCAATCCTGCAAAAGCAGTATCTCCTAAAGCAGTTGCTCTTGCTGTATATCTTCCGACAACCGGCCAGTCAGCTTTTGCTGTCCATGTATCAATTACCGGATCATACATCCATGTGTCATTAAGATAACACGATTGATTTACGAAACAACCGTCTGTTCCTGAGGTAATGTATCCGTTGGTGCCATCAGTAAAGCAAGCAGAACCTGTAGTATTAGATGCAGCTGCAGGCAGACTGCTTTTAACTGCCCAGGAATTTGTAGCAGGACTGTATTCATACCAATCTTTATAAGCTTCAGATAAAATTTCAACATACTTATTTCCCATACCCATATAACCTTTCCCATTTATACTAAATGAATTCATAGTATGTCTGAAATTAAGAACGCCCAATGGCATATCAGCCACTGAAATAATATTGTACACGGGATGTGCAGTTGGATAGAAAGTAAATGTATCAGTGCAGGCAACATCATTCATTACCCATTGTATTTTGTGTTCGCCACAAATTCTGAAGTCCATGTAATAATCAAATTGAGTAATTCCTGAAGCTGTCTGAATACCATCTGTCAGAAGTTGAAACGATGATTGAAGTGGAGGTAAATATAAATTGGAAGTATTAACCACACGAATTGGTATACCAATTCCGGCTTCATCTTTATCATCGGGGTAAAACATAGGAATATTAACACATGCATCTGGTTCAAATCTGGATATAATACGATCGCATCCGGAATTGTTTTTTCCAAAACAGCTATATGTATATCCATTCAATTGAAAGAAAGTTGCATTAATTCTTTGAGGAAAAGAATTGGCAATTGCAAAGCTTGAAGGTCCAGGCGTAGTTTGTCCAGAAATCAGATCATAGAAGACTGTAGAATTACGGTAAGAGAGAATAGAAGTGCCGCTGGATTTTCCATAACCGATCCAGATTTTATTTCCGACCAAAGCAGCAGAAACGCCCGAGAGGTTTTCAGGTAGAAAGTTCGTTGCAAGAACAGACCATGAATCAGTGCCAGGATCATATTGCCATAATTGTGACAATGTATTTGCATTGATCATGATCAGCCCTTTACCATTATATGTGAAGGCATGATTTGCATTATTAAGCTGCGGGTGTGAGGATAATTGCGTCCAGGTAGAAGTAGAAAAATTATATTTATATATTTCTGTTGTGGTTCCAAGACATAAATAAAGTTCGTTGTTTATAATGAAAGTCAGTGCAGAAGCTCTGGACGGACCCGGGAAATCCGGAAGTTGTGTCCACGAATCGGTTATTGGATCATACTCGTAAAACTTATTCGACTTGTACGGGAAGTTACCGGTACTACCACCAAGAATGTATCCTTTTCCATTATGTGTTATTGCATTTACAAAACTCATTGCGCTGTCAGGAAAGTCATTTAATTTAGTGATGCGTTGAGTTGCAGGATCGTACTTGTAAAAGTCCTTAAGTGCATTCAATTCAAAATCGCGACCGAATCCCATGTATGCAAAATTTCCGATAGGGAAAACGATGGCTTCCGAACGCGCACTTACTTCAGTGGGAAGAATAGTTTTAGGCGACCACATTCCCGGATTGACATAGATCGTTTTTGTAAATGTATCGGCACAAGCACCATTATCAGCAATCAATTGAATGTCTACATTGCCGAATCGGTTAGGAATAAAAGAAGTGTCGCCCGAAAGCCATCCTGCAACTAATGTGTCAACCTGCCAGTGATATGTATAAGCAAAGTTTGCAGGAGTTACGACTGATGTGTTTTGAAGTTCAGTAGTTGCACCGAAGTATGTTGAATCTACTGATGTAACTTCTGCATTTATCGTTGACGTACACCCAGTATAAAAATTCCAGATATCATTTGTGTGATTATTTGTAGATGGAATTTTTCCGCAGAGAAATTTAACTGTATCGCCAAACACCATGATCGATGCATCTTCGTGAGGAGCGCCATTATAAGAACTTGAATAATTTAACCATGTCCGGGAAGCAGGATGGTAATAGATCATGAAACCGTAAGTATATTCAAAGAGATTGTTTCCGGAAACAATAAGATTTTCAGTGGTATTGTTACCCGGGTAATTCGGAACATTTGGATAGGTATTTTCCCATTGATTGGTGATCAAATCATAAACAAGAACAAAACTGGTTCCGCTATTCCGAAAAAAAACTTTGTTGTCATAAACTGCAGCGATGCTTGTTCCACCCCCGGAAAGTATATGGTGTTAATGCAGTCCACGTTTCTCCAATGGGATCGAATTCATAAAAATTACTCGAAGGAGAAATCGAACAATTACTTCTTCCGAAAACAACATATCCTTTGTTGTTATATGTGTAAAATGCGAAACCTTCTCTATTATCCGCCGGATAGGGCGAACTTAAAGTCCATGTATTTGTTGCAATACTATATTTCCAGACATCATTCTTGCAATTACTTCCATTAAAATCGGTTCCGCAACCGATAAATATATTTCCATTCAATGCAAAGACAAATGCACCGGTTCGCCATGTTCCGGGAAACGGAGCTTTTTGTGTCCACGAATTTGCTGAATGATCATACAACCAGGTTGCATAGGAAAAGGAACCGCCTTTGTATCCCATGAACATAAAACCGGTATCGCCAACAGTAGTTGTAAGAGCCATACTTCTTCCGGAATCGGGAAAATTTAATTCCTGGGTCCATGTACCTTGGCAAATTCCTAAAAAAGGAAGGAGGATAAATGTTAAAATAAGGAGTATTATTTTCATTTCTGTATCAATTGAACGATAAATTTAGCAATGAAAAATTTAATTCAAAGGAATGAATTAATATCTTTGAAAATATGTCGATTTCAAAGAAAAACATACCCGCATTCGATTTCAATAAAAGTCTCCACAAGGATCATTTATTTGAATTCACAAAGCTGGAAGAGAGCTACAACCCTTATGATGCCAGCCATCCGCATCGCCATAATTATTTTGAAGTATTATTTTTCAATGGTTCGGGTGGAAGTCATGAGATCGATTTTCAATCGTATCCCATTGAGAAAAATTCAATTCATTTTGTATCACCCGGACAAGTGCACTTACTGAGAAGAGATCCGAAAGTTACGGGATATGTGCTTTCGTTTACTGATGATTTTTTCCTTGATCGCGCAGCAAGTTCGATGTTCATTGAAACGTTGCCGTTTTTTATAAATCCATCATCAACTCCAATTGTTCGTCTGGAAGATACAGAAAACGTAAGCGAAATTAACGACATCATTAAGCGGATTCAGAAAGAATATGCTTCAGAGCATTCAGATAAAATTCAGGTGATCGCTTCCTGGATGTCTTTGTTTTTAATTTCATGCAGGAGATTATATCTGAATCAGGTTCCTTCCGGTGAAAAGCATGGAGTGAAAAATGAAACGACAAGAAAATTCAGAAAGCTCGTGGAAGAAAAATTTGCAGAGAATAAATCTGTCAGCGAGTATGCGGCATTATTAAACATTACTCCCGGACATTTGAATGATACGATGCAAAAGGAACTCGGAAAAACGGCAAGTGAATTGATCCATGAGCGGATAATTCTCGAAGCAAAAAGACTGCTTTATCATTCAGAAAAGAGCATTAAGGAAATAGCTGCAGCCTTGAATTACGATGATCCCAGTTATTTTACGAAATTTTTCAAAACGAATACTGATTTCACTCCGGATCAGTTCAGGAAATCCATCCGCGAAAAGTACCATTGATGCCGTAAAATTGACATTGTCGGAATGAACAATATGAAATAATATTGTATTGTAAATTAATCTCAGTTAAAATTTAATTCCTATGAAAAACAAATTACTTCTAACCCTGATCACTATTTTCATTCAGATGAATGTTAATGCGCAAAGCACGCCGCTGTGGACGCAAACAATGAATACGTTGCCAGATAGTAGTTATCTTTTTCCAGTAAAAACGGAAGTGGATATTTTTGGAAATGTTGTGACGCTCTGTTATCAATCAGGCTCTTCGGAAAAGAGTATATATTTACGAAAGTTCAATACCGATGGCAATATACTCAGCTTTCTTCATTTCATCAAATGATATGAAAAACAGTTTACTTTATTTAAAGGACAAGGAGGAATAGCTGTATTTGATCTGTTTGGAAATGAACAATGGTCTGTAGGTGATTGCTCCTAATTTTATTGCAGTTGACAATGCAGGTCGTGTTGTCGCTTCCCTTGTTGCCGGCGCAACTAATCTGATCAGATATAACACGGACGGATCTGTTAATTTTACTGCAGTCACAATTGATGCTGCGCATATAGCTATCGACTACCAGAATAATATTTATCTGATAAATAATTATGGAACCTACAATCTGGTTCGGTTTGATAGTTCAGGTACTTTCAGTTGGATTAAACCGGATATTGCTGTCTGTCCACCGTTTGGTGATATCAGTGTTGAATTGATCGTTGACTGGGATCAGGATATAATTGCAATCGGCTTGAATGATTCTATGTACAAGTATAATTACAATGGTGATTTTGAATGGCAGCGTTCGATGAATGGTCTGGACAGTTACAGGATATCGTCTTCTTTATTTAGTCAGAATTACATTCTTATCGCAGGCGCAATACAAGGACCAATTGATAACAATGTAAGAGTTGCAACATTCGATGTAATGGGAAATCAGAATTGGTTTGGCGATTACAATTCGAATTCGGTTCAGGAGTTTCCTGTTGACATGGCTTTCGATGATTCCGGAATATATATTCTGGAAGA
The DNA here is from genome assembly GCA_016711505.1 of Bacteroidota bacterium. Lineage (NCBI taxonomy): Bacteria > Pseudomonadati > Bacteroidota > Bacteroidota bacterium. The sequence goes on along the minus strand of JADJSV010000017.1, from coordinate 431,756 downwards.
CAGTATCTCAAGTGCAGATCTTATCAAGTTTGATTATCCTTTCGTAGCGGGAATGCCTGTTGATTATTCCCTGGTATGTGTAGACAGTGTCTGGTATGATACCTTAAATCCAATCTATATTAATGTAAGGATCTTCAACGGAAATTTCGCACATATGAATTATCCGTCAGTGCAGATCGTCAGTCCGCAAGGCGATACAATTTCAAATAAGATCGGCTGGGTAAATTTCTTTGCTCATATGGGTAATGGTCTTCAGACGTATCAGGATACGATCACTCAATTCGGCATAACAGATTTTTCACAGTATCATTTTCTGATGAGCGAAAGTTTCAGCGATACAACTGTAGAGATTTTCTGGTGTCTGACGAGTGATATTACTGATCCATATGAAACTCATCTTGGCATCTATCCGAATCCGACATCCGGTTCAATTCATCTGATGCAAATTCCTGATGGGGAAACTGCAACGTTGCAGATCTTTGATTCAAATGGTCGACTCTGTCAAACTACGAAGGTCACTTCCGCTAACAATGAAATCGATCTTGAGAAATTTTCGTCAGGTATATATTTCTTGAGGATGACAAGTAAGAGCAGAGTGCGGATTGGGAAAGTCATAAAGCAATAATCCTCTGCGATAAATCTGCGAGTTATGTGGAGAAAAAAAACACACAAAAATTTCCCGCAGATCTCGCAGATCACGCAGAAAATCCGCAGAGATCTCTGCGAGATCGTAAATGAAATAGATAAAAAATAATTCCGCAGGAATTTCTGCGGATTTTCTGCGTGATCTGCGTGATCTGCGGGAGAAAAAAACACAGAAAAATTTTCCCGCAGATCTCGCAGATTTGGCGCAGAATTGTTTTTCTTTGCTAAATGAATTTCACCCTTCGCCCCTGGAATACAAAAGACATAGACAGTCTGGTTAAGTACGCCAACAACATCAACATTGCGAAATTTATGACTGATAAATTTCCAAATCCTTACACAAAAGAAAATGGAGAAGCCTTCATTGCCTTCTCAACCAAAGATGATCCCATCCACATTTTTGCAATCGATGTAAATGGTGAAGCAGTCGGCGGAATTGGTTTGCATCCCAAAGAAGACATTGAAAGAATGAATGCCGAATTGGGTTACTGGCTTGCAGAACCTTTTTGGGGCAAAGGAATTATTACAAAAGCAATCAAACAGATTGTTGACTTCGGTTTCAAGACCTACGACATCACCAGAATTTTCGCCCGTCCCTTTGGAACAAACATTGCTTCACAACGCGTCTTAGAAAAATCCGGTTTTAAATTTGAATGTAAGTTTGAAAAAAACCCTTTTGAAAAATGGTGAAATGCTGGATGAGTTATACTACTCGATTAGAAGAAATGAAAAGTGAAGGTGATTCGGCCATGAAAGTTGCTTCATTTTTTTTAAACCCATTGCTACCGAACTGTGGACAATGCTGCGCAGGCTCTTTGATCCTGTGCGACCGAGCTGTGGATGTTGTTGCGCAGGATCTGTGATCCTGTGCTATCGAGCTATGGATTTTTAATCCACCGATAGAATCCATGTGTTGACTTACATCTTATTTTTCATCATATTTACGCAAAGACAATTTTTATGTCGTCAACTGCGAGGCTTGGGATTTTGTTTGTGCTTTTTTGCCTGAAATTCGCCTTGGTTACCCGGGTAGCGGCTCAGGACGCCCTTCCTTTGTTCAAGCATTTTACTACGGAAGAAGGATTATCGAGCAGCGAACTTTATTCGGTAATACAGGATAATTATGGAAACATCTGGTTGGGAACAGACAGGGGTGTGGTCAGATACGATGGATATGAATTCAAGACATTCACTACACAAGATGGCTTAACAGACAATACTGTTTTTTATCTGCATGTAGATGTCAGTGGTCGGTTGTGGATGTTCACTTATTCCGGAAGGGTATTTTATTTTCAGGATGAGAAAATAATCCCTTATCAATACAATGATTTTCTACTGAAAAATTCACAGAACAAAATTCCAAATGGTTTTTATGTCGACAGTTTGCAGGAAGTTGTTGTTTCATTCAGGGGGAAAGGAACATTTTCTATCGACAGTGGCGGAAAGTATAATTTCATCGACTCAGTAGGATTTCAGATAGATTCAAATTATTACATCAACGAATTTCCGGGGAATTACCATGTGTCGTCGATACTTGGTGTAAATGGAAACAGTACAAAAGCTTTCGTGAATCATCGTTTTGGAGAAAAGAAATGGCAGTATGAAATAGTTACGAGTGAATTCGGAAGACTTTGTTTTCGTCGCACGAGTACGGATGAAGTAATTTTTTCAATCGGCAGCTCTGCGTTTTTTGTCGATAAAAACGGTAAGGTAGAAAAGCTCTTTACATTGGCGGGAAGTATTTTTGCCTTGCTCGAAGACGACAATCAGAATTTGTGGGTAGGATCGGAGGAAGGACTTTTTACTATGACAAAGATAACTGGAGAAATTATTCAAGACTTTTTCTGAAAGGGAATATGATCTCAGCAATTTTTCAGGATAATGAAAATGGATATTGGTTCACAACACTGGAGAATGGAGTTTTCTATTTGCCGGACGATAAGATAAAAAGCATTGAGTTTTCTGATTCAATAAAGAAACCAACTAGTCTGGCAACTGATCTTACAGGCAAGCTTTATATTGGTTGCTGGACCGGTGCAATTCTTGAAATGCAGAATCAGAAAGTAAAAACGATTTACGAACAAACTGATATTGCAAAAAAATTACCGATTACAGACCTGACTGTTTTTGCGGGGGATCCTGCAATTTATGTGAGCAGGTATTATGCAGGAAGTATTATTGGAGGGAAGTATAATGTTTATAAGATCCGTAATCCGATAGGTGTAAAGACGGAATATTTCAGAAAAGAAAATGGCGACATTTATGCCGCAGGATCATCCTTTATACTTTCTATTAAATCTGATTCGATATATATCAGCGATTTGCTTTCCCAACGGGTCAATACCATTGTTGAAACAAATGATGGACGTTTACTCATAGGTTGTAATCGTGGGGTTTTTTATTATGATGAAAGAACTAAACGGGAGACGCCATATAAAAAGGAATTTGACGAAGTACGTGTCGACGACATTAAACATATCGGAAATAAATTATTGTTTGCAACAAAAGGAAAGGGAATCTTGTTCGTAGTAAACGACTCTGTAATTTCAGTTGATGAAACCAAAGGCCTTGCAAGTAATCTGGTGGGAAGAATGACAGTTTCCGGAAATGAAGTTTGGGTAGCAACAAATAAAGGAGTAAGTCATATAGAGTTCGATGATCTGAATTCCATCGCGTATAAGATCACCAATATCCATCACAGCGATGGTTTGTTGAATGATGAGATCAGTGAGATCGCTGTATTGAATGATACAGTTTACGTTGCAACCAATTCAGGAATTTCTTTTTTCTCAGCAACTGCTGATTTCACAAATACAATTTCACCAAAGATCTACATCTCATCAATTAAGATGAATACAAAGAAGATCATTGGATTTGAGAACATGATCTTCCCACACGATTCAAATAATCTGCAGATCAGTTTTAATGCAATTTCATTTAAGAGTTTTGAAAAGATAACCTACAAGTATTTGTTGATTCACGACAAAGACACCATTACTTCAACAACGATGAATCGCGAAGTTGAATTTTTATCGCTTGCTCCGGGCAATTATTATTTCAGTGTAATGGCAATGAATAAATCAGGCGTGTGGAGCGATGCTTCAGCAAATTTCAATTTTGTAATTCGTCCGGCGTGGTGGCAATCGGTCTGGTTTAAAGTTGGAATTTCACTTTTAATAACTGCAATAGTTTTCTTTTACTACAAAAGTCAGTTGAGAAAGTTACGAGAAAAGCTGGAGAATGAACAAGTGCAGGCTTCCTTGCAGTTGACTGCAATCCGTGCTCAGATGAATCCGCATTTTATTTTCAACGTCATGAATTCGATCCGGATTTATATGCAGAGTCATGATCTGAAGTCGGCAGAAAAATATCTGACTTCATTTTCGAAGTTGGTGAGATATGTTCTTGACAATTCCGATAAGCAAGTAGTATCACTTGAAGCCGAATTGAATTCACTTCGCAATTATGTTGAACTGGAAATGCAGCAATTTGAAAGCGGTTTTGAATTCAGGATAGATGTTGAAGAAGGAATAGAACTTTCCGATTATGAATTGCCGTCGTTGTTATTGCAGCCATTCGTAGAAAATTCCATCAAGCATGGTATTTCTAAGATGAAAGGTAAAGGGAAGATCGTAATTGATATCCGCAGAAAAGGGGAGAACTTATTGATAGCAATTGAAGACAACGGAATCGGTTTCGAAGAAGCAAAAGAGTGGAACATCAAAAACCGGGAGCCGCATGAATCACGGGGAACGAAGATCATTTTCCAGCGGATAGAGGCATATAACAAGCTTTTCAGGAAGAATATCAAGGCAGAATACCGCGATCTGCGCTCGGAAAATGGTACTTTAACGGGAACAAGGGTAGAAGTTGAGATTTAATTTGCAAATCTGAGGGGAATTCGGTTAGCTTTGTTAGAGTGTGATTATTTCCCGCAGAGTGCGCAGATTTCGCAGAAAATCCGCAGAAATTCCTTCGGAATATAAATTTATTACACGAAGTAGTATATTGATTAGATATAGTGCAAAAATCAAATTCGATCTCGCAGAGATCTCTGCGGATTTTCTGCGAAATCTGCGCACTCTGCGGGAAATAAAAACACACAGTAGACCACGCCCCCACATGATCTCCGCCCTCATCGTCGACGACGAAAAAAAGAACCACGAATGCCTTTCCAAATTACTGGAAGAATATTGTCCGACGGTAAAAGTCGTAGGTCAGGTTTCTTCCGTCGACGAAGCGCTCGATTTCATTTCCAAGAACAAACCGCAACTGGTTTTCCTCGATGTCGAAATGCCCAACGGCACCGGCTTCGATTTGCTTAGAAAAGTTCCGGTTATCGATTTCAAAATAATTTTCGTAACCGCACATGCACACTATGCGATCAAAGCCATTCGTTTTTCAGCAGTCGATTACATTTTAAAACCGATCGACACCGATGACTTAGTCCGCGCAGTAGAAAAAGTTTCGAATGAATTAGAAGAGAACGGTCCTTCGCAATACAATGCTTTTTTAGAAAATCTCAATACAACAACGACATACAAAATTGCCATTCCTGTAAAAGACGGCTATGCATTTTTATTACCCGAAGAAATTATTCGTCTGCATGCCGACGGAGCCTACACGCACATCCACACAGCCATTGAAAAATTTACCGGTACAAAAAACATCAAAGAGTACGAAGACCTTTTGCACGAATACGGTTTTTTCCGTTCACACAATTCGCATCTGATCAATCTTAAACATGTAAAGCGCTTCAGTCGCCTTGATGGATATTTTGTACATATGAGTGACAACTCCGTTGCAGAAATTTCAAGACGCAAGAAGGAAGAGTTTATTGGGATGATGACGAAGAAGGCGATTTCCTGAAAATAATTTATTTCATGTAATCGAACTGCGGGTAAAATTTAGCCGCAATTTATTTCCTGCTGATTTTCGCAGATATATACGCCGATATTTTGTCCAATATCCATTTTGATATTTAAACAACAACCACTAAATTGCGTCTGCATAACCATAATTTTTTTAAATTTAAATTCTCATATATGAAAAAAAAATACCTTGTATTATTCGTTGCATTTTTACTTACATACACAAGCAACGCTCAGTTTGGTGCTATCGATTACAGCTTTGGAAGACCGTCTCCGCAATTGGGCGATTCATCCAGGTTCAATGGTGCCGGAATAAATGTTCTTTTGCTCCAACCGGATCAGAAGATCCTCGTCGGAGGTCCATTTACTACTTATAATAGCGTGAGTCGCCCGAGACTTGTGCGGTTATTGAACAACGGTGATCTGGATCCGGCTTTTCAAACTTCATCCGGATTCAGCAGTGGAGAAGTCCAGTCTCTCGCAGTGCAGAACGACGGTAAAATAATTGTCGGCGGAACTTTTCCATCCTTTAACGGTCAGCCACGGAGTGGGATTGTCCGGCTTGACAGCACAGGAGCATTGGATCTTGGTTTTACGGTTGGGACAGGTTTCAACAATGGCAGTAATGTGTATGCAATTTGTCTTCAACCTGACGGAAAGATTTTAGTCGGCGGATCTTTCAATACTTATGATGGAACTCCGGCCGGAAGAATAGTACGATTGAACACGGATGGATCATTGGATACAACATTTATTTCCGGTGTTGGATTTGATAATTCAGCACGATCGATAAATTTTGATAATGTTACAAATTCCATTTATGTAGGTGGAAATTTCAGTGAGTACGATAATAATACTGCTGCCAACCGACTTGTACGTTTATCTATCAATGGAATTCTTGATCCTACTTACGATGTTGGAAACGGTTTCAGCAATACTGTGTATAGAACACTGCTTGATAATTCAGGGAAGCTGATTGTTGCCGGTGCATTTACTTCTTACGACGGACAAACTCTTAGAAGAATTTGCAGGTTGATGTCTGATGGTTCAGTTGATACATCTTTTCTTTCCGGGAACGGATTTGACAATATTGTTTATGATCTGCATTTTGATGCTAATAATAATCTGTTGGCAGCAGGAGATTTTGCGATTTATGATACAGATACCATCGGAAGACTTTGCAGGATATTACCGGACGGAAGACTGGATCATTCATTTTACACATCATCGATATCAACGTATAATTATACAGTTGATGAAATTCAGTCGCTCGATGTTCAGGTTGACGGTTCCATTTTAATTGGTGGAGCATTTATTGAGTATAACAATACGTTGAGAAATAAAATTGCGCGTGTAAAACCGGACGGATGGCTGGAAACATCGTTTACAACTTCATGGGGAGTTTCAAATTCTCACTACATCCGTGACATAAAACTCCAGCCGGATCATAAAATACTGCTTGCTCTTGATGGAAATGCAATTCGTTATAATGGAACAGCGGCGCCTGGAATTGTACGGTTGCTGACGAATGGTGATATAGATACGAGTTTTCATACTCCTATAGGTTTTAAAACGAACTCTACTTTTACAGTTAAGATCAGTTGTATTGTATTGGATACAATCAATCAGAAAATTTATGTCGGCGGAGATGGCACCGGTTTTACCACTTATGACAATGTTGCCAGAAAAAATCTTGTGAGATTAAACTGGGATGGTTCCATTGATCCAAATTTTAATATCGGAACAGGTTTTAATAATGGCGTTAAAAAAATATTGTTGCAACCTGATGGTAAAATAATTGTGGTCGGCAACTTTACAACTTTCGACGGAGCAGCGTTTAACAGGATCATACGACTGGATACGTTAGGTATCCCGGATCTAAGTTTTATTTCTCCTTCCGCTACAAATGGTTTTAATGCGGAAGCAAACTCTGTTGTGCTTGTACCGGGCGGAAGTGGAGATATGATTATTGGTGGTAATTTTACTACGTATAATGGTGTTGCATGTGAACCGCTTCTCAGATTGCATTCCGATGGTACAGTAGAAAACTCATTCACTCCCCTGGGAATTGTCGGAATAAATGATTTAAAATTCCAGACAAATGGAAAAATTATTGCCTGCGGAGCAATGAGTCAAAGAATTATCAGACTTGAAACGGATGGTTCAGTTGATTCATCCTTCATCAACAATATCGGTACCGGAGCTGATCAGAAGGTAAACGAAACAGAGATTCAGGGAAACGGAAGAATAATTCTGACCGGAACTTTTTCTTCCTTTGACGGAACGTTAGCAAATGGAATTATAAGACTGAATTCAGACGGAACAACAGATAATACATTTAATACAGGTTTTGGAATTTCTGACGGCTATCTTACTTTTAATCCCGGAGGTCACGCAATCGAATTACAAGGGTATGATGACAAGATGCTGATCGGCGGCGATTACCGGACCTACGATAGTATTCATGTAAATGGTCTGGTACGTCTGGAAGGTGGTCCGTTTACAGAGGTCATATCTCTTGCATCGCAACAATCTTCGGCATGGATTTATCCGAATCCATCATCAGGCAGAATTACAGTAAAGATGGATATTGATTACGATTCCGTTCGCGCAGCTATATTTGCTATCGATGGCAGATTAATTCAGGAGAGAGTTTTTATAGGTGAGAATTTATTTGATATCGAAATTGATTCTGCTAGCGGGGTTTATTTTTTTGCAACTAAAAACCAAAAGTGGAACTTCAATTATGAAAATAATTAAAAACTGATTGTGGAAGAAGTTGTCGCAGATTAGTTTTCACCAGCGACAAAACTTAAAGATTAACACCAATTTTATTTTGATCAATTATTACAAAAAGATGCAGGCTTTATGGTTTGCATCTTTTTTACTTATTTTTATTAAGAACTTTCATTTGCACTCATAATCTAAAAGGAATTCTAAATGAATGTATGATTTTTTGCAGGTAGTTACCCCGGCCGGAATGTTGCTTGAGACCATACTGATATGATTGTGCATTGGGATTAGACTGTTGATATCACTTCAACATTTACAATAGAACCATGCAGAAGGAGCATGTCTTAAAATCAAAAACATCTATTTACACGGCCCTAATGAGCCGTGCAATTAGATGTTTTCATTCAACAAAGTAATTCGAAATCAGAATTTGAAGGTAGATTTAAATGAAACGTATGTCAGATCTTTACCTTTTCCGGTTTCCTTAAGAAAACCTCCAACATTGAAATAGGATGCATCAAAGGAGAGTGAGAAGTTTTCAGAATGCTGATAGGACGTTTCTAATACAAAGAAAGTTCCCATATACATCGAGTTTGAATTGGATGAGGTTTCAGGTTGAGGTCTTACCATTATCATAGATGGAGAATATAAACCATCCTGATCACTATTTATTTGTAAGAAGAAAACTTGTGTCAGTATATTGAGTTTTGGAACCGGATTTATTTTAATGTAAGGATATATGCTGATCATGTTAGCAGAGCCTAATGGAATAGCCAAACCATATGCAGGCTTTGCATACAATAAATTGTATGTATTTAATTTATTGTCAGAACTATTTTTGTCGCCCGAACTGATATTTGCAGCCAAGCCAATTCTGGCTTTCATTTTTTGCAGGATTGTTATATTGACATCGGCAAATACATTATAAGCATCAATCGAAAGCGAATTGAATTGGCCTGTTTGATACGTTCCTTCTATTTCGAAATTAAATTGCTTCAAATCGGAAAATAACCGAAACCCAACTGTTTGTCTGTTCTCTGGACCAGAGTTGTGATTGTATTTCCTTTGTTCTGATTGGAAATTTAATCCATAAAAATCCAATCCGATACTTTTTTCAGTTAAAAACAAGTTGCTGTAAAATCCAAAGGACCTTTCTTTTCCAAACTCATCATCAAAAATGAATTTTTTGGAAATTGTTTTGGACAAAGCAAAGAAATCTATTGTGCCATTTTTGAAAACTTTTTTTACAACCATTCCATCGAAAGTTTGCCGGGTATTCGGGCCCTCCCTTACTGTGAATATCCTGTGCTTTCCGTAAAAGACCTCTTGTCTGCCTATTCTGATTTTCCATTTGTCAAACAGGAATTCAGAAAAAGCCTGATGTAAGCTCAGATGATTCACATCTATTTCGGGAGACGGTGGATTCACATTCATGAACTGAAGAGTATTGTTCATTTGAATAAAAAAGCGAAAATGATTTCCTGATTCTATGTTAGCGTGAAGCATCAAACGATGATTAAGCTGGTGGGCATTAATGCTTGAAAATTTCGGAGGCAGATCTCCGAAATTAATGTTATGGTACAATTGGAGTTGTTCTCTGATTTCTCCGCCAAATGAAATGAAGTTATTTTCGCTGAACTCGATATATTTAAAACGATTAAAACCTTTTTTCAGGCTATCATCCTTGATGAAGGTAAAGTTGTCGTTATACCTCAGAAGGCCAATAGCGGACTGAGCATTAGTATAATTTACAATGCTTATAAAAGCAATTGTAAATCTGTAAATTGTGGCATCAAGATTTTTCATTTCACATTATTTTTCATCAGAGTGCTTTCTATTCTTTCAATTAGAATTCTTCAATGATCATTTTCTTGCTGAGGGTCATTCCGGCATGCGTACCCATAGCAACTGCGTTTGCGACAGTTCTTGTTTTGGTAGCGTTATCACCAATTGCAAAGACATCCTTAATCGTTGTTTCATGGAATTGATCTGTTTTAATGTAACCTTCATCTGTTAATTCGCATCCTAATGCTTCAGGAATTTTGCAATGTTGCTCGAAAGGGGAGGGTGCATAGATTGCGTCAATGGGCAATACAGAACCGTCCTTGAATAAAATCCTATTTACATAACCATTGCTGTGATCAAGTCGGTCGATTTTATTCTCAATTATTTTAATATGATGTGTATGAAGTTTATTTTTCTGATCGGTTGTGAATGAAGAGTCGCCATTGGTAAAAATGGTAAGATCATTTGTCCAATTCGAAATGAGTTTCGCAAACTCGAAGCCTGTAACTCCGTTTCCAAAAATTCCCGTTCTTTTATTTCGGATCTCGTAACCATGACAATAGGGGCAATGCAGGACTGAAATACCCCAGCATTCTGAAAAACCCTTTATCGGAGGTAATGTATCTTTAATACCAGTAGCGAAAATCAATTTCTTTGTTTCAAAATTTTCACCACCGGCAACATGAATTTTAAATCCATTCAATGTTCTTTCAGCATTGATTGCAGTATCGTTTAGAAAAGAGACAGAATCATAATTACTCACTTGCCGTTTAGCAAGTGTGGCTATTTCAGCAGGCGTTTTACCGTCATTCGTTAGAAAATTATGTGAATGTGGCGTTTGGCGATTGCTTGGATTACCATTGTCGATGATCAATGTTTTTATTAAAGCTCTTCCAAGAGACATTGCCGCTGCTAAACCTGCATAGCTTCCGCCTATTATTATTACATCAAAATATTTGTTATTAGTCATTGAATTGTATTTTAAATTTGGTGATGGGGAATATGGCAACAGAGAAAATGCAACAGCTTTTCCTCCTAATTGAATAAATTCTCTTCTGGACAAAGAAGCCATGGGACATTAATATTAATTAATTTGAAATTTTATTTTTCGTATTTATTATTCTTAAGAACGATTCCACCAAAGGAACTCCTACAAACATTACCCATGGGACTAAAGCGATTGTAAGTACAAACGTTCTTTGATATAAGGGTAGTGCCGATAATGACCGGCCAAACAGAAAAAGAAATAATGTAATGGACGGATATATTACAATCCAAATTTTGAGTGAGGCAATCAGTTTCATTTTTGTTTTCATGGTAATTAATTTAGATCAATAACGATTATTTATTTTGTTGTAAAAGTAATTCCTGTGTGATGCTTTGAGGTAGGACAAACGTGCAGAAGAATAGTATATAATTGAAAATTACCCGGTGATTGCCTTTTTTCTTTTTTAATTACAAGCACAGTCGATGTTAGAAATTGATGTAAAAAAGAATCTTTTATAAAAACTTCAATTTTTTACAATTCAACTTTACAATTGTCCTGTCGCAAGGTTTATCCTGCAAATACTTTTGCATCATAAATAACCCCTAAAAAACAAAAACAAATGAAAACAATTAAAACAGCAGTAGTATTAGGATTAATTTTCCTTAGCACATCAACATTTGGACAATCAGACACAACGATTTCCGAAAAAAATCAAAACAAAAAAAGATCAGCGCAAACTCATTTAGATGTCATGGTACAAATGACATCTTCTAATTTGAATTATGGGAGCGCTGAAAGTAGTCTGTCCGACTATAAAAAATCCATTCGAGGACTTCAAGCCGGATTTTCATTTCAAGCAGGTGTGACTCCGGCTTTCTCTGTAGTATCTGAATTGTATTACATGAGAAAGGGTGGATCATTAAAGGCAAATAATCCTTTGAACGTAGGCGAATCGACGATCAAGATCAACTCCATTGAACTACCGATGATGGCGCGTTTACATGTAGGAAAACTTTATTTAAACGCCGGTCCTTCTATTGCTTACAATTTCAGTGGAAGCAGAAAATTCAGTGATGAAACATCACAACTCAACTTCTCCAATTCGATTGACGGTTTCAAAAGATGGGATGCAAGTATACAAGTTGGCGGAGGATTTTCTATACCAACGAAAAAGAAAACCATTACACTAGATGTAAGATATGTACATGGCTTATCAGACATAGCCAATGCCGGCGAAATTAAAACAAGATCCGTAATGGTAAGTGTACGTGTTTCTAAACCTTGGAAAACAAATCCATTTGCGAAAAAGCAATTTAAGCAAGGAGTCAATTAATCGTACTATATATTTTAACTGAAATATAAAAACACATGCATACTGCAAAAACCATCGACCTGGGCTTAGAAGCTGCATCGAAATTAAAACCTATGAGTTCATTGAGAAAGACATCTTTCTTTGCCGGACTTATTTATATTCTCACATTTATTTCTATACCGACACTAAGTTTGTATCAACCCATTCACGATCCGAATTACGTTCTTGGGGCGGGACCAGACAAACCTATTATTATCGGTGGACTACTTGAAATTATTGTTGCTCTTTCCGGAATTGCAACCGCTATAATATTGTATCCTGTTTTAAAACGCCAGGGCGAGCGAATGGCTTTAGGCCTTGTCGCAGCAAGAGTGCTGGAAGCAAGTACAATCTTTTTGGGGGTCGCTTTCTTACTCTCGGCCGTAACCCTGAGGCAAGAAAGTGTAGGTCCGGATGCTTTGTTAACCAGTCGTACACTCGTTATTTTGTATGATCGCATCTTTACACTCGGACAATCGTTCATTCCTGCAATAGATGACCTGCTCCTGGGAATTTTACTGTATAAATCGCGCTTAGTACCACGTGCACTTTCCCTTATCGGAATTATCGGCGCTTTCCCTCTGATAGCAGGTTTCCTGGGAGTACTGTTCGGTTATATTGAGTTTCGTTCAGAATTATCAATGATATCTGCAATAATGGTTGCTATCTTCGAATTTTCTTTAGGTATTTACCTGGTGGTTCGTGGCTTCAAGCCGTCAGCAATCACAGCCGGGATGTGAATTCAAAAAGAAATATTCCACAACATCAATGAGAAAAATATTTCTTAACAGATCAGGCAAGATGAGGAGTATCTGGTGGGTACCGGTATTCTTCACCTTGCTTGCTTTATTTTTGTTTCCGATAATATTAGTTGCGCAAAAGCAATCTGTTCCTGTTCCTGTATTTATACAGGCATTACTTATTTTACTTGTAACAGTTATCTGTCAGTTTTTAAGAAATGAAGAGGTAACTGAAATTACCGGAAAGATCAATTTCACTTTATTAAATCAATTTCAGAAAGGAATCATTGCAGGTGCGATCTTAATGATTGCACCTGCTTTGTTATTGACAATTTCAGGAATGGTAAACTGGAAGTTAAATAGTTTTTATTTTCAACTGTTGTATATGGAATTTCTGCAGCATTTATTATTGCTTTCGCTGAAGAGTTTTTATTTCGCGGATTTATTTTTAAGAGACTTATAGAATCCATCGGTGTATGGCCGGCGCAAATTATTATTTCAGGGTTATTTCTTTTAACCCATCTTAATAATCCGGGCATGGCTGAATCAGTTAAGTGGGTTGCTTCCCTGAATATATTTTTAGCATCGATGTTATTCGGTTTGACATATATTCGAACAAAGAGTCTGGCATTTCCGATAGGATTACATTTTATGGCGAACTTGACACAGGGAACGCTCCTTGGATTTGGTGTCAGCGGAAATCGTGAAGAGAGTTTAATGAAACCAGAATTTTTGCAAGCATCGGATCTTTTTACAGGTGGCATGTTTGGTTTGGAAGCAAGTCTATTTGGGCTTGCGACTTTACTAATTATGATCGTACTGTTTTATATTTATTTGCCTGATCAGAATTAATTTCAGTTAAACGTAAATAAAATAATTAAGCCCGGATGAGTAGTCCGGGCTTAATTATTTGCAACGAAAGAAAATCGATTCTTTAGTAAGGCTTAATGATCTGTCCTGTGTTAGCGCCAAATAAAGATTTGCGGAAACCATATTCCAGTTGAAGCATTGTAACCGGGATATCGCCGGGAAAGAAAGGAAAATACTGAGGGGAGTTTTCAATTACTGTAGGACTTACTGCATTGATACGTATTCCATTTTCCAGTTCAATGGCAGCAGCTCTTACAAAACCTTCCACAGCACCATTAGCAGCAGATGCATTGGCAAAATTCTTTTGTGGCTCATGTGTCAGAGCACCTGTGATCAATGTAAATGAGCCTTTTGGTTTAATGTAATTCTGCCCGATCAAAACAAGATTGATCTGTCCCATCATTTTCCCTTCAACACCTTTCCTGAATTCCTTGTCTGTAAGTTTCGCCCAGGGGCCGACAAAAGTCGGACCTGCTGTTGAAATAAGAGCATCAAATGCTCCGATCTGTTTGTACATGTTGTCAATTGATTCCGGGGAAGTGATATCCACCTTCACCTCGCAACCGTCAGTTGCAGCGGTAACAACTTCATGTTCTTTGGCAAATGCATTTGTCAGATGCTTACCCATAGTGCCTGATGCACCAACGATGATAATTTTCATTTGTATAATTTTTATTTTTTAATTACACAAAAGTAAATCCACCGTAAGCGTTATATATAGGACTAAGGTGTAGTAGTGCAGGACTTATTTAAAATTATTTCTGAATTCCTGAGGTGACTGACCCGTGTGTTTCTTAAAGAACCGGATAAAATAAGAAGGGTCTTCAAAGCCGAGTTGATCAGCTATATCTTTTATCTGATTGGGTGTTGCTAAAAGATATCTTTTCGTTTCAAGTAAAATATGTTCATTGATCATTTCTGAAGCTGTTTTTCCTATTGAAGATTTTGTTATTTCATTCAATTGATAAGGAGAGAGGTTCATCATGTCCGTATAGTTAGCAACTTGTTTGTTAGTTGCAATGTGCTTCTCAAGTAATTCCAAAAACTCCTCAAACCGTTCCTGGGAATATGAATTGGCGGGTAAGGTAGATTCTTTTGGGTTTGAACTTTCACGCATAAATTCAATAAAAAAGATATCGAGACTGGATTTAATGATGTATTCAAAACCTTCTTCCCGTGCATTAAATTCTTCCAGCATAGAATTCAGAAGGACCTGAAGTTTATTAAACCGATTAACTTCAAGTTTACAATAATTTTTCGTGCTGACTTTCCTTAGTCTTAAACGTGATGATTTTTCTTTAGGGTGATAAAATTCAGAATTAAATTCCACAAGAAATCCCTTACTACCGGCATTTAATTCAAGTTGGTGTACTTGTCCGGGTCGTAAAAAAAAGGCAGTGTTATCCGCCACCTTAAAAGGTGTGAAATCGATTTCGTGATTTCCTTCGCCTTTTTCAATAACGAGAATAAAAAAGAAGTCATGTCTGTGCAGATCGTGAACCAGATTTTTGTCACCTACAATTTCTTCTACTCTTCGAATTTTAAATTGTTCTGAAACAGACAATTCCTGCAATGCAGAGCCAAGTTGTCTTATCGGTATTTTTTTCAAAGTAGTGCGATTATCAATTTATGCGACTTTTAGAATAATCAATAACCAAAGATCATTAAAAACCTGCAATAATAAAAGCCCTTTAGTGTTACATTTCATTCGGATGAAATCTTATATCGTAATTCGTGAAATCGGTAATAATTATTTTAGGATTTATCTATAAGAATTCGTTTCTTAGTGTTATAATAATCTAAATATTGAAATGAAAAACAGGTATAGAGTTGCTGTGATAGTGCATTTACTTTTTGCTTTTTCTCAGATTGGATGTGCCCAGACAGTATCACAAAAAAAATCAGGACAACGTGCAATTGCAATCGTTCTGAAGATAACCGGAAAAGATGCAAAGCCTGAGCAAATCGAACTTTACAGCAAGAACGTATTTGAAGGAAGAGTTAAAGTTCTGAAGACAAATGCTGCATCACATTTCAGTGAACCGGTTCATTTTAAATTTTATAAGGAGTCGGGCGAACTGATCTATGAAGAGTATGTGCAGAACCCGCTCAAGCGACATATTGAAAGCTTTGAGCCTGATGGAGTCATTAAGAATAATGAAATTGCGAATGACAATAATGGATTTATAAATATTCGTTTTGGAATTGAAGAAAATGTAAGTACAGTGAAAGCGGAAGGTTATGTGATCATCAACGGAAAAGAAACACTTTTGTCAACCCTTAATATTTCAATTCCATGAAAAGAAATTCACGCTTGATTTTGCTGACTCTTCTGATCTTTTGTTCCACACAAATAAAAGCTCAGGTATTTAAGGTTGATACACTACTTTATAACGGTGATCCGGATAACAGAATAAATTTAGTTATCATGGGAGATGGGTATACTATTTCGGATACAACATTGTTCAGGACAAATGCTATGAGTGTAATGAACTATTTCATAAGCACTCCACCGTTTAACATGTACAGTAATTTTTTCAATTTTTTTCGGAATAGAAGTTATTTCCAATGAATCCGGTTCTGATCATCCGGGGAATGCTTCTGATGAATCAGTACCATTGACACAACCCATTACTATTGCAGATACTTATCTGGAAACATCATTCGATTACGGTTTACACAGGGTTGTTAGTTCCAGTAATCTGGGATTGATCTATACTGTAGCCGATATCAATTTCCCGCAGTATGATATTATCAACGTAATTGTAAATTCTCCTTATTATGGTGGCAGTGGCGGAGGAATAGCATTCACATCAATGGATGTTGCAGCCTTTGAAGTTTTCATGCATGAATTCGGACATTCTTTCGCAGGATTGTCTGACGAATACGAATACGGTTCAAGCAACTGTAATCCCGGACATAGCCAGTATATAAATGTAAGTCAGGAAACTGACACATCATTATTAGTATGGAAGAACTGGCTTACTACCGCTGCTATTCCAAGTACACCCGGAACAGATTGCAATTTAATAGGACTTTATCCCGGAGCATTTTATTGTCCAATTAACTGGTATCGTCCAAAGTGTAATTGCAAAATGAAGTTTTTGAATCAACCGTTTTGCGAAGTATGTGCAGAGCAGATCATTTATAAAATAAATTCTTTAGTTGATTTGAATGACAATTTCTCACCTCAAGATACAGTCCTGACAATTTGTAATAGCGAAACACAATTGTTTACAGTTACACAAGTTAAATCCAGTCCGAACACTATACAAACTCAATGGACTGTTGATGGAATTCCTGTCGTGAATAATGATACTGCATTTACATTCGATGCTTCGCTCTATGCTCCCGGAATGCACCAGATAATTGCAGAAAGTTACGACTCAACCTATGAAGTTAAAAAAACACTGACTGCCTACCGGAAGATCTGGGATGTAAATGTTGCCACCCCTTTGAACGACATTGCGTTTACGATCAACGGCAACGATCTTGTTTCACCGTACACTCAAAGTCAATGGTACATTGTTGGCGACACAGTACCTGTAGGATCAACAGATGTATTATCATGCACTCAGGCAGGAAATTATTTTGTAACCGGTCTCGACATTAATGGCTGTTTCGCAACGAGTGATACGATCACAACAGCATGTACAACAGGTTTGAATACTATTAATGGAAATACTACTGAGATAAAAATAGTACCTAATCCTTTTACCAGCAGCCTGACGATTTATGCCTCAGGAATGAAATCTGCATCTTATCGGATTTCAGTTACAGATCTTTTAGGTCAGGTTTTAGAAAGTCGTGAGATAAATCCACTCAGCGATTCATTCCGGCTTGAATTAAATACGATTAATTTTCAGAGTGGAATTTATTTTCTGATCGTTAGTAGTGAAAATTCGAGTTATTGTAAAAAAATAATCAGGGAGTAAATTTCGGTATGGGATAAAGATTAAATTCCCTACACGCCAGTGGAATGTTAAGCGCGAGTTAGTAACCATTTCAACTCGCACTACATGTGCTATTCTATTGGCAAGATCCCTACATGCTAGGCGGAATGTTAAGCGCAAGTTAGTAACCACTTTCAAGCAGTCGTCCCTTCCTGCTATTCTATTGGCAAGATCTCCTACACGCTAGGCGGAATGTTAAGCGCAAGTTAGAAAGCACTTTCAATACGTAATGTCCCCAGCGTCATTCCGCCGGGATGTTAGGGACACAGGTTGTGAAATAGTTCTAAGTGCATGTTGTATACTTTTAACAAGCATTGTACGTTACCCCGGCAGGAATGTCGCTTGAGCAGCTACTGATTTGAAAGTGTATTTTTTATTTCCGCTCAACATTCCGCCTAGCGGGCGTTCATTTAATTCAGGATTAACATTTCGGCGAGCGGGGTGTGTTTTGGTACCATGCTGCAGGATGAAGTTGCACGTTGGGGTGTAGTCTGCAGACTACACCCCAACGTGTGCACTAGAACCGTGGCGCAGGACGAAGTCTTGAAATTAAAAATTCAGTCTCAATACTTCGTGCATGAACTTCGTCCGGGAAATTAAAAAAAGCAATTTGTTTGAAGTCATCCTCATTCCACTATGCAATTTGTAAATCCCTCACAAGCTAGGCGGAATGTTAAGCGCACGTTGGTAACCACTTTCACTTCGCAATACACTCAGCGTCATTCCGCCGGGATGTTAGGGACACAGGTTGAAAATAGTTCGAATTACATGTTGTATTCTTTTAGCAAACGTTGTACGTTATCCCCGGCAGGAATGTCGCTTGAGCAGCTACGAATATGAAAGTTTATTTTTAATTTCCGCTCAACATTCCGCCTAGCGGTGGTCGTTTATTTCCGGATTTATATTTCATCAGACAAAACATTTGTTCAAGCCTTCTATTAGTTAAATACTTTTTATTTGTGTTGAATATAAAGTTTGCGAGGACTTAAAATTTCCGGACTTAAATTTTCTTTGCCGACATAGAATCCTGAAATAGTAGGAAAAGTACTGCCACAAGCGGATCCGCCAACATTTAGTTCGCATGGAATGTATGTTACAATTGTAGTGGCAGTTAGAGATATAAATTTTGTATGTGGAATTATTGCATTAAAACTACATCCATCTTTAGCGCATCCGATTATTAGTCTTGTTTTATCAGATAGAAAATTCATTCCTGTTACAGTTAGTATTTCTTTTTCACCGCACAGAATTGTGTCTGGAGAAAAGTTATTAATAATTGGAAGAAGAAGGCTGTGAGGGGTAACATCAATTTCTTGATTGCAGAATACATAGCTCAATTTTGAAATGGAATTGTTTTCGTAATCATAGAATTTCCCATTTGCAAATTCGCTGGGAAAGGAAAATGAAGAAGTTGAATCAAAGTTTTTAATATTGAAGCGCAGCAAGGCAACTATTTGCTTTCCAATTTCAAAAACGTGTTTACTTTTCTTTAATGATTTTATTGAAATCAAAATCGTCGAGCTGTCTAAATCATAAATTTGAGTAGTATATGCTGTATCACCTAAGAGCGACTTTGAAATTCTTAACCATTTCTTATCGAAATTAAGTTTTGAATTATTGAATTCAATGTTTTTATTCCTTACGACAAAAGTGCCGAATGTTTCAGTGTTATATTTAACTGCGAATTCAAGTGTTTTTAAGGCAACAAAACTGACTGTTGATTTAACTTCGATACATAGATCAAAAATTGTTTGATTCTTTCCAAGTTCAGCATATTTAAAATTTAAAGCCACACCGTGCGACTGAAGGAGACCAGCGTTTCCTGAGCTTATTAACCAGTTCTTCACAGTTGCATCTTCAACTTCGGGACGTGAAATTATTTTACGTTTTATTTTTGTAAGTTCTTCGATATGACAGTAAACATCTTTCTCAGTGTTTGCGTTATTTTGATAGACCCAAGTATCATAGAATGCACGAACGATAAAATTCTTTGCAAGAGTATCACCTGAACTAAGAAATTTTTTATTTGCTGTAGAATCTGAAATATTTGGATTATTGAGAAAGAATATACCAGTTTGTCCTAGCCCTGCCAATGACAAAGTTCCACAGGAAGGAATGGATAGGATGTCGTTACCAACTATACCTCCTTCCAAAGGAATTTCAATAAATGTTGTATTGATACCACCTTTAAAAATTTTATAAACCTGAACGACATACGAGGTGTAAATCATTTGACCGCCCCAATAGGCAGGAGGAATGGAAACAACTTTTCCTTCGACGATCAAAGGGCATTTTTTTTGATTGTATCAATCGGTATATATATTCTTGATGAATAACTCTGGAGAGAAAAGGTGAGAAAGAGGAGAAATGTAAATATTTTAAAGAGTTCTTTCATTTTTTGGTGCAGAGGTGTTGGTTGTTTAATAAGTTCAATTACAAATTTAACAATTTTATAAATGCCAGAGGTGTAACAAGTGCTGTGAGAAAGGAAAGAAAAACTTAGCGGAAGGTTAATGGGCAAATTTGCAACCACTTCGAATACTCAATACAAATTACGAAATAGAACCGGGAAGTAAGCAATACTTTTTGTAAAAAGATCCATATGCATATTGTTAGCTTTCAGTGTGGTTTGGAGGTTACCCCGGCAGGAATGTCGCTTGAGCAGTTACTAATCTGAAAGTACATTCTTAATTTCCGCTCAACATTCCGCCTAGCACGCGTTCATTTAATTCCGGTTCAACATTTCGGTGTACTGCCTATAGTGCACAATTCAATTGGCAAGACCCATCACGCTAGGCGGAATGTTAAGCGCACGTTAGTAGCCAATTTCAATTCGCATTACACTCAGCGTCATTCCGCCGGGAAGTTAGGTATACAGGTTGTAAATAAGTTCTAAGTTCATGTGTATGCTATTAGCAAGCGTTGTACGATACCCCGGCAGGAATGTCGCTTGAGCAGTTACTGATCTGAAAGTGTATTCTTAATTTTCGCTCAACATTCCCTAGCGGTACGACAAGCTGTCAGTTTTCGTTTTTGTTTTTATCATTATTCTGTCTCCACCCAAATTAATATCGTCTACACGAGTAATCATTATAAAGAAATTGTCAATTTTCGCGGCATAGGAATCCCCGTTTTTCCCTAGGGCAAATCCAGTTTCAGTATTAAATCTAACAATCATTTCTTTCGGTACACCAATGTCGCCACTATTTGGGAAAAGAAAATAAATATATTCTATTATAACATTATTTTTGTTGTCACAACAATATAATCAACAGAATGTCCATAGACTAATCTCTTTATTGGCTTGGTATATTGATAATAATGTTCATTTGTCTTGGAAGAAATACCTTTTATTTCATAGTCACTGGTTTTGGTGAAAACATTTCCAATTTTAATATTTGGAATATCTGAGCCAAAACTTGTAATAGTATTCGTAGAATTTTCTCTAGCACTTTTTTTTGCATTAGCATTAGAGTTTTCTTCGGTAATTTCTGTTAAAATATTATTTACTTCAGAAGAATCTTTTTTTTTAAAATTATCTAGATCACTATTTTCATTCAAGACTTCTTTGTATGATGGATTGCAATTCCTTTTAATCATTTCATATGCTTCCATAAATCCCAATTCACCCGCTTTACTCAATAGAGCACAGGCTGAATCTCGGTTGCCGTAATTTAGTCTGAGAACACCAAGGTTATAAAATGTTTCTCCGTCTTTTTGTCCGTATTTAATCGCATACTCATAGGCAATAATAGCATTTGAAGGGTCGTTTAGGTTTTCAAAAGCAATTGCTTTGGTTTTATAAATTTCCGGAAAATCTATTTTAATCATTTTTGCTTTGTCGCAGTCATTACAAGCACTTGCGAAATCTCCCAGTTTGATTTTTAATTTTGCTCTTTCAACTAATGCTTGATATAATACACTATCAAGTTCGATTGATTTTTGAAAACTTATTAGTGCTTCTTTATGTTTTTGAAGGCGAGCTTCTGATAATGCTCTATAAAAAAAGGCATTTGCGTTTTTAGTATCTTTTTTGGATGCTTTGGTAAAATTTTCTAAAGCAGTAGTAAAGGAACTATCATTATAAGATTCTATTCCCGCATTAAAATTTTCAACAGCTGTACTCTTATCCTTACAGGAATAAATAAGAATTACAATTATTACGTAAAGAATGCTTCTTTCCATTACTCGAATTCTTTGGATTTGTTTATGAAATAAATAATTAATGTTCCGACTGATGTAACAATACCAGAAATTATTGCACTAACTGGAAAAAGTTCCCAAAATAAAAGGGAAGGATTTTCTTGTTGCGCCCTCGTAAGATATACAGGATAATCAGAACTACCACCGTCTTTCCCGCCCAAATACGACATAAAAGTAATTGCTAAAGTTAAACTGAGCCAAACAAGGATTGAATTTTTTAAAAGTTTATTCATTTTATTAATTAGTTATTTTTAGCACTAAACTTCAATGTTAGAACTGAACTTCCGCCTTGCACAAATGTGTCTGCGAAGCACAGAACCTCCGCTTTCACGATGTTAAGCGCAAATTAGTAACCACTTTCATTTAGCAATACACTCAGCGTCATTCCGACGTGATGTTAGGGACATTGTTTGTAAAAAGTTCTATATACATATTGTAAGCTTTCAAGGTTTGTACGTTATCCCGACAGGAATGTCACTTTAGTAGTTATTAATATGAAAGTACTTTCTTAATATCCGCTCAACATTCCCTAGCGGGGATATTTTTTCTTTTTCTTTATCATTTGTTAAAATGAAAATTGTATTCTTAATACTTCAAGAACATTTTTGCGTCTATTGAATTACTGTAATAATTTTAGTTTTTTTAACATAAGAGACAATTTTCGGATCTATCGTAATAATTGGGCATTGAAGTTGAATTGCTGCAGCAAGAATTAATTTATCATTGTGTTCCAAATCAACTATTGAATTGTCGATAGCAATAAAATGTTCGACAACCTCTCTTTCTAAAGGTTTAACTTCAATATCAGGACATTCTTTAATCCTATAATATAACTCGTAATAAATCTTCTTAGCCATTTCTTTATTTGAAACAAATTTTGTGTGAAGCTCCAGAAAAACTGTACTTGGAATTACTAATTTTACACCTGAAAATGTATTAAATCCATTATTAATTATCCGACGTGCATCAGGACTAATCTTATCTGCTTCATTAAATAATTTATTAAAATAATTTATTAATGAGACTGAATCAATAACGTATCGTGTTTCTATAATCATATTCTAAGTGTCTTTCCTTAAGTTGTCGTATATTTTCATTCATATCACTTGAGTAGCGAACGTGTGAGAACATAAATTCTATAAAATTGCGATCTAATTCATCTAACACAAAATCTCCTTCTTCGATTAGGTCATATAATTCCTGCAAGAACGAAACTGGCAACGAACCCTTTTTGATCTTTTTTTGAATAATCTGTGTCAACAAATAATTTATGATAACTATCTGTTCCTCCCAATTTTTGCAATTTTCAACAAGTTGTTGAATTTCTGCATCCTTAACATGAGTTAAAATTAAGTGATTAATGAGACGCTCAATTAAAGCTTTATCCAAGCATCTTTTCATTTTTTACGTTTACTTTTAGCTTTCTTTCGTAGGTCTGTCGTTGAGGAAGTAGTCAGATTTTTTGGTGTCGTCTCAATGGAAAAGTCTTTGCTTTCTTTTCTAAAGTTTTGAATATACTCTTCATCAAGCATTTGTCTTTTTTCGACGGCACCTTTCTCAATAACCTGATATGCAAATTTAAGTATAGAGGCCGCATTATATTCAGAAGATTCACCCATTATTCGCACCCCTTTCTCAGTAAATGGAAATAAATCATCCCCTTTCTTCGGCGGTTTTGTTCGATAATGTTCCAAATACTTTTTGATCATCATTATCGCGTGTTTATCACTCAGTTTTTCAAAGGCAATAACATTATTTGTTTCTATCTGAGGGTTAAGTGGCACCTGTTTTCCATGCCCGACTCACTCCATGCAGTCCCGAGAAGCCTTGGTACACCAGCATGAAGAGCTAAGAAGAAGTTGTAAAAACCAATTCTAGAGTTAACATATACCCCATCGAAAAGTACAGTACGAAGTTGGGTAGCGAAATCCTTTTTTTGAATAGCACTTTGAAATTCCGGAATGCGTTCAAAATCATCAACTAAGATATAGGCTCCGTTAAAGCCAGCTGCGAGAAAAAACTCAACAAGTTGACTAAAAACAAATTCTAACTTATCTTGATTTTTTCTTAACCTTGAATAATATTCTTCAAAAAGATGCTTGAGTCGATAAATTAACGAACATTCCATGTTCATTAAATAATGGGAATTCTGTCGGCATTGCTGAGATATAAGAATTAGCTCTTATTCCTTTGTTGAGTTCGTGAAAGTCAATTTTTTGTTCTTGAAACCACTTACTTGAATTCAAATCCTCAATGATATCTTCAAATTTTTTTCCGGAAAATATTTTGTGTAACCCTTTTTTAGCTAGAACATCTAATCTGATTATGGCCAACGAAACCTTAATAATGTCGCTTTCAAGAATTGATTCAAAAATTAAATCAACAAATTTGTCAAAGGTCTTTACGACTCCCCCACCTTCAGGAGCAGCGAAAATGCCGAAGCATTTATTTTTATTTTCAGATAAATCCAAGCAATAATTTTGATTGATCTTTTTGAGCAGGTTTATCAAGAATGCCGATTTGCCGTTACCTCGACCGATGTATGAAGTATCATTTATGAAGCCAAGCCTTAGATGATCAGGTTTAGATTGTGGTACATTTAAAAACACTTTTTAATTTTTTGCAAACTCCTTCTCTCTCACTGCAATTTCAAAAATATTACCATTTAATTTATCCTCTGTCGAGGACTTATTTACAAAGGGACTTCTAGGAAAAGGATTCTCACGAAGGTTGTAAATTTCAAATCTGCCAACTTCGGACATGTTCGGGGACTCGCTAGGTTTCTGGATTAATTTGTCCAATGGATTTTCCATAAATTTTTATTTTTTGAGTTCTATTGCTATAATATTTTTCTGTTTCCCACCAATGATAACAGGCTCGCGTTTTAAATAAATTGCTTTATTTTCTTCAGGAAGAGTATCGGATTCCAGAGATATTTTAATTTTCAATACGTCCCTAAGATTTAAAGTGTAGGCCTTTTTAAGGAAATCACTAAAGACGCTTTCCGAAATTTTCATTTTAAAACAAACCATATCTCTTAAATCGGCGAGATTGATAAAATAACTTTTACTTCTTGATTTGATATCGTGATAAGAATTAAACAGGACGTTAACAAACTCATGCTGATTTAACACCCATTTCGGTGTATGAGCATATAAAGAAGTATCATCTTTATATGTAAACAGTTTTTTGAAATCACTATGGGCCTTTTCTTTCATGAGGAGAGATGTTGGGTAAACGATCTTTCCGTTAAACCCTGGATAGAATTCATTTGCATTAATGATTCCAAGTTGCTTGCCTCGATAAACCCATAATTCAAAATAGCTTAAACTAAGATCTATTTTATACACAAATTGCAAAAGTAATTAACCCAAAAGTCTCTTATTCTCTTGACAATTTTGTTATAATTCTGTGCAATTCCATTGCTATTTAAAGTCATTTCTAATAGTCCAGAGTGTTCGATTTTTTAATAATTTCGGAAGTAGGTTTATCAAGAGAAATTTTTTGACTCAAATAATATTCTATATCTATTTCAATTTTCTCACGAAGTAATTGTGCGTATTCTCGGATATTGTTACTACTCACTATCTCCTGTTTATTCATACCTAATTTTAAAGGGGAATACACGGGAAAAATTAAAAGTCCGTTGTTCTCTGGGTTAGCTAGGTAAGAAGCTTCGATAAGGTATCTAAATCCTTGCAACCTCGACTCCATTAAGAGAAATATTTCATGGTTAAACTTTTCACTGCCTTTTGAACTGACAAGTAAAAGCTTATTTCCAAGTGAAGTCAATTTCAATATACTTCGGTCCTTCTCAATAAGCCCTAAGAAAGCAGACTCCTCTATAACTTCTTGAAATGTGTACCAATAATGATGAAGGGTTAAATTGCTCATCGATTCTGTTGCTTGCACATTTTTTTTGTAGCGAGACTCACCTAATTTTTTTTATCTTTTAATCCAATAAAATGTGTAAAGGCAATATTTGGTTCACGCGAAAATTGTATACTCTTTAAGAGGATGTCAAAATACTCCAAAAAATAGAATTTGTGAATTGCTGTGAGATTTTTGTTTCGCACTTTAATATTTCCAGTATTGATATTACGTGTAATCATTTATTTATTTTAATAAAGCAAACATTTCCCTAAAATGAAGTCAGTTTTAAAGGGTTTGTACACCCTATATTATCATTAAAGTGGAAAATTAGTGTTTTAATTGTGAATATGAAATATAAAGCGTGATGTTTATTTTGTTAAATGAAATATGAGTTAAAAGTTTATGTCATTATCCTTTTCAAGTGGTTTTCTTGCAGTAGAATTGCTATTGTTCGTGTTTTCTTTCGATACTGAGTATTCCGGATGCTGGCAACATAGATTTTAGTGATATGAAAGCATAGTTCTTTTATTATTGAAGCAGTTATTCAGAATTTCTAAATTACTTTTTTTTCAGTTCATTCTTATGTCACTAAACATCCATTCGAAAGAAATTTTGATTCCAAATAAATCTATCGAAAGATATTAGACTCTTTAAGCATACCAAATTTCCCAATAAACAAAACACCCCCAAGAAAATTAATCCCCCAACCATCTATCAACTCCCCCCCACCACCTATTCCCAATTCCTACCATCTATTACAACCCCACCCCGCAATTTCATTCAAATTTTCACCTTTAGAGACCAAGAATCCGTGTCCCCGAATGAAAAACCAACGCCGGAAGTTTTCCGAAGAATTTAAAGTGAAGGTACTGCATGAAGTTGTGTTGAATGAGAAAGCAGTGGCGGCTATTGCTAGGAAATTTGATTTAACGCCGGGGCAGATCTATTCTTGGAAAAAAAGAAGTGAAAAGAAGTAGAATGAAGTAAAATGAAGTGAAAAGAAATGAAGAAAATGAAGTGAAAAGAAGTGGAATGAAGTAAAATGAAGTGAAATGAAAAATCCCGAATAACGAAAAACAGAAAACAAAATACGAAGAGCCGTCACATATACGCCCACACTACACACCACACACTCAAACTGAATTTACACACACGCATAATCACAACCACCATGAAACACATGTACAACATCCTGAAAGAACTTGTAGCTTATTTTGAAATTTGCTTGCATGATTCTAAGCCGATTCTAATTAAACAGGAGAATGGAGCTTCCTTGACGCAGAAGGGAGTGAAGCAGTTCTTTCGGATGTTGTGCATTTTTGTGTTGATGCACTCGGGTGTGTTTGCACAAGGACCATTGACTGTTGTGCCGGATCCGTTGTGTAGTACAAATTGCTGCTCATCAGGACAACCGTGTAATTGTTCGGCGGGGATTACGATCACAGGTGGATTGGCACCTTATTCAATATTTCTTCCGACACCGAGCGGACCAGTTCTTAATATGACTTGCGTAGGTGGACTTTGTCCGGGAACATATGTGTTCAGTGTGCGCGATGCAAATAACGTGACTGTGCAATGTCCGGTAACAGTCGGACAAAGTTGTTGTCACCTGAATTGCCGCGATACATCTTTCTGTTTCGGACTTCCGGATTCATTGATCGTTCTTTTACCACCGACATACACTGATACTACTCAAACTGCAGGCGGCGGAACTGGTCCGGGTGGACCTCCGGCTGATTGTGTGTTTGATTCTATGTGGAATAATTCTCCGGGTGTATTTCCTGTGGGAACTACAGTAGTGAAATGGTATGTGCGCGATTTGAGTGGAAGAATAGATTCATGTACACAAAATGTAATTCGTAATCCACCAACACCATATGTGATCAGCTTTACAACTTCACCGCCAATTGTTGTTGGTGTAATTAATATTTGTAACGGACAAACAATAACATTCACCGACAATTCAACAGGAACAACAGGAAGACTTTGGAATTTTGGAAATGGATTTTATTCAAGTAATCAAACTCACACTGAACCGGCATGGCATTATCCGCCGGGAACATACTACGATACTCTTACTGTTTTTGATGATTGCGGAGTCGGACATGATACTGCATTCACAGTCGTTGTAGATTCAGCAACCGGACCGGATATCTTTTGCATCTCTGTCGTTTGTCCGGGTGATACTGTGACTTATCATACAAGTGCAAATTGTACATCCTATACCTGGGGTGTGAGCGGCGGAGCATTTTATCCTGCACCACCTGCATCAACCAGCGATTCTGCAACAGTGATCTGGGGCGCAGGTCCGAATGGAACAATTTCATTGAGCGTTTCAGGATGTACACCGCCATCAACATGTAACATTGCAACAATCAAAACAGTCGACATCGTTCCGGCAACATTGCCGATCGCTGGTGACACTGTTGTTTGTGCAGGAAGTTCATCGACATATTGCGTACAATGTATTCCCGGAAATTCTCATAGCTGGGAATTACTTCCTGCCAATGCTGGAACTGTCACAGGCAACGGAACATGTTGCGTGACCATTCAATGGGCTCCCGGATTTTTCGGAATTGTACAACTGCAGATAAATTATCAGAATGTACTCACAGGTTCAGGATGTAATTTACCTGATGGAAGTTGCAATGAAGATCCGGGTTGTGGTGGAATAGGTCTGATCACCATAAATGTAAAACCGGTATTCGGAATTTCAGGTCCTGCGAAAGTTTGTCCGGGAGTTGTAAGCGCACCATTCAACGGAATGAATCTTACAAACAATACAATTGCTCCGGGAACATCATGGCAATTAGTAACTCCGACTGCAACAGTAATTCCTTTTGCAAACACAGCTGCCTTCAATGCTTATACATGGAATGCAGGTGCAGGAGTATATCAGTTAACTGCATACGCACCACCGGGAGTTTATTGCAATGATTCAGCAATGACAACTGTAGAAGTTGTGCAAGTGCTGACACCGAATGTCATCACCGGACCGGATACAGTTTGTGCCGGACAACCATACTTCTATAGTACTGCTCCAAACATGAGTGGTGTAACATACACCTGGAATGTAACAGGCGGAGTTTTGAATCCACCGATCAACGGAAGCAGTGTTTCCGTAACATGGGGACCAGGCGGAGGAACACTTTCTGTTTATCAGACAATGACTGCCGCACCGGGATGTGTTTCAAGTTCAACTGCAAATTATAATGTAGTGACTTGGCCGAATTTCCCATTGCCTGTCATCACATCAAGCGCACCGATCGCTTGTGTGAAGAGTACGATCACTTATTCAATTCCGCCACCATTGATCAGCAATGGAACATATACGTGGTCAATCGTTCCGGCATCAGCAGGAAATATTATCACGGC
Source organism: Bacteroidota bacterium (assembly GCA_016711505.1). Lineage (NCBI taxonomy): Bacteria > Pseudomonadati > Bacteroidota > Bacteroidota bacterium. The sequence continues at coordinate 402,369 of JADJSV010000017.1, read as the reverse complement.
AAACGGATTGAATTTTGTTACGATCAATTGGGTGAGTGCAGCAACACCGCCGGTTGTGAAATTAAAGATCTCAAGATGCTATGAAGATTCAGTCATGCTTCCTGTGAATTTAATTCCATTGCCACCGGTACCAAGCATCAGCTATGCTCCATTGAATCCATGCCTGGGTGATCTTGTAAGTTTCACAACAACAAGTCCGGGACCGATCTGGAACTGGAGTTTTGGAGATGCATTCACATCGCCACTACAAAATCCTACTCATACTTATGCATCATCAGGAACATTCAACATTCAGTTGTATGTGACGAATGCTGCCGGATGTTCTGATACAGCATATACTACTATTACAGTAGATACAGTACCAATAATTCCAATCATCACCGGACCAGCAAGCGTTTGTCTTGGATCAACGGTTTCGTACACTTTCGCAGAACCATTATTTCTTGGTGGAAGTTATGACTGGTCGTTATCGGCACCGGTGCTTGGAAACATTACAGGAAATACTCCGAACGCTTTAACTATAAAATGGAATACTCCGGGAGTTGATACTGTGAGACTACATTTGCAATCAACTTGTATCGATACAATCTTACGATTCGTTGTTACTGTTAATCCATTGCCAACTCCTGGAATCGGATTGCCATCACCATCGTGTATCGGTGCGCCGCTTACATTCACAGGAACAGGCGGTGTAAATTACAACTGGTCATTCTCAGGCGGAAGTCCGGGATCAGCAACAGTTGCAAATCCTGTTGTGACATATGGTTCAACAGGAACTTATCCGCTTTCATTAACTGTTGTTGATGCTAATGGATGTACGAAATCAATCACATCAAGTGTTACTATCAATCCATTACCGCTTGCAATCATTACGGGGCCGTATACAGTTTGTTCTTTCCCTGCAACAGTAACGATGGCAGCAGTGAATCAGGCAGGATATTCTTTTGCATGGACACCATCAGGTGTTACTCCATCGATAACGCAAAGTGTTTCCGGTCCAACAACATTCTCTGTTGTTGTGACTAATGCATTTGGTTGTACTAAAACATCGAATGCAATAACAGTAACAGCAGTACCATGTCCACCACCACCACCGGGATGTACAATTACAGATACAATTAATTTTACTTCAACACCACCGGTATGTTTATCTACAACATTTACAAAAACAGGAAATGCCACATTATACGAATGGGACTTCGGTGATGGCGGAACAGCAGGAAATATTTCTCCGGTTTCACATACCTATCCAATTCCGGGACTTTATAAAGTAACAGTCTGGGGAATTGGTACAGGAACAAATTCATCAGGAGGAATCTGCATTGATACATTCCCATACAGCAGAATAGTTACAATTCCATTTGATCTTAGTTATACAACATCGTTTGCATGTAATGGATCAGGAGTAATGCAAGCTGTTTTTGCAAATACATCTTTATTTGTAGGAAGTGCAGCGAGCTATAACTGGAATTGGTTTGATGTTACGACATCAACAACGATTGCAACTACTGCATTCCCTGGACCGATCACATTAACTCCGGGTACACACGTCATCACACTTTCAGCATTTGATCCGGTTACACTGGCTACATGTTCGGTGACAACAACCATTGTTGTTCCCGTACCGATCTCAGCAAACTTCAGTGTTTCCTCTCCTGTTTGTCAGGGCTCACCGGCATTGTTCACAGATCTTTCAGTGAATATTGCGAATGAAGCATCACGATTATTTAATAATGGAAATGGAGCATCAGATAATTTAAATCCATCAAGTCTGATCTATGCAAATGCACCGGGACCATTCACAGCTACATTAACAGTAACTGATATTTACGGATGTTCAAGTACTGCATCGCAAAGTGTAAGTGTACTCGTACCAAATGCAGGATCAATTACAGTTACGCCGGGTACTTGTGACTCAGTAAAACTAACAGCATCAGGACTTGGTCCGTATGTATGGCAATTTATAAGTCCTGCACCGGTCCCTGATAATCCGGTTTATGTAAAAACATCAGGCTTCTATAAAGTAACAGGAACCGATAATCAAGGTTGTCCATATACAGCCGGTCCTGTTCAGGTCACAGTATTAAAATCACCGACAGTAGTCATCACCGGACAAACAAATTATTGTCAGGGTGAAGCACTCGATATAAAAACAGGCGCAGCAGGAATTAATTTTGCCTGGACAAAAATGCCGGGAAATATTCCTGTTGGAACAAATGCACCAAATCTGAATATCGTTCCTGTTGGAACAGGTTTACAAACTTATCAGGTAACAGTAACAGGTGCTAACGGATGTACAGCATCAGCATCGTACACTGTTAACATTGATCCGATTCCTTCATCAGCAACAATTGTTGCATCAGGCCCATTGACATTCTGTGAAGGCGATTCAGTTTTATTGACTGTATCTCCGACAGGTGCAACATATCTGTGGTCTAAGTCACCAACACCTGCATTAACTGCTCCCGCAAATACACAACCCGGATTGTATGTTACAGTATCCGGAACTTATTCAGTCATCGTTCAGACGGCAACCGGTTGTGCGTTTCCTGCAATAGCACCGGTAACTGTAACAGTAAATCCTAAACCTGTTGCAAATATTACAGGCGATACAGTGATGTGTGAAGGCGATCAGTTGCAATTACAAACTCCGCCTGAAGGTGGTGCAACATATTTGTGGAATGGTCCTGCAGTAACAGGAAATACTAATCCATTCATTGTACCGAATATGCAATTGACAGATGCAGGATTGTACTCTGTTGTTGTTACGAATAGTTATGGTTGTACAAAAACTGATACGATCACAGTAATTGTAAATCCTTCGCCTGTAACTCCATTCATTACTTCTAATCCGGGTGGAGTGTTATGTGAAGGACAATTATTCACGTTCAATGCAACTCCTGTTCCGGCGCCATTGGTAGTCTATACATGGAGCACAGGACAAATAGGAACATCGATCACAGCAGCAATGCAAGGTGATTATTATGTTACAGCAACGAATCAGTTTGGTTGTTCTGCAGTTTCAAATATTCTTACCATACATCCATTACCGGATCTTTCATGCGTGCCTTCGGGTTGTTATGAATTCTGTAATGAATGTCCGTCGGTAATAATTCCGGGACCATTTGGATTTGCTTCTTACACCTGGGAAATGCTTGTCGGTCCGACATTCGTATTCTATAGTGCAAGTCAGAACCTAACAGTTTTACCTCCGGGTGGAATGTTCAGATTGATTGCAAGTAATTCATGGGGATGTTCGGATACATCGGATACATTGAAAATTACATTCCAGGATTGTTGTACTCCAATTGTAGATGTGTCGGAATGTGTTGACACAACATGTCAGGATTTCACTAATGGACTAACAAATAATTTTGCACCATATATTCTTGAGCCGAACGTAAACGTTATTACAAATAATGTTGTCGGACAATATGCCGGTGATATTTATATTCAGGCAACAGATCAGCCGGGGGCATCGGCCGTCATAGGCGATACCGTATTTGACGGTAAATGGTGTTGTGGAAAATTCTCGTACGATTTCAAAGTTATAAATGATGGTGTCTCCGGTTCGCCGAACATACAACCTCAATTTAAGATCTGGAACAGTGTCACCAACAGAGGATTTTTGTATACATCAACTCAGATCATCAATGAAAATAGTCCGTGGAAAAAAGTTGTTGCATGTACTAGCATTGATACATTCCCATTACCAAATGCCGGAGGTACATGGACACCAATTGCTCCTGCAACAATTGCAGACTGGCAATCAGTTGCTTCAAATGTTACGGAAGTAATTTTTGTAACTGAAGTATCAGGAGGAGTAGGTGAGGTAGTAGGAATTGATAACGTATGTTTCACGCCGCAGACATTTGTTGTTGCGTGTACATCGACTGTTGTGAATTGTCATTATACAGTCGGAGTTAACATTGTAAATAATGGCGCTTGTCAGAACTTCCAGTACGTCTGGGACAATGGACATACAGGGCCATTCATTGAGAATGCAGCACCGGGAACATATTGCGTGAAAGTGATCAGCTGTTGTGGTTGTATCGATTCATGTTGTGTTACGGTTCCATTTGATTCTACAGTAATTGTTGTTACAGATACAGTGTATCATATCAACTGCGATAGTATCTATGGTGGAATGAAAGTTTTCGTTGAAGGTGGAGTTCCGCCGTATTCATATTTATGGAGTACAGGTGAAACAACTGCTGAGGTAAGAAATCTTGCAGCAGGAGCTTACAATGTGATCATTGAAGATTCAACAGGATGTGAAACGATCGTTTATGATACAGTAAGAGTAGAAACCGATTGTGGCTGTAATAATATTCCGGCACCGCCGCCACCAACTATTACTGTTGTGAGTGTCACACCGGATAGTTGTAATGGAAGTGGATGTATCAATCTGACGTTTACAGGTTGTTGTCTGAGATATGGTTATATCTATCAGAGTTTATGTAATCCATTACTGATAGATACAGTTGGACCAACATTAGATTCAACGATCTTCTGTAATCTTCCTGCCGGAACGTATACAATAATTGTAAAAGATCCTTGTGGAAATACTGCGACGCAGACGGTCGTTGTACCATCGCTGGTTCCGCCATTACTTGCATTCGTTACGTATTCGAATTGCGGCGCACAAATTTGTGTCGGTGCAGAAGGTGGATGCGGACCATATACATACTTATGGTCGAATGGAGAAACAACACGATGCATCACTAACTTCACTCCTTGCGTGGATCTCGTAGTAACAATTACAGACGCAAATGGCTGTTCAGTAACAATGACAGTTTCGCCACCAACAGTTACATTCGATAATATAGTTCAGCCAACATGTTGTCTTGCAAACGGAAGTTTGTGTGCGAATGTTTGTTTCGGACAAGGACCATATTTATATTCCTGGAGTAATGGTGCGACAACACAATGTATCACTGGTGTACCAGCCGGCACATATTGTGTTACGATCACAAATGCAAATGGTCAGCAGGTTACTTGTTGTTATACATTAACGGATGGAACAGTAATTCCTCCTGATGTACATTTCGATGTATTGAATTGTGGTGCGATCGTTAATGCTTATATCAATGCAAATGGTTGTCCATATACATTCCATTGGCAAAATGGAAGTACAGAACCATTCTTCGAACAGGCACACTCATGTGATTCACTCACGCTGACGGTAATAATGTGTGATAGTACAGAGTACTATTTCGGATTCAAAGTTCCGGGAGTAATACCATCTATTACACCTGTTAATTGTCATACAGGAGTTGGTTCTATTTGTGTTGCTACAGAATGTTTCAAATGTCCGATCGTATCTTACGAATGGGCACCAATCATTGCAGGTACACCAAATAATTTAGCATGTTACAATAATGTTCCATCGGGAATTTATACAGTTTGTATAGAAGATTCATGTGGAAACAGGATGTGTTGTACGATCTATTTGCCGCCGGGAGATTCGGCTCAGGTAATCCATATTACAGATACGGTCTATGACATTACCTGTGATAGTTTGTTTGGAGGAATTGATGTAGAAGTAGCAGGAGGTTATCCGCCGTTTACATACAGTTGGAATACGGGCGCAACAACTCAGGACATCCGCAATCTTGTTGCCGGAAACTATACTCTTGCAATCACGGATTCGATCGGATGTATAACATACGTTCATGATACAGTAGTTGTCGATAACGATTGTAATTGTGATTCACTTCCGGAACCAATTCTTCCAACGATCAATATCGTTAGTGTTGATCCTGATAATTGTCGCGGCGATGGTTGTATTCATGCAACCTTTACAGGCTGTTGTCTGTGGTATAGTTATACTTATATCCATCCTTGTAATCCTGCACTTTCTTATAGTATACCTCAGACAAGAGATACAACAATCTTCTGTAATCTCGCTGCAGGAACATATACAATCTTTGTAAGTGATGGCTGTGGAAATATGGTTCAGCAAACCGTTGTTGTTCCGTCATCAGCACCACCACTTACAGCACTGGTCAACTATTCAAATTGCGGATCAGGAGTTTGTGTGATAGCACAAGGCGGATGTGGTCCATATACTTATGATTGGTTAGGTGGCGCAACGACTGAGTGTATTACTCTGAACAATCCTTGTACAAGTCTTTATGTTACAATTACAGATAGCAGAGGATGTTCAATCACTGTTTATTTAACTGCACCTGGCATTTCATTTAATGCCGTTCAGCCAACTTGTTGTCAGAACAATGGAAGCATTTGTGTAACAGCTTGCTTCGGACAAGGACCACTTTCTTATCAGTGGTCGAATGAAGCAACGACAGAATGTATCCAGGGACTTGCTCCGGGAACATATTGTGTGACGATCACAAATGCACTTGGGCAACAAGTCACTTGTTGTTACACATTGAATGCAGCGCCGGTTATTCCACCTGATGTACATTTCGATGTGCTGAATTGCGGATCCGTAGTAAATGCTTACATGGAAAGCAATGGTTGTCCGTTTACTTATCATTGGCAAAATGGTAGTACGGAACCATTCTTCGAAGGAGCGCACTCTTGTGATTCACTTACGCTCACAATTGTGATGTGTGACGGAACAGAGTATTACCATGGATTTAAAGTTCCGGGAATATTACCTGCATTGATTCCTGTTGATTGTCATACAGGAGTCGGTTCTATATGTGTTGCGACAGAATGTTTCAAATGTCCTGTTGTATCTTACGAATGGGCACCGATCATTGCGGGTACACCAAATAATTTACCATGCTACAACAATGTTCCATCAGGAATTTATACGTTATGCGTAACTGATTCTTGTGGTAACAGAGTATGTTGTACGATTTATCTTCCACCGGGAGACTCCGCACAGATCGTTCATGTAACGGATACCGTTTATGATATTGGTTGTGATAATCTGACCGGCGGAATTGATGTAGAAGTTGCGGGAGGTTATCCGCCATTTACATACAGCTGGAATACAGGAGCAACTACTCAGGACATCACTAATCTTGTTGCCGGAAATTATGTTCTGGAAATTACAGATTCAGTTGGTTGTATAACTATCGTTCACGATACAGTTGTTGTTGACAATGATTGTAACTGTGACGATCCTGCAACACCTTTACCAACAATAACTGTTGTGAGTGTTGAACCTGATAATTGTCGTGGCGATGGTTGTATTCATGCAACATTTACAGGCTGTTGTCTGTGGTTTAGTTACACATACATTCATCCTTGTAATCCTGCACTTTCTTATAGCGTACCGCAAACAAAAGATTCAACGATCTTCTGTAATCTGAATGCAGGAACGTATACACTCTTTGTAATGGATGGTTGTGGAAATATGGTTCAGCAAACGGTTGTTGTTCCGTCATCAGCACCACCATTGACTGCACTCATTAATTATACAAATTGCGGAACAGGAGTTTGTGTGATAGCACAAGGCGGTTGTGGTCCATATACTTATGAATGGTTAGGTGGAGCTACATCTGAGTGTATTCCACTCAACAATCCTTGTACATCATTGTATGTTACAATTACAGATAGCAGAGGATGTTCTATCACTGTTTATTTAACAGCACCTGGTATTTCATTTAATGCCGTTCAGCCAACTTGTTGTCAGAATAATGGAAGCATTTGTGTAACAGCTTGCTTCGGACAAGGTCCGCTTTCTTATCAGTGGTCGAATGAAGCAACAACAGAATGTATCCAGGGATTAGCGCCGGGTACATATTGTGTAACAATTACAAATGCACTTGGTCAACAAGTGACATGTTGTTATACTTTGAATGCTGCACCGGTTATTCCTCCAACAGTACATTTCGATGTATTGAATTGTGGATCTGTTGTAAATGCATACATGGAAAGTAATGGTTGTCCGTTTACATATCATTGGCAAAATGGAAGTACAGAGCCATTCTTCGAACAGGCACATTCATGTGATTCACTTACACTCACTATTGTGATGTGTGATGGAACAGAATACTATCACGGCTTTAGAGTTCCGGGAATATTACCTGCTTTAATTCCTGTTGATTGTCATACAGGAGTTGGTTCTATTTGTGTAGCAACGGAATGTTTTGCTTGTCCGGTTGTATCATACGAGTGGGCGCCAATTATTGCAGGTGTTCCAAACAATCTGCCTTGTTATAACAATGTTCCTTCAGGAATTTATACACTTTGTATAACAGATTCATGTGGAAACAGAGTGTGTTGTAATATTTATCTTCCACCGGGAGATTCAGCGCAGATCATTCACGTAACAGATACAGTGTATGACATCACATGCGATAATCTGCATGGAGGAATAGATGTAGAAGTTGCAGGAGGTTATCCGCCATTTACATACAGCTGGAATACAGGAGCAACAACGCAAGACATTTCAAACCTTGTTGCCGGAAATTATATTTTAGAAATTACAGATTCAGTTGGTTGTATTACTATCGTTCACGATACAGTTGTTGTTGACAATGATTGTAATTGTGACGATCCAGCTACACCTTTGCCAACTATAACAGTAGTGAGTATTGAACCTGCAGGATGCGGAGGTATGGGTTGTATCAATGCAACGTTTAACGGTTGTTGTCTGTGGTACAGTTACACATTCATTCATCCTTGTAATCCGATGTTATCATACAGTGTAGCACAAACACAGGATTCAACGATCTTCTGTAATCTTCAGGCAGGAACATATATTATGTTCATCCAGGATGGATGTGGAAATCTGGTTCAGCAAACTGTAGTTGTGCCATCAACAGTTCCACCTCTGACAGGTTTAGTCACATATTCAAATTGTGGTACAGGAGTGTGTGTTATAGCACAAGGCGGATGCGGACCATATACATATGAATGGTTAGGCGGCGGAACTACTGAGTGTATTACACTGAGTAATCCATGTACATCTCTTTATGTCACAATTACTGATAGCAGAGGATGTTCAGTTACAGTATACCTTACTGCTCCGGGAATATCATTTACAAATGTCGTTCAGCCGACTTGTTGTCAGGCAAACGGTAGTTTGTGTGTGAATGTATGTTTCGGTGAAGGACCATTTACTTATCAGTGGTCGAATGAAGCTACAACACAATGTATCTCCAATTTAGCTGCTGGTACGTATTGTGTAACAATCACAAATGGTGCAGGACAACAGGTCACTTGCTGTTATACACTTACTGATGCCGTTGTAACTCCACCGTTAGTACATTTCAATTTCACTAATTGCGGATTAGCAGTAACACCGGTATTTGAAGAAAACAATTGTGGAAACTTCACGTGGTACTGGGATAATCATTCGCCATCATTTATAAGAGAAAACCTCACAGCATGTGATTCGATAACATTTACAGTCGTTTCATGCAATGGTCAGTTGACACATTATGGTTTCCGTGTTCCTGCTGTCCTGCCAACAATTACTCCGGTAAATTGTGCAACCGGATTAGGTAGTGCATGCCTTCAGGTAGAATGTTTCCGTTGTCCTGTTGTGTCATACAACTGGACTAACCTTCCTCAAGGTGTAGAAAATGGTGGTCCTTGTATTACGGCACCTCCTGGAATCTACAATGTTTGTATTACCAATGCATGCGGTGATGTGATCTGTTGTCAGGTCATCATTCCGAATGTTGTAAATACAATCAATGTAACTGCGACAACAATCAATGTCCCTTGCTTCGGCGGAACAAATGGAAGTGTAACAGTTTCAGCAACAGGTGGAACACCACCATACGTTGGAACCGGAACATTTAATGTTGGTGCAGGTACGTATACTTACACTGTAACAGATGCTAACGGTTGTTCAGGTTCGGTAACTGTAACAGTTACTCAGCCATCACCAATTGTGATTAATTACAATGCAACACCGATCAATTGTTATGGTGGAACATCTGAAGTATTTATTTCTGCTACCGGTGGAACAGGTCCATATCAGGGAACAGGTTTTGTAATTCTTACAGCCGGTACTCATCAGATCACAGTAGTAGATGCAAACGGATGTGTTCAGACGATTGTAATTACAATCACTCAGCCTCCGAAAGTGGAAGGAACAGTTACAACAACACCAACAAATTGTCTTGGTGCAACAGGAACTGCTACTGTAAATCCAACTGGCGGATTCCCTCCTTATACTTATGTATGGAGTCCGGGTGGACAAACTACTCAGACAATTACGAATCTTGCAGCAGGCACGTATACATGTATCATTACAGATTCACATGGATGTACAGGAACTGCTTCGGGAATTGTAAATACACAAGGAACAACACCACCAACTCCGGGACCGATCACGGGTCCGAAGGGTGCATGTAGAAATACAACCGGAATTGTTTATTCAATTACACCGGTACCGGGAGCAACATCATACATCTGGACATTACCGACTGGAGCGACAGGCAGTTCAACGACAACATCAATTTCTGTTTCGTTCGGACCAACATATGCAGGCGGATTCATTTGTGTCTCTGCAGTTACTCCTTGCGGAATCAGTGCACCTAGTTGCATGAATATTCCGGTGATCACAACTTATGCAGGTGTACCGATAAGTATTTCAGGACCTGTTATTGTTTGCGGACCAACGATTGTTACTTATACAACAAGCGCATTGAATGCCCTTGGATATAACTGGACACTCACAGGTGGTGCAACAATTATCAGTGGTCAGGGAACGAATACAATTACAGTAAGTATTCCGGCAGGATTCACTCAGGGCTCTGTTCAGGTATATGCATTCAATTGTTTCGGCAACAGTGCTGTGAAAGGTATTCTGATCACCGGTATTCCGACTCATGGTTATGCTGTGACGGGACCATCATATGTATGTGCAAATTCTTCAGGCACGTATTCAATGCCTGTTGTTACAGGAGCAACATCGTATGTATGGACAGTGAGTGGTGATGCAACACTTGGAACAAATACACTAAGTCCGACGACAACGACACAAGTGATCAACTTCGGTCCGTCATGGACAACAGGAACAGTTACTGTAGCAGCGGTGAACGCTTGTGGTTCTTATGTGAAATCGTTTGTTGTAAGATCAACTCCGGTTCAGCCTGGTAGTATCAGTGGTCCGGGAAATAATTTGTGCAATACAACGGCAACTTATTCTATTGTTGCAGTTGCAGGCGCAACATCATATCAGTGGACAGTTCCAGCAGGAGTTACAATAGTAGGAAGCAGCACAGGATTATCAGTAAATGTGATCTTTGGTCCGACGTTTACATCGGCCTCAGCGAACATTTGTGTTTCAGCTCTCAACTCTTGCGGAAGCGGACCTGCCCGTTGTTATACTGTAACATCGCGGCCTCCGGCTCCGGTTATTTCAGGACCATCTGCTGTATGTAAAACTAACTCATCGGTAGTTTATACTATACTACCTGTTGCAGGTGCTACATCGTATGCATGGTTAGTAACAGGTGGAGCTACGATCATTCCTGCACCATCAGGATTGAGCGCAACAGTCAATTTTAATACAGCAATATCTTCTTCGGCTGTCGTTCGTGCAAATGCGATCAATGCTTGCGGTGCAAGTAGTCATGCTCTGTACAATGTCAGTGTAAGTTTATTCTGTCGTCAGGGAAATTCTGAGATTCAATCTTTAGCGGATTTCAGCGCATATCCAAATCCAACGACAGGAAAATTAACCTTAAGTTTCGATTCAGAATCTAATACAGATTGCATGATTGAAATTGAAGATCTTGTTGGTAAGATCATGCTGATTGAAAATGTGAACCTGGAGACAGGAAATAATTTGCATGAACTGGATCTGAGTACATTTGCAAAAGGCATGTACTTCCTTTCTGTTAAGTCAGATGGAGTAGAAGTTAAAACGATAAGGTTAGTAATAGAATAGAATAGAAGTTTTTTTCATGCACAAAGGCCTCCGAAGTACCGGGGGCTTTTGTGTTTTTGAAGATTAGCCGGCCGGTTCATCCACATTTAAAAAAAACATTTCACATTTCAAAATCAAAAAAAACTTTTTTTAATATTATTCCTGTCTTAAAATTGTGTCAGTGAATAGTCAATGACTATTTTTGAATCAGTAAGACGAAGACAATTAGGGAAAATTAGCGTTTTATTGAAAAGCCACCACATGAAACCGGTAGGGAGATCTCAGAATCTTCTGCCGGTTTTTTTTATTTGAAAAACATATAGGAGGAACACTTACCTTTAGTATACCTAATTGATTTATGTTGGTAACAAAATCTGATTTTTCATGAAAAACGACAGACGCGAATTTCTAAAAATTACGGGTTTAGCTGGTGCTGCGGCCTTAATACCTTTTGGAAAGGTTTTTTCTTCCCCATCGGAAACGGTGAATTCGGGAGGATGTGTATTGATTCCGTCAGAAACTGCAGGACCATTTCCTCTTGATCTTACAGCAAATAATTTTTACTTCCGTCAGGATATCACCGAAGGCAAACCCGGTGTAACAATGAATTTAAAACTCAGGATCATCGGAGAAAACAATTGTTTACCTATGGAAAACCTGCGGGTAAATATCTGGCAATGCGATAAGGATGGAGTTTATTCAGGTTATGGTGCACAAACAGGACTCACGGATTTCAGAGGGTATCAGATCACAGATGCGAATGGCGAAGTTAATTTCATCACCATTCTTCCGGGTTGGTATCCGGGTCGTGTATGTCATATCCATTTTCAGGTTTATGTGAGTTCGTCTTATGCTGCAATTTCTCAGTTAACATTTGATGAAGCTGCAAAACAGGCGATCTATTCTGCCAATCCGGCAATTTATACAAATGGTGTTGATCCGGTTCCAATCATCAATGACGGTGTATTTGCAAATGGATATGCATATCAGCTGGCCACACTTACTCCAAATGGTAGCGGAGGCTATGATTCATTTCTTGAAGTCACAATTCAGGGAAGTGGAGTTGCAACACATGTCGGGAATATTGAACGTGAAACCGCCAAACAATTTTCACTCGGACAGAATTTTCCAAATCCATTCGACAATTTTACAACAGTTCCATTTAAATTGATCAATACCTCAGATGTGAAATTTGACCTGTACGATCTGCAGGGAAAAATTATCAAATCAATAGAAATAAAAAACCTGAATGCAGGTGATCATGAAATCAAACTTGATCTGGCAGCATCAGGTATTGCCAGATCGAGTTATGCATATCAGTTGGAAATAAAAAATTCGAATGGGGTGTTTAGGGATTGTAAATTTATGACAGCGGAGAAGTGATCTATTGTAATTATTTACAGAAAAATATTTCCCGCAGAATGCGCAGAACACGCAGAAAATCCGCAGATATCTCTGCGAGATCGAAATTGAAATGTGATTTGGCGCAAGACCAAAAATAAACTTCATTTCTAAATTAAACGATTACATATTACTTATTATTCCAAAGGAATTTCTGCGGATTTTCTGCGTGTTCTGCGCATTCTGCGGGAAATAATTTATATAGTTGTGCGCTTAAAAGCAATTCATAGATGTAAAGTTTATTTCAATAATAATATTTTCTGAGATTCTCTTCCTGATTGAATAAAATAAATCCCATTGTTCAACCGTGTCAAATCCAATTTATTTTCACCCTTTGAAAATTCTCCATTCAAAACTTCAACACCTAACAAATTCAAAATTCTGTAATTAGAATTTAAATCAGACTGAATAAATAAATTTCCTGAAGTCGGATTCGGATAAATTTCACTCATACTAATTCTATCTGCATTTGAATTTATATCAGTTGTCCCACACATCACATCCTGCATTCGCTCCCAAATAGAATCATTGAACAAAAACGGAACTTCACCAACACCGGGGGCATCTCCCATTCTTACCAGAACTAAATTCTGACTCGGTACGATATTAATAAACTGACCATTCTTACCTAATGCCGAATACATGTCTAATGGTGCATGCGGCATCAGCGGTCCTGGAAAAGGAATCTGAAGTCCGGGTACGAGATAAGACGGTTTTCCATTCAGCCACCACAAATACCCGTATGAGGGATTCAGGTTCTGTGATGTGTTGATCATTTCATTGTAATAAGTTGTATCAGTCATGATCTGATTCCCATCCCAGTTGCCGTGATTCAACATCAGCAATCCAAAACGAGCCATACTTCTTGGAACGCTTATGAACAGACTGTTGTAGCCGGAAGGATAATAATTCCCCGTTATTCCTGTTGGAGTTTTCACTTTATTCAATAAGTAAAGATTCAATGCCTGCCCGGTACTGTTTTCAATTACTCCATCCAGTAAAGTGTAAGGCGCATTGTGATAAGCCCAACGTGTTCCGGCATCTGCAAGATATTCGAGGCATGTATCATCAGTGCAATAATTATCGGGCACCAGATCATTCAAACCGGAAGTCATTCGAAGCTGATCAAGAACGGTGATCATTCCTTCTTTAGCCGGAGGACAAATTGTCCAGCCACTCCCGAGATATTGCGATGTGCTGTCACTTAAATTAAGGAAGCCGTCTTGTTTAGCCATGCCTACTAAGAAAGATGTCAGAGATTTTCCTGCAGAAGCCCAGTACCATAAACTGTCTACCGTAAAAGTGTCAAAGTAATGTTCAATGACGATCTTGCCATCTTTTAAAACGATGAACGCTTTCGTATTTTTTGAGTCCAGAAAGTTTAAAAGCGTATCGATTTTGTCCTGGCACCAACCTAATGAAGAGGGCGAAAGTGTGTCCCATGAATTTCCGGTTGTAGGGGGAAAGTACAATTGAGCCTTTGAAATTTGGCTGAAAACAATGAATAGTGATATAAGGAGAATTTTCTTCATCTTCATTGGACAAGTTAGTCAGTGAAAGGTTTTGCCAAATTAAAAAAATGTTTCTGATTATTTTGACAATGTTTTTGTGTACATCGACAGATTTAAACTTTTTCAAAAGAGGTTTTGTCAAAATTAAAATTTATATACATTGCATTGTATTCCACATGTACAATGAAGAGTTTATTTTTTATTCTGGCAGCCCTGACTTGCTCCCTGAATATTTTTGCCCAGTCAACTTTTTTCAGAATTTTTTCTGATGTTGATGCTACGAAAAATTTATCAGGACAGCATATCGTAAAAACACCTGATGGAAACTACGCTTTCCTTTGTGCCAATAATTATTTACCTGTAATAATCCGAATTGATGAAAATGGAAATGAGTTCAATCGGTTTTCAATTCAGAAATACAGGTTGAAACCTATTTGTCTTGCTGTTGACAACCAGTTCAAATATTTTTTTGTCGGAAGAGACTCGGCTATTTTTACAGGGTATAGAGAGCAGACTGATTCAATTGGAAACATAGTTTTTCATACAGGAGAATATGGTGCTGTTGGTGGATCACAGGCGCATGGAGTTTATCATACTCCTGATAATGGAATGTTGTATAGCTTTTGGAATAACAGTGAGATGTGTTATGATCCGGAATATTATTTCAAGATCGATAGCCTGAATAATTATCAATGGTCGCGCGACATATCATCAAATATATCAAACCCTTCCAAACAATCATTTCAGTTTCTTTCAGCGAATGAAATTTCTGCAGTTGGTCCGCACCTTATAGGTTGTTATGATACTATACAATATTATTCTTCTGATCTTCGGATTTTTGATGCATCAGGAAATTATTCAAATTATAATTTCAATGAATTGTATCAAACGATGGACACTGCAATTGGTGGTGGATTTATTCTGGCGAGTGCAAATGAAATTACGCATTATGATACGATAGCAGGTGTATCATGGACTCTGTCGATGCCATCGGGAATGTCGTCACAAATTGCATTAAGGCAATTGGCAGACAGTTCATTTATTTTAGCCGGTGATCGATTACAGACAAATTTTGGTCAGCAGATCATGATCAGAAAATACGATTGGTCGGGGAATTTGGTCTGGACAAGATATTTCGGCGAAAGTGGTGATGAATTTTTTTCTAATATGTTATTGACGGATGATGGCGGATTTTTAATTTCCGGAACGACACACAGCTATGGCGCAGGTCCAAAAGCATTTGTTATCAAAACTGACAGTCTTGGAAATTCACAGTCAATGCCCCTCATTTCATCTTCAACAAACACGATTTGCTCAGGAGATTCTACAGCGCTTACCTTGCCGGTTGGCTATTCTTATTTGTGGAATACCGGTGATACTTCGCAAACTATTTACGCAACAGTTTCAAATTCCTATTGGGCAGAATTGACTCAAGGTGGGAATCAATATTTTTCCGATACGATTTCTTTAAATGTTATTGCAACAGTAAAGCCTGATCTTGGTACCGACACACTTCTATGTGCAGGAACGGAATTTATCCTTAATGCCGGAACAAATTATTCAGCGTACAGATGGAGTACCGGATCATTTGAAAATTCTGATACCGTCGGTATAAGTGGCAATTATTTTGTCGAAGCAATTGATTCTAATTCGTGCAGTATGTTTGATACGATTCAAGTTTCATTTATTTCGCTGCCATTTTTTGATCTTGGTCCTGATATTTATCAGTGTAATACTAATCCGGTAGTTCTGAATTCGCCGGGGATATTACAGTGGATCTGGAGTAATGGATCCATCGATACAACACTTTCAGTAACATCATCAGGAATTTATTCGCTTGCATTTTCAAATGGAGTTTGTTCAGATACAGATTATATAAATGTAAATATATTTTCTCCCGTACAAGTTGACCTGTTTGAAGACACTGTTATTTGTACAAATCAGATTTTGCAATTAGACGCAGGCCCCGGATTTATAAATTACGAATGGCAGGATGGAACGCCGACGCAAACTTATCTGGTTTCATCGTCCACAGTTACAACTATTCAATATTCGGTTACTACAATTGATTCAAATGGTTGTAGTACATCAGATGATGTTGTTGTTGACTTTGAAATTTGTCCATCGACAAATGACTTCGATTTCGCAAAAGCAATCAGTGTTTATCCTAATCCGATAAATTCTTCAGGGCAATTACAAATAAATTCACAAGATAATTTTAAATTGGAAGTTGAAATTTTAACAGTGACAGGAAAATGTCTTTATAAAATATCAGAACAGAATAAACCTTTCACGATAGTTATGAATAATTTTTCAAGTGGGCTGTACTTTATAAAAATTACTGATTCAATAACAAGAGAATCGTTTACAGGGAAATTATTGATTGAGTAAAACTTATTTTCCAAAAACTATAACAGCTCAAAACCCGGAGCTTTTGGAAATTGGTTTAAAACATCAAAAGCAATTTGCGGAGTAGGGTTTGCAATTCTGCGATTGACAGTATCCATCCATGCTCCATCTAGAGTGAGTTGAGCACAAAGCGTATTGTCAGACTTAAGAAATTCATGTAGGATTGTCCACCTCGAACCGTCTTGACGCATTTTTAGAATTTTCGCCGTCAGTGTGATTTCATCAGCCATCAGAATCTCACGTTTAAAAATACATTCTTCGCGAAAGAGAATCGGACCGAAACCTTGTTCCTTCATTGTTTGCATCGAAAGGCCGGCTTCGTCTAAAAGTTCAACCCGGAATTGTGATCCCAGATCATAATACACACTATGTCGAAGATGAAAATTCGGATCCAGATCTGCCCAACGAATGGAAATTATTTTACTGAATGTTGACACGTTTTTTTAATTAACTAATAATGTATAAAAATTATTTTTCACTTCACTTCACTTCATTCCACTTCACTTCATTCCACTTCATTCCATTTCATTCCACTTCATTCCACTTCATTCCCAAAGATAAGGTTTTGTTAGCTACGAATAAATTTTCAATACCATTGAGTTTGTTGCATAAAAGTCCCATCATTTACGCGGTTACGAATTTGAATTGAAATTTTGTCATTTGTTTATTTAAAAAAGCTGTCCGCCAGTGGTGGATAGCCTGGCAAGCGGGGAAAATTGGGGGATTACCCTTGCCGGGCGTAAGCAACTGTAATTCATTCTGTAAATTCTATTTTATTGTAATCATTTATCAAGGGCCGTTTTGATCGCGCGCCCCCGGGGTTTAAATATGCGTATGAAAAAGCCACATTGCTGCCGCTGAATTTTTCATCAGGCCACTTTTCTTTTATAAATAGAATTTCGCGCTAATAATTTTTTTAAATATCTTTAAAGAAAAATAAATACTATGCTTTGGAGAGGTAGAAGTGGAAGTTCAAATGTCGACGATAGACGCGGGATGTCAGCAGGTGGAATTGCAACCGGAGGCGGATTAGTCGGTCTTGTGGTTTATTTGTTGTATTCTTTTTTAGGAGGCGATCCCTCGCAATTGCCAAACTTGAATTCAATGCAATCCAATCAGGAGTTAACTGCTGAGCAGAGTGCTGCTGAAGATACAATGGCGCAATTTGTTTCCGTAGTACTTGCTGAGACAGAAGTGGTGTGGGAAAAAGTTTTTGCTGATAAAGGTATGCAATACGAAAAGCCTTCATTGGTTTTATTCAGAGGTCAGGTACAGTCGGGATGTGGAAATGCAGGTGCTGAATCGGGTCCTTTCTATTGTCCGGCTGATCAGAAGTTATACATTGACTTGAGTTTTTATGAGGAATTAAAAAATCGTTTCAATGCTTCCGGTGATTTTGCTATGGCATATGTAATCGCACATGAAGTTGGACACCATGTTCAATATCTTTTGGGAACATCGGAAAAAATGCAACGTTTGCGCGAACGACTTTCGGAAAGTGAATACAATAAGTATTCTGTTAAGCTTGAACTTCAGGCAGATTATTATGCAGGTGTTTGGGCGCATTATGCCGATAAGGAAGCCGGAATTGTAGAGCCCGGCGACATTGAAGAAGCATTGAATGCTGCGAGCGCTGTTGGTGATGATAATATTCAAAAACAAACCCGTGGTACTATTGTTCCCGATGCTTTCACTCATGGTACATCAGAACAAAGAAGAACATGGTTTTATAATGGCTACAACTTTGGAGATCTGGATCATGGGAATACTTTTGATGCGGATTTGTAAAAAATTCAACACTAAGTTCACTAAAATTTGTCACAAGAGCACTAATGAAAAATGTAGCATTGTGTTCTTGTGCTAAAAATTTAGTGGTCTTAGTGTTTTATTTTAACGCAAAAAGCAGAACCTTTCGATCCTGCCCTTGCGACGATGATTAACTATTCAAAATACTATTTTTAAAATCTGCTTTTGATTAGCAGTTATTTTTTCAAGATAATTATTCTACAATAAATTTGAAGTTTGCACTTGAACCATCCTGATTTGTGATCAGTAATGAATAAGCACCTGATGCAAGTGTTCCTCTTTCGATTGTAGTAGTTTCGGAATCGATTCTGAACTGACGAAGGATCCTTCCTGTTACATCAACAATCATTGCTTTGTTTCCTGAAGAAATTGATTCTGCAGGAATGGTGATCGTTGATCTTTCATGTAAAACCGTTGGTGCAAATGTTGCATTCTTAAATGCTGAATTCGTTTTCGAAATTATAGTGGATACATTACCAACATTTCCTAAAGCATCCGTTTTGATAACATAGGTGTAGTATTGATGACTTGCATCTTCGTAAGCGAAACCGCTTATGATAAATCCCTGATCACCCGTTTCGTGAAAATCCATTCCTGTTGATGTAGTGAATTGGTTAAATGTTTGCGACCACAGACTATTTCCGTTTGAGTCGAATTTCATCATCAATATTCCTGTGCTTGTAGCAGATTTACCGGTTACAACAAAACATCCATCAGAAGTTTCAATTATCTGATTGAATGACCCTTCAGAAAAAGTTTTCGACCAGATCACATTTCCAAGATCATCTGTTTTCATGATAAATTGAAATGGAGTTCCAACTAGTGGTTCAGTCATCAAAGATTTTGATCCAACCATGTAGATATCATTCATACTTGAAAGGCAAGCACCGTTTGCTGCAAGTGAATAACCGGGATATGTATTATCAATCAGCAATGATGGATCATAGAAAGTTCTTGTCCATTGTGTGATGCCGGTAGCATTATCAATACCTGCAAGAGTTATGATTCCAAACTCATCAGCAACACTTGTTGTATAAGCATCAAGAACCAGATTGTTAGTATTCATGAGTGAATGAGTGGCAGCATATCCATCGCCGGGAAAATTTCTCCATAATTCAGTTCCTGAATCATCCAGTTTGAAAATTTCATACGGCGAACTTGTAGTTCCACCGTTACTTGCCATATTAATAAGATATGTATTGTCTGCCTGAGCAATAACCCCTGCAGTGTATGCTGAAAATCCATCCGCAGCAAAAGATTTTGTCCAGATATTATTTCCACTCATATCAGTTTTTGCAACAATTGCAAAACCATCGCCGATCTGCATTCCTGTATAGATCAGGTTGCCATCATTTGTGATACGCATTGAATTGATTGTGGAATTCTGAATGCCGGTGAATGAAAGTATATTTCCATTCGCATCCATTTTTGCTATTCCATACATCGGATAATTTGTTGATGTTATGAATTCGCCATTCGGAAGCGAACAGACAGAAGTTCCCATTCCGTAGTTATAAGTACGTTCGAAGGTACTTTGAGCAAATGTTCCGGTAACCAGTAACATTGCAAGAGCTGTAATTGATAATAATTGTTTCATCGTGTAAGCAAATTAGCCCAAACACGACGGGAAGTCATTTTAAATTGGTAAAGTGAACAGAACCAATGGTCAATTGACTATTAAGTCAAGGTAAATGACATGTGTTTTTTCACAAAAAATCAAGATTTTTCAATTTCCGGATAACCTTCATTTAATTTGAAATCTTGTTTAATTGTCTGGAAATTAAGGTCGAATTTAGCCGAAAAACGCATAAAAGTGTAATCTGAAAATAGAAAAGGCCAAAAATACGCTAAAAAAGCAGCTGAAATTCCCTTAAATTTCAGATAAATCATCGACAAAACCTTTTCTGTGCCGGTAAATTCGTGCATTATGTTTTATCTTTATCCAATGAAGCAAAAAGCCCTCCTTTTACTGTTTTTTGTCACATTTTCCTTAAGCGCCCAACAACCTGATAAAGAAGGAAGCCTGGTAAAATGGTTGACTATTGCTGAAGCAATGGAAAAGAACAAAGTTCAACCGAAGCCAATCATCATGGACTTTTATACCGATTGGTGTGGCTGGTGTAAGCACATGATGAAGACTACCTATGCTGATCCAAATCTTGCTTCTTATATTAATGCCTATTTCTATCCTGTAAAATTTGATGCAGAAGGAAAAGATACGGTTGAATATCTCGGACAAAAATATCTTCCTACATCAGACAAGCCACGCACAAGTCATCCGCTTGCAGTGAAACTGTTGCAGGGAAAACTGATGTACCCAACTACTTTGTTTCTTAACGGATTCGATAAAGAAAAAAATGAATTCTTGTTGAGTATGGTTGCAAGCGGATATCTTGAAACAGCAAAGATCCAACCGATATTAATTTTTACTCTGGAGAATGCTTTTCGTAATTCCAATTATGACGATTTCAGAATTTCGTATGAAAAATCTTTTTTCGATAGCACAACTGAAAAAAAACTCGAGCAGATAAAATGGAAATCAGCTAAAGAAACATTTGTTCAAAATCCTGATGCAGGAAAGAAAAAACTGGTATTCGTAAATACTGAATGGTGCAACACATGTAAGGTCATGAAGCGCTCATCTTTTATTGATTCCATAAATGTTGATTATCTGAAATCAAAATTTGACCTGATTGATTTCGATCCTACATTAAAAGATTCTCTCTACTACAAAGGACTTGCAATGACCAATCCGGCAACGAATGAAATGCCTTATCATACTCTCGCAATGACGTTATGCCGTGGTTCACTCACAATGCCAACTTTGGTTGTAATGAATGAAGCAAATGAAGTCATTGACAATATTCCACTGTATATCAATGCAGGTTTCCTGAATCAGATCGCACATTTCTATGGAGACGACATTTACAAGACAAAAAACTGGCAGGAGTATACTGCTGGATTGAAACAGTGATTTGATAATTACTGCATACAAATGGCAACTCACAATTACAATTTAACAATCACCTGGACCGGTAACAATGGCTCAGGCACAACTGGCTACACAGCTTATGAACGTAGCCATATTCTTGCAATCAAAGGGAAACCCGATCTGCAATGTTCTTCTGATACGCCATTCCGCGGAGACGGCAGTAAGCATAATCCGGAAGATTTTCTTCTGGCCTCTCTTTCATCTTGTCACATGCTTTGGTTTTTGCACCTCTGTGCTGATGCTGGTGTGATCGTTACTGACTATACTGACAATGCACATGGTGTATTGACTCTTGGAGAAGGAGGGAAAGGAAAATTTACAGAAGTAACTTTAAATCCCGTTGTGGTAGTAAGTGATTCAAGTATGATTGAAAAAGCAAATGCACTTCATGAGAAAGCAAATGAATTTTGTTTTATAGCTAACTCATGTAATTTCCCGGTTCGTCATAATCCTGTTTGCAAGGTGAATTAATTTGCAATGCTTAAAAATAAAACACTAAGTCCACTAAGTTTTTAGCACAAGAGCACAGGTTACGATAATAATCATTATGTGTTCTTGTGACAAAAACTTAGTGGACTTAGTGTTTTATTTTTTCATAACTCCCTGAAATCACCTTTTCCCTTTGAACTGTTTATAATTTAATCACCCTCCCCGTTTCCATCCTGATAAATTTGTTTTTCTTTGATATAGAACACCACACTCTCAAGTTTCAAAAAAATAATGATCATGAACGACAAACTTCAATGGAATACGGTTGCTGACAAATATGAAGACGAGATCTTCAGTGTATTCAGAAATGATAAAGGCAAAAAGATCGAATACTACCTTAAAAAAAATGCAAACAAGAATAATGTTGCAATTGATTTCGGTTGCGGAATTGGTTATGCTTTGCCGTTGATCACACCTTATTTTAAAAAAGTGATTGCAATGGACGTTTCACAAGAGTGTCTGAACAAAGCAATGAAACTTGTTTCTCATGAAAATGTTGTGTTCAAACAAGCAGATCTGGCAAGCAAGAAAATTGATCCTGTTAAAGCTGACTTTGCCTTTTGTTGTAACGTTGCTATTTCCGGAAATAATACAAGAAATTATCGGATACTTCAGAATGTCCTGAATTCATTAAAGCTAAATGGCGTTGCAGTATTTGTTTTGCCATCGTTGGAATCTTCTTCATTGTCATCACAACGAATGATTGAATGGTATCAGAAAGAAAACACAAAACCAAGAGAGATTCCAAAAGATGAGTTGACGCATTTAGACAATAGTGATGGCAAGCACATCATGCAAGGTGTTTTTAAGATCAACGACATTCTGACAAAACATTATTCATTCACCGAGTTGTTTTCGTTTTTCAATACAGATAAGTTCGCTGTTGAAAAAATTGATCGTGTGGAATACGACTGGTCAACAGAATTTGATAACCCACCATCATGGTTAGGCGAACCATATCCTTTTGATTGGCTGGTTGAAGTGAAACGTGTGAAATAATTTTTAATAGAATCAAATGGCTGAAAAAAAATATAAACTAAGCGCAGGCGCAAATGAAGATCTTGTTGCAAAGATGGGTTATTGTCTTGCATCTGATAAGATCACTGTCGATGGATTGCCTGTAGGCTACATGTATCGCGAAGAACCGGAAGAAGAGGACGACAGTGGCTGGAGGTTTTTGTCAGGAACAGAAGAACAAGATTATGTCGACAATCCTGAGAATTCAGGTATTTATGATGTCAATACAATTGCCAATTATGACAAGGCGATCATTTACTATCTGAAAATGCCATTTGGAACAGAGATGGAACGAATTCCGGGGGAAGATAAATTCAGAAAAGTAATTAATAACGAATAACTAAATTGAATAAAAATTTTAACACTAAGATCACTAAAATTTGTCACAAGAGCACATCACACAAATGTGCTCTTGTGATAAACACTTAGTGATCTTAGTGTTAAAATTCTTTCTATCACAATGCATCATTGTTTATTCAAAAGAACTTTCTCTTCCCCAATTTTCATCACATAAATCCCCGCAGTCAAAAATTCAATATCGATCTCATAAAGATTTTTTCCAGTAACGATATTGATTTCTTTCTCAAGCATTTTTCGTCCTGATAGATCATAGATCATAACTAATGACTTTTGTTCTTCCTGAATTGCTCTTTCAATACTTACAGAAACTTTATCAATTGCCGGATTAGGATACACACTGATCAGGTTTTCTGAAACATCCGGTTTACGCATACGCAAAGGTGTACCGAAAACTTCAGGTGCAGAATAGCTGGATAAAGGACTTGCTATACAAACGGATCTCACTTGCCACTGATAAGTGGTATTTGCTGCAAGTCCGGTTAATGTTGTTCCATTTCCACCTGTGCCCGGAATTTTTTTCCAGAGATAATTTGTAGTTCCATTCACAGAATACCGGATCAGGAATGTATCTGCTGAAACATACTGTGTCCAGCTTACATCTGCAGAGTTGTTAGTGATATTTGATGTTGCCAATCCGGATGGAATTGCACAAGCAATAGGTACAGATGAAGTTGTAAAAGTATTGGCACTGCAATAACCCGATGATGCACCTGTACAGATAGAACTAATAGAGTAGGTATAGGTTGTATTTGGGTATAATCCGGAAATAGTTGCAGAATTCCCTGATGTACCCGGCTGATTAAAATATTGGTAATTTATTGTTCCCTGAACAGCATATCGGATCCGGAATGTATCGGCACTAACAAGATTGGTCCAACTGATCAGTGCTGAAACATTTGTAATATTTGAAACTGATGGATGATGCGGTCGTGCACATGAAACCGGAATATTTAAAGTTGCAAATAATCCTGATGCACTATATCCTGAACTTATCCCACTGCATATTGAACTTACCTGGAACGCATAAAGATTATTTGCATCAAGATTGTTGATCACAACACTGCTTCCTCCCGAACCATTAACATTCAGATAATGATAATTAATTGTACCGAATTCAGCATAACGAATGCGGAAGGTATCAGCAGTAACATATGGTGACCAGCTAAGAGTAATGCTTGTATTTGTAGTATTAGATGAATTCAATCCCCACGGTCTTACACATGCTATCGGTGTTGATAATGTAACAAAAGAATATATCGGACAATAACCGGAACTTATTCCATTGCAGATGGAACTGATCTGAACGTTGTATGTCGTAGCCGGAGCAAGATTTGTAAGAGTAAAATTATGTGGTAACCCTCCGTTGACATTCACAAACATATTATTTCCTGAACCTAATTCAGTGTAACGAATGCGGAATGTATCTGCTACAACAAAATTCGACCAGCTGATATTTGCAGATACATTTGTTATTGCTCCTGCTGCAACACCATAAGGACGACCGCAAGTAATAGCAGTTGACGTTGTAGTAAAATTATATGGAGCACTGTATCCACTGCTCACTCCACTACAGATCGAACTTATCTGAACAGTATAAGTGGTAGCAGGATTCAAATTCGTTAATGAAACAGTATGCGGTATTGGTGAAGTAGAATTAATATAATGATAATTGATAGTGTTGAACTCAGCATAACGAATTCGGAAAGTGTCGGCAGAAACATAATTCGTCCATTGAATGGTCGCTGAAGTATTTGTTACAGCACTCGCTGAAATTGCATTGGGTCTGACGCAAGGAACAACTGTTGTTCCTGTAATGAATGTAACAACAGGTACACTATATGTACTGCTGATAGCTCCATTACAAATTGTACTTATATCTACATCGTATGAAGTTCCCGGTGCCAGTGCTGCAAGTGTAGTGCTGGTTAAACCACCCGCTCCGGCTACGTCTTTGTATAAATAATTTGCTCCGGCAGCCTTATATCTGATCCGGAAAGTATCAGCAACCGTTGGACTCACCCAATTTACTACAGCTGTCGTGTTTGTAATTGATGAAACAGAAATACCTGAAGGTACAGGACATGAATTTACCTGCGGAACTAAAAAGCCATTTACCAAAACATTGTCTACAGGAATTGATCCCAGCCATGGCATTGAATTATCATAAGTCGTTACGTGAACATCATACCATCCGAATGGAGCTCCGGCAGGAATCGTAAAATCTGTTGTGAAATCATCACCGAAGTATGGTTGAAATGGAAGAGTAGTCCAGTTAGCAATATTAAAGGCATCAGTGTAAATAATTGTTGCTCCTTGCTGCAGATAAATATCATTCAGGCTTTGAGATGGAGAACTGTTCAGCATCACACCATTTGCCAGAGTAATTGTGGTGTTCAGAGTTTGACCTCTGAAAGCACTTGAAGGACTTATCGAAGCTACCTGTGCATTTGAAAATATAGTTGAAAACAAAAAAATAATCAGTAGTATGTTTCTTTTCATGAGGGTTTTCTTTACGAGAGAATTCAGGTTATAAAACTATAATTTTTATGTCAATTTGAATCGGTTTCTTTTCACTTTTTGGTAAAATTGACCTAATGACATGTAAAAAGCAGAAAGAGATCATGCTTTTTTTTAAAGCGACCTTAAACATGAAACAAGAGATAGCAATACAACAGCTTTTTTCTGACAGTCTGCATGACTTTAGAGAGCAAATCATTATCTTTGCATCCAATTTGATCAAAAAAATGACAAAAGCAACAATTTACACAGACAAAGGCAATATGATGGTGGAGTTTTATGATAAAGACGCCCCAAAAACAGTTAAGAATTTTATCGACTTAGCGAAAAAAGGATATTATGATGGATTAACATTTCATCGGGTGATTCCAAATTTCGTAGTTCAAGGTGGATGTCCGGACGGTACCGGAGCAGGTGGTCCCGGATATAAAATCAAATGCGAATTAGATGGTGGAAATCAATATCATGATCGCGGCGTTTTAAGTATGGCCCATGCCGGAAGAGATACGGGCGGATCCCAGTTCTTTATTTGTCACAGTCGTACAAATACTGCGCACCTTGACAGAAACCATACATGCTTTGGAAAAGTTGTAGAAGGACTTGAAGTAATCGATGCAATTCGTCAGGGCGACGAGATCAATAAGATTGAAGTGACAGAAGAATAACATGTATTGTTAAAATCATTCAATGAATCATTCAAAAAAAATATCAGTAAGGCTGCTTGTTGCAGCCTTATTTTGTTTACCGGCTCTTTTAAAAGGACAAGGTCTGACAGTAAATTTCACACAGTTGAATTTCGGTGTAGCGTATGAAAACGCTCCTGATAGCTTGTTGTTGACAATTCAAAACCCTACAGCGAATGCAATTACTGTAACGGGAATAAAATTCTATACAACCTATGGTCAACCTGCATTTTCATCGCAGCTTACATCAGCTTTTTCTATTCCCGGCGGAGGTTCGCAGACAAACTGGATAAAATTTTCTCCTCGTCATAATATCCTTCACAATACAGAAATGGTAATTGAGAATGATGGATTGAGAGGTTATGTCAGTGTTGATTTGATCGGACAGGGCAGGTATTCCAAAAGTTATTATGCCGCAACGGAAAATAATTCGGAAGAACTTTTGAAAACGCAGCTGCATAACATCACGGGAATAGGATATGTTTCTCTCGGCTATAATGATGCACGGGATGAAATGTTTATGTCTATCGACAATAAGAGAGTGAATGGTCAGGGTGCAAGTCAGAATACATTGGAATGTGTTTACACGGGAAGACTTGCTGTTGGATATGTAGACCGGACAGATTGCCAGACAAATGATAATTTTAATACTGAACATACATGGCCGCAATCGCTTTTTGCAAGTGCGGAACCAATGAAGTCAGATCTTCATCATCTTTTTCCAACTGATGATGCAGCTAATGGTGCGCGTGGTGATAATCCTTTTGCTGAGGTAACAAATCCAACCTGGTCAAATGGCGGTTCATCAGGAACAAATACATTCTTCGAACCAAGAGATGAACAAAAAGGCATTGTTGCCCGTGCTATGTTCTATTTTGTTTTACGCTATCAGAATTATTCTAATTTCCTTGATGCAACACAAGAGTCAGTTTTAAGAAACTGGTACAATTCATTTCCTGTAACCGACAGAGACAGGACAAGAGTGGATGATATTCAAGCAGTGCAACATAACAGAAATCCTTTCGTTGATTATCCTCAATTTCTTGAGCGAATCCGATCGATCGTATTTACTTCTGTAGCACAAACAAATTTTTCTTATGATCTGACTCAGGACACAGCGATCTTTGGATTTGTTCCATCAAATACAGCTGCAGATTTCAATTATGTTCTGGTAAACAATGGAAATACTCCAATTGATATTTCAAATATTCAGTTGACTCATCCTTCTGAATTATCGTTTACTACAGGTGGTACGAACAGTACCATTCAACCCGGAGAAGCACATAATATCGGAATGCATTATTTGTCACCTACCACAGATTCCGTTCGTGCGTTTTTGTCATTCCATCTTGCAGAAGTTGGAGGAAGCGGACAACAAAATGTTTTTGTTCCTGTTTTTGTGAATGATTTGATCTTTAGTAATATTTCAGATGTTTCGAAAGAATCACTTACAGTGTATCCGAATCCCGTTCATGATCTGTTGTATGTGCATTCATCAATACCAAATTCAGAATTTCAGTTGATCAGTCTTGAAGGGAAATTAATAGATGTGAGATCAAATTCTGCAAATACAACAATTGAATTTGATTTAAATGGAATTGCTGCAGGCACATATATACTTAAACAAATTTCGAAAGAGACTATTCAGTATTCTAAAATTATTGTTTACTGATCATGCACGAAGAAATAATAAGTTCAATTGAAGTTATACCACTGAAGGTAAAATTGCGTGAACCTTTTATTATTTCTCTTGGACGATTAGATTATGCCGATAATGTTATTGTAAAGATAACCACATCGAATGGGATCATCGGTTTTGGAGAGTGCAGTCCATTCCGCACAATTCATGGTGAAACTCCTGAGACTTGTATTGCTGTCGGAAAGATCATAACGGAAGTTTTTATTGGAAAAAATGCGTTACAGATCGAAGAGCTAGTTGCTTTAATGGACAAAGTAATTTTTGGAAACTCTTCAATTAAAAGTGCATTCGACATTGCTTTATATGATATTGCTTCGCAAAATGCAAAAGTCCCGCTGTATAAATTTTTAGGAGGGAAAATGATAAGCAAATTCACACAGATTATACCGTAAGTATTGATTCAGCAGAAAAAATGGCTGCTGATGCAAGAAAAATTCTTGATGCCGGTTTTCCGGTTATCAAAGTCAAGTTGGGCGGATCGCCTGAAGACGATATTTTCAGAATGAAATCAATACGTGCTGCAGTTGGTGACGTTATTCCGATTCGAATCGATGCAAATCAAGGCTGGAGTAAAGAGGATGCAATTTTTATTCTGAATGAATTAAGTTCTATGAACATTCAGCATTGTGAAGAACCGGTTTTAAAACATAACTTTTTAGATCTGCCTGAAATAAAATCAGCAAGTAAAATTCCCATCATGGCCGATGAATCTTGTTGCGATCATTTAGATGCGGCCAGACTTATAAAAATAAATGCATGCGATCTTTTCAATATTAAACTCGGAAAGTCAGGCGGAATTTTTAAAGCGTTAAAGATCTTACGTCTTTGCGAAACAAATAATATTGATGTACAGGTTGGAGGCTTTCTTGAATCGCGATTAGGATTTACTGCATCCGCGCATTTTTCATTGTGTAGTAATAAAGTCAGGTATTTTGATTTCGATACACCATTGATGTTTAGCGAAGATCCGGTTGAAGGTGGAATTACGTATCGTGAGGCAGGAAGAATAGAACTCAGCGATAGAATCGGACTTGGTGCAACAGTGAATTTTTAAATTCAGGGTTTCTTGGCGATTTAAAGTTAATTTTCAAATTTGTGGACCGCCTTTCTTGTCCTTCCCCTTGATTTTCACTACCTTTGCAGCCCTTTTAAAAGGAAGAAAAATCAATGATTGCAGCATCAAACATCTCATTACGGTACGGAAAACGAATTTTATTCGATGACGTCAACATTAAATTCACTCCCGGCAATTGCTATGGAGTAATTGGCGCCAATGGCGCAGGAAAATCGACATTTTTAAAGATTTTGTCAGGCGAAATAGACCCGGCTACAGGACAGATCTCCATCACTCCCGGAGAACGGATGAGTGTTTTAAAACAGAATCACTTTGAATTTGACGATAAAAAAGTGATCGATACTGTCCTGATCGGAAATAAAAAACTGTGGGAAGTAATGCATGAAAAAGATGCACTTTATGCAAAGGAAGATTTCAATGATGCTGATGGAAATCGCGCTGCAGAATTGGAACATTTATTTGCTGAAATGAACGGTTGGGATGCAGAAAGTAATGCTGCAAGTTTGCTTAGTAGCTTAGGTGTAAAAGAAGAAGTTCATGGGCAGTTACTGGGAGAGTTAAGCGGAAAAGAAAAAGTCAGAGTTCTTCTTGCTCAGGCACTATTTGGAAATCCGGATATCCTGTTACTGGATGAGCCAACGAATGATCTTGATGTAGATACAATTTCATGGCTGGAAAACTTTCTTGCCGATTTTCAGAATACAGTAATAGTTGTTTCTCACGATCGACATTTTCTGGATGCGGTTTGTACGCATATTGCAGACATCGATTTTAATAAGATCAAATTATATACAGGTAACTATACTTTCTGGTATGAATCAAGTCAGTTGGCTTTACGTCAACGCTCAGATCAGAATAAGAAAGTCGAAGATAAACGAAAAGAACTTCAGGAATTCGTTGAACGATTCAGTGCGAATGCATCAAAATCTCGTCAGGCAACAAGTAGGAAGAAGTTACTTGAAAAATTAGTGATTGATGATATCCAGGCTTCAACAAGAAAGTATCCGGGAATTATATTTAAAGCTGAACGTGATTGCGGCGATCAGATTCTATCTGTGGAGCATCTTTCAAAATCAGGAAATGACGGACAAATCCTTTTCAACGATATAACATTTACTCTGAAAAAAGGCGATAAGGTTGCTGTAATTTCGAAAGACCATACTGCGCTTTCAACTTTCTTCGAAATACTAAACGGCGAAGACAAACAAGACAGTGGCGATTATACTTGGGGAACAACGATCACCCGTTCATATTTACCAAATGACAATTCGAAGTTTTTTGATAGCGATCTGAATCTGATCGATTGGTTACGTCAATATTCAAAAGATAAAGACGAAACATATATCCGCGGGTTTTTAGGAAAAATGCTTTTCAGCGGTGAAGAGTCTCTTAAAAAATCTAATGTGTTGTCAGGAGGAGAAAAAGTTCGTTGCATGGTTTCAAGAATGATGCTTACGAATGCAAATTGCCTGATTCTCGATGAACCTACCAATCACCTCGACCTTGAATCGATCACAGCATTTAACAATGCTCTGAAAGACTGGAAGCATGTAGCACTTTTCACATCACATGATCATGAATTCATGCATACGGTTGCAAATCGTATCATCGAATTAACTCCGAACGGTATTATCGATAAGTCGATGACTTATGATGAATATCTGGAAGATGAGAGGGTGAAAGAGATGCGCGAAAAAATGTATGATGGCGCAATGCTGTCTAATAAATAAAAAATATATTTTGCACGGCCCTTAAGGGCCGTGCAAAATATATTTTTTCTTTAACAGCTTTTAACTTTT
The DNA here is from genome assembly GCA_016711505.1 of Bacteroidota bacterium. NCBI lineage: Bacteria > Pseudomonadati > Bacteroidota > Bacteroidota bacterium. Next base: position 370,802 of record JADJSV010000017.1, on the reverse strand, counting down.
ATTTCCTTTAATTTTTTTTACTTCGTAGTACATTTTACACAACCTTTCGATGAAAACAATACTCATTGCTTTAGTAGCAATATCTGCATTTATATCTTGCAGTAATCCAAAAGAAACAAAAATGGAAAATTCAAATGCAGAACTCGATAGTTTGTTGCATGAATATTATGAAGAGCGATTGAAATTATTTCCGCTGGAAGCGACGGGTATCGCTGACAACAGATATAATGACACATTGCCTGTTGATATCAGTGATTCATATCGTTCTATACTTAGAAATTTCTTTACGACTTATGGTGAAAAATTCAGTAAGATAGACAGAGCAAAATTGTCCGGACAATCGATACTGAGTTATGATGTCATGCAATATGAAATGGATATGCAAGTGAAGGGCCTTTCATTCAATGACAATCTGATGCCTGTAAATCAATTCTGGAGCATGCATTTAACTTTTCCTGTGCTTGGATCCGGCTCCGGCAATCAACCTTTCAAAACAGTTAAGGATTATGATGATTTTCTGGGACGAATCCATGATTTTACATCTTATGTTGATACGATGATCAGCAACATGAAGCGCGGAATGAGTCAGGGTATTGTGCAGTCGAAAGTTTTGATGGAAAAAGTTTTACCGCAATTAGAAGGTATAATTGTAAAAGATCCGATGCAAAGTGTTTTTGCAGGACCGATTAAAAACTTTCCTGCAGATTTTTCAGAACAGGAGAAAACGAGATTGACAGAGTTGTATAAAAGTGCTATCATGAATGAAGTTGTTTCTTCCTATGAGAAACTACATTCGTTCATTAAAAAAGATTATTTGCCTGTGTGCCGTGCAACGACAGGAATTTCTGAAGTGCCCGGAGGGAAAGAGATGTATGCATATCTGGCCAAATTCTGGACAACAACTGATTTAACTCCTGATGAGATCTATGCTATCGGTGAAAGTGAAGTTGCAAGAATCAGAAGTGAAATGGAAAGAGTTAAAACGGAGACAGGATTCAAAGGGACACTAAAAGAGTTTTTTCACTTCATCCATACTGATAAGCAATTTATGCCTTTCAAGCAGGACAGTGATGTAATCAATGCTTACAGAGCGATAGAAACAAAAATGCAGCCGCAATTGAAAAAACTTTTTAATCTGGTGCCAAAAGCAAAGTTTGAAGTTCGCCAGACGGAAGCATTCAGAGAAGCATCAGCAAGTGCAGAGTATCAGCAGTCAGCTCCTGATGGTTCTCGCCCCGGAATTTTTTATGTTCCCGTACTTGATCCTACGAAGTTTAATAATGTATCGATGGAAGATCTGTTTTTGCATGAAGCGATTCCCGGGCATCATTATCAAACATCCATTCAGCAAGAGAACAAAGATCTTCCGGATTTCCGTCGCTTTGGCTGGTATGGTGCATATGGTGAAGGTTGGGCTTTGTATACTGAATCACTTGGGAAAGAATTAGGATTATATACCGATCCATATCAGTACTTCGGTGCATTAAGCGAAGAGATGCATAGAGCCATTCGTTTAGTTGTAGATGTTGGCATGCACATGAAAGGTATGACCAGAGAACAAGCAATTGCTTTCTCTTTGGAGAATGAAACAGAAAGTGAAGCCGATATTACTGCAGAAGTAGAAAGATACATGGCGATTCCCGGTCAAGCTTTGTCGTACAAGATAGGTCAGATGAAAATTCTTGAACTCCGTGCTAAAGCAGAAAAAAAACTTGGAACAAAATTCAACATCAAAGCATTTCATGATGAGGTACTGATCAATGGTTGTTTGCCACTTGCAATATTTGAACGTGAAGTTGATCGTTGGATCGATGCTGGTGGCTTATAATTTTCCCTTTAACAGTTCCAACAAAATATTTGACCACTTCATGTTCAGTTGTTCTTATTATATTGACTACACAGGTCTGCAAATTAAAAACAGAAACATTCAGGCTGCTTCCCAGACCCCAGCGGGGTCTAATATTTGTAGACATTAGCAAAAAAATCAATACTCCGCCTGCACAGGCTTAGTCTTCCAGACCGAATCCACTTCATTCATAATTTCCTGTGTCATCAATGGAAGTAACTCGAGAGCTTTTAGATTTTCAGTAAGCTGCGATGTTTTTGATGCACCTAAAATCACTGAACTAACATTTGGATTTTTCAGACACCATGCAATTCCAAGTAGAGGTAACGTAGTGTTTAATTTGTCGGCGATGACTTTTGTTTCATCAACTCGTTTGAGGTTTTCTTCAACAAGTAATTGCTTTTTCAACCAGTCCATACCTTCAATATCAAGACGAGTGTTGTCCTTTTTCTCGCCGGAATATTTTCCGGTCAACAATCCTGACGCAAGTGGTGACCAGATCGTAGTACCAATTCCATGATGTTTGAATAAGTGGAGAAATTCTTTTTCCATTTTCTCACGATGGATCATGTTGTATTGTGGTTGCTCCATTGTGGGTCCGATGAGATGATTTTTTTCCGCAACCAGAATCGCTTCCATGATTTCACTTGCATTCCACTCGGAAGTTCCCCAGTACAAAATTTTTCCTTGTTGAATGAGAGAATTCATTGCCCAAACGGTTTCTTCAATTGGCGTTTCTTTATCTGGGCGATGACAGAAGAAGAGATCGATATAATCTACCTGTAACCGTTTCATTGCACCATGACAACCTTCAATTACATGTTTACGTGAAAGTCCGTTTTGGTTTGGTTTTGATTTTGCTCCTTCCGTTCCCCAGAAAATTTTGCTTGAAACAATATATGATGACCGGTCCCAGTTTTTTTTCTTCAGGATTTCGCCCATAACTATTTCAGATTGTCCTTTCGAATAGATTTCAGCATTGTCAAAAAAGTTAATGCCATTATCGTATGCAATGGACATTAATTCATCGGCAATGTTGTTATCAATTTGTTTTCCAAATGTCAGCCACGAGCCCAATGATAATGCGCTCACCTTTAATCCTGATTTTCCTAAACGTCTATATTCCATATTTTTTAAAATGTTATCAAAGGTACTTTATCTTATACTTCAGTCAACATTTGTTAATTCGCAATCCCCGAGCCTGAAAAAGGATGGAAATAGTTGAAATTCAGCTAAAATGTGACCTTTTAAATTTTTAAACTCTAAAAAAATGATGTATAATTGTCAAAACAACCAACATAAAACCCCATCATGAAAAAAATCTTACTAAGTATTTTTATGCTTTCAGCATTCGCTGCAGGCGCTCAGACAAATATTGTAAAATGGAATGCATTTGGAATGTTTCTAGGAAATATTTCTCTTCAATATGAAAGAACTCTAAATGAGCATTCTTCTGTTGCATTAGGTTTGTCTTATTTACCATCAAGAGGTTTTCCTTCTGCTGCCATTACATCAGACGATCAAACACAGGAAGCAGATCTGAAAAAACTTTCATTCAGCGGATTTGCAATTACTCCTGAATACCGTTACTACTTTACCGGAAAAGCTCCGAAAGGATTTTATGTAGCACCATACTTCAGATATTCGAAATATTCTTTCGATGATGTATACATTACCTATACAAATTCAAATACAAACGTAGATGAAAAAGTTGTAGCAGGTGGCGATTTCAAAACTAGTGTTGTTGGAGTTATGTTTGGAGCACAATGGGAACTTGGCGAACATTTCGCGCTTGACTGGTGGATCATCGGTGCAGGTTTCGGTGGACAAAAAGGAACATTCTCAGCAGTTGGTAATTTTGATAGCAATGACATTGAAGACATCAAAGGTGAATTAGCATCTACTGATGCTGATTTTCCGGGCTCATTTAAATCAACAGTAACATCAACTAAAGTTGAGATCGAATACAAATCAGGTTTTCCTGCGGTAAGAGGATTCGGACTTTGTTTAGGATACAAATTCTGATTCAACTAAAATTTTAAAACTAAGCTCACTAATTTTTAGCACAAGTACACATCTGTTCTTGTGACAAAATTTAGTGAGCTTAGTTTTTTTTACGACTAAATTTCCGATTGCTGAAACAGTTTGTATTTTTTTGCAAGGAAATAAGCAATTATCCCAAGTGAAATTACTGCAAGTCCCGAAAAGGCAAAGTTTCTTCCGGTTGAAAGAAATACACCTGCCCATACTATAATTGCAAGTATAACCGGTAAAGGATAGAGTGGCATTTTGAAGGGAAGTTTGTTACTGCCATTTCTTTTTCTCAGCATGACCAATCCAATAGCCTGGCCGATAAACTGAACAATGATCCGCATAGCAAGAATTGCACTGATCACTTCGGAAAGACGGAAGAGTAAACTAAAAACAAATGCAAGTGAACAGATTGTCAGAAGTGAAATGTGCGGGAAATGTTTTGTAGGATGTAAGCGTGCGAAGACTTTAAAAAACTTTCCATCTGCAGCAGCTGCATAAGGTATGCGGGAATAGCCGAGCAAAACAGCAAAGAGCGATGATAATGCTACGATTAAAACCAGAACGGTTGCAATCAATCCTGCTGTATGGCCATAGATCCTTTCCATAAATGTACTTACAATAAATTTGGAATGTTGTGCTTCCTGCCACGGAATTACACTTACAACACTTACATTCATTGCCAGATATAATACGGCTATTCCAATGATCGAAATGAAAATACTTTTTGGAATATTTTTTTCAGGCGATTTTATTTCACCACCAAGATGGCAGACATTATAATAGCCCAGATAACTGTAAATTGTTTTTACAGATGCCTGTCCCAAAGCAACAAAGAATAAACTGAATGAAAAATCTTTCATCGGCGGAATCCAGTCATTTGAAATTGTATGATGAGTGATTCCTCCGAAAATGATCCATGCCAGTGTAGAGAGAACAGCGATCCACATGATGACACCAATTTTCCCGATCGTCTGAATTTTCCGGTATAGTAATATTGTCAGTAAGATGATAAGTGAACCGGAAATAATTTTTTGCTGCAAAGGGGAGAAGCTATATAAGTAGGTTGCTGTTTCAGAAAAACCAATTGCTCCACTTGCTGCAACAAGCGGAGCCTGCAGCATTGTTTGCCAGACGTAAAGAAAAGACATCAACGGGCCATATTTTTTACCGTATGATTCTTTCAGAAAATTATAACTTCCTCCTGCTTTTGGATATGCCGCCCCTAACTCAGCCCAGATCATTCCATCTACTAATGAAAGAAAAGCACCTGCAAGCCATGCGAAAATGAAATGAGGCCCACCAATCATCTGAATGACCAATGGCAAAACAACAAATGGACCGATGCCAACCATGTCAATCATATTCAGAGCAGTTGCCTGAACCAGATTGATCTTTCTGTCAAGATGAGGTGATTGCATAAATGGAGATCAAGATAATGAAAAGGGTGTCTGAATTACAATGAAAATATAATAACGATAAAAATTGTATCATTCCAACCTTTACTTCAAAGGAAGATGGAATTCATAAACTGCCAGTTCATCGTTTTCAATTTTAATCATACGTTCGAATATGAAGCCTGTTCTTTCCAATAATTTGATCGAGGAATGATTGTCTTTGATTGTTATAGCCTGAAGAATACTATGAAAAGACATTTTTGACAATTCATCAATGACGGCCTTGGTCGCTTCAAAGGCATAACCTTTTCCGCAGTATTGCGGAAGAAAAGCAAAACCAATATCATGGTTAGGAAGGTAATCGCGTTTGATCAAAGTAATGACACCAATTGCAATCTGATTTGTTTTTAATCGGACAGTCCAATACGCAACATCAGGATTTGAAAGAATCCTGTTAATGTATGCGATTGCATATTCCTGATTCCGGACATTTCTGTCACCAATAAATTTCAACCAACCCGGAGTGTTTACTAATTCAAGAATGAACATACTGTCTTCAATAGTCAGCGGTTCAATATAAAGATATTCGGTTTCGAAATGCAATGACATTTTTTGGAAGCAAATAACACCAATCCGAGTGTTTTATTAATTACAAAGCTATAAAATTTACAATCATGTAGAAATGAAAATTGTGTTACCGGGACCCGGGAAGGCTCTCAAAAAAAATCAGATAGCCTTATCCGTCAGAGAAGGCGGATACCCAAAGTGTTTTCTGAAAGCTTTACTGAATGAAAAAACATCTGAAAATCCACATAAAAGTGCCGTCTCAGTTACTGTAGTTTTGTGAATTTTTATTAGTTCAAGACCAAACAATAACCTTTTCCGGATAATATATTGAAGCGGACTGATACCATAAATTAGTTTAAAGTTTCTGTAAAAATGATATTCAGAAAGTTTGCTGACATTTGCCAGTGTCAGAACTGAAATCTCATTTCTAAAATGCGCATCGATATATTCTTTACTCAAAAGTATTCTTCTGTAAAGATCTTTTTTCGTCGTTAGTTTTACAGATTTGGTAGAATTGAGTTCTTTGTATAAAGGAATATGATCAGCAACAATTCTCTCCGCTAATGCAAAGTAAAATTCTCTGCTGAAGACTGGCTTTTCATGAGTCTCCGCTTCAAGATCTGACTCAAGCTTACGTAACATTAGCCCAACATTTGTTTGATTTGAATCATATTTATTTTCAAAAAAATCATTTGTGTTGAAGAATTTATCCAGGGTAATATCTGCAATTCTTGTATCAGGTCTTCTGTAACTGCCAACTACTTCAGATAAAAGTTCCGGAGCAACATCGATACAAATTCCTTTCACTGCTTCTCCGATCTCAACAAATCCTTCAGCAAAATGATTTGCAATTAAATATTGTCCACCATTGACATCATATTTGTTTCCATTGACAACATATTTTTCATTTCCATTGCAAACATATTTAATAGAAAAACTTCTGAATGGCGCGACGCAATATATTTCTTTAAGCAGTGAAAAATTGATCAGGCAACTCTTTTCAGGAAGTTGCCAGTCACTGCTGCTTTGAACCATGAATACATTATGCATGTGAATCTGCGGAGGTTTTATTGAAATAATATAACTCTAACATTTAGTCTAAACCACGAGAACACATGATTTGTGGTCACCAGGGTGTGAGGGTTAAGGTATTTTATTTTGAAACTAACGAATAAAAGTTAGTTTCAAAAAAATTTCACATTATTTAACAAGTTTGATCGATTTCAATACTCCCTCCTCACTTAAAAAGTTCAGAATGTAGATGCCTGTTGGAAGGTCAGCCAGATTTTTAAATTGTATGGTTTGATCAGAAGAGAGGACATTTGACAACTCTGTGACAGAAATTTTCTCGCCAAGAAGATTTACAATTTCGCATTTTAAATGCTTGTAAATTTGTTTAGAACTGAGTGACAAAGTAATGTGATCTGTGAATGGATTTGGGAAAACATTTACTTGAATGTTTTCAGAAGCACTTTCATTTATATTACTTGTTGGCAACCAGTCATTGTAAGTTTTTAGCAATGCAGTTACCACCGGTACCAGTGTCCAGGAATTATTTCTAGAGTCATTATTCAGTACCGAGATGCTTATGTCTCTGTCAGGAAAATACCATGAGCTTGCAGAATACGAAAGATCGCCACCATGTCCGTAGGCTTGCAATCCAAGAAATGTTTTTTTCATTAACCCCAGACCATATGTTCCCGGAATGCCGGGTGCAGTAATTGTTGTCTTTGCTTCGGTCATCATTTGGGTAGAATGTAAATCGCCTCGCATGTATGTGCGCATCCATTTTGAAAGATCAGAGGCAGTTGCATAGTACCCACCAGCCGCTCCGCCAGCTGCATTTAGTGACAACCAGTTGAAATAAAAATTATGCGCATCATCGACAATTCCATCTGCGTTAAGATCGATCCAGACATGTGCTACCGGTGATGTCACAGTTTCATATGCCGGAATTGTGAATGTGTTCAATTGAAGTGGTGTATAAAATTTATTTCTTAATACTGTATAGAATTCATTTCCTGTAGCAGATTTGATTATCATTCCCAATAAAAAATAATTTGTATTGCAATAACTCCATACCGATCCGGGTACATTTATTGGAGGTAATATAAAAGTAGAGATAAGATCTGCTGGTGCCCATATAGAATCCTGATCTGCAAGTAATGCCGGCTGACACTGTGGATTATTCAAAACGTCATATAAGCCGCTTTGGTGTCTTAATAATTGCCGAATTGTAATATGTGGATTGACATACTGAATAGTATCAAGCCATTGGTATAAACTGTCGTCGAGGCTCAATACTGACGAATCTACTAATTGAAGAATACAGGCGGCAATTATTGTTTTAGTTACACTTCCGATTAAGTAAACATCCGAAGGTTGAACATTGACTAATGGATTTCCGCTGGAAATTCCGGTTGCATGTGCCCAATTAAAGTTGTTAGGCATTTCAATTGCTGCACTTAATGATTTATTTCCTAAAACAATTTGCATGCTATCCAATGTGCGGTCGAGAAGTGAATCAAGAACAGGAGAAAAACTCTGAGAGTAAGAGGACTTGATAGAAACTGACAAGAAAATTGCCAGAAGAATTATGCGGAAGAATTTTATTATTTTCATAGTCATCTGAGTGATTGGTATTGGTGCAAACAAAGCTAGCCTACATTAAATAATTGTTGTTGTCAATTCCTGCTAATTTTGGAAGAGTGCAAAAAAATGACAGTACCATTAAGATTCCTGCCCTTTGGATGCCCTGTTTTCCGGTTTAAATTCAAGGCCATTTTCTTTCAAAACAAGAATAAGTTTACTGATTGCATTTGGGCCCATGCCATGAAGTTTAATAATTTCAGATTTGCGGAAAGTTGAAAGTTTTTTTAGGGTAGAAATTCCATTATTCTCCAGTGCGCGACGGGCAGGTGCACTGATTTGTGAAAGAAAACCGGTAGCCGGTTTTTTTGCATCCTCGCAGATCGGACATACCGGACAATCAGAACTTTTATAGAATTGATGTCCATTCGGACATGTTTTTAATTTATTTTTTGAAGGCGTCGTATAATTTCAGGTCATTTTGATTTTGAGAATAATTCCAGGCTTAGTATATAAATCTAGAATAAATTTATAAATTGTAAAAGCCGTTATTTTAAAGTTGTCGTAATTCACCCTTTAAAATATCGCAATTGGCATTTACTCAATAATAGGAAGTGTTTAGATTTGTAGTTCGAATGAATTTAATCCAGATTAATAAAAAGCATGAAAAGAAAATTATCGGTTTTTAATCAGATTTCTCTCGACGGTTATTTCTGCGGAGAGAACGGAGATTTAAGTTGGGCGCATAAGCATTCAGATGATAAAGAGTGGAATGATTTCGTAAGTGGAAATGCCTCCGGCGGTGGCGTTTTGGTTTTTGGAAGAATAACATATGAAATGATGGCAGGTTATTGGCCATCGAAATTGGCAATGGAAAACGATCCGATTGTTGCCGGCCAAATGAATAAACTTCAAAAAATTGTTTTCTCAAAGAAAATGAAAAAAGCAGAGTGGCAAAATACCCTTCTGATAAATGGAAACATTGTAGATGAAGTAAAAAAACTTAAGTCGATGCCTGGCGACGATATGGTCATTCTTGGAAGTGGAAGTATAGTATCGCAGTTAACAGAAGCCGGATTGATCGACGAATATCAGATCATAATAAATCCAATTGTTCTCGGAAAAGGCCGGTCGATGTTTGAAGGTGTTACAAACTCTCCTAAACTTTCATTGCGCGATACACGTCAGTTTAAAAATGGAAATATCCTCATGAACTATGTTACAGCTTGAAGAATTTTTTAGTAGTGACATTTCCTTTTTCATCAATTACCTCGATGAAATATAATCCGGCACCAAAATCAACTGCGGGTATAGTTAAATTATTTTCACTTGATTTTGTTTGAAATATTGTTTGACCTATTTCATTGCGGATTGTGATTTGATGAATAGTAGAATTTTCACTACTAAGAAATAGATTTAAATTCTCAACTACAGGATTAGGAAAAATCCGGCTATCATTATTCAACTCGTTTTCAGCTACTGAAGAGGTCGGAGGATTTACAATAAATTGACCCATCATACCATTGTCTTCATGACTTAAAATATGACAATGGAACATGTATGGCATCATAGGATCATTGAAGTCATTATACTGGGTAATGAGCACTAACGATCCACCCATTGGTGAAACTACTGCAACATCTTTTCGCCCTTGCATATTCAGAGGCGGAGTGGCACCGTTTACTGCAAGTACAAAGAAATGATTTCCGTGAATATGAAATGGATGTGGCATCATACTTTGATTTGATAGCGTCCACTTCATAATTGTATTTTGTGTTGTTGTCATATTGATGACGTTTTCATCGAACTGAACACCGTTCATTGCGAAATTCGTCATACTCATCATTGGTACACCTGTAAATGCAACGGTAAAATTGTCGGCACCTACAACAGAATACGGAACATTTAATGAGAGTGTAGCAGGTATTGTTGATACAGGATCAGAAGTTGGTGCAATAACATTTAGTTGAAGCAAATTAAAATCGGTATTGTCAAGCGGGCCCAGTACCATCATTCCCATAGCATCCGGTGGTCCACCGGGATATCCTGCCGGTAATTGAGAACCATATTGTTTTATAAAAAATGTATTTCCTTGCTGACCTGAAAAATCCACCAGGATCTCTGCTCTTTCTCCTGATCCTAACATTAATCTGGTGAGTGGAACGGGTGCATTCAAAAGTCCTGCATCAGAAGTAATCTGATTGAAAGTTCTGTTATCGTCAAAACCAAATTCAAAGAAGCGATGACTTGAAGCATTCAGAATTCTTAATCGAACGATCTGTGCAGGAACATTTACAAATGGTGCAGTGATCTGCCCGTTTACCATTGTTATATTATCTGCTTCATCGTCAAGAATGATTTGTTTTGTTGTGCTGTCGAGATGTTGCCATTGAAATACCAGAGGAAAATCGTCGACACCATATTTTCTCGGTAAACTTAAACTAGCTTCAAGTGAATCGCGAACAATGATCAAGCCAGCTGCACCCATCATCACCTGATCCATCGTCTTTCCGTGCATGTGCGGATGATACCAGTATGTGGCAGCATTATCCATAACTGTAAATGCAGGACTCCAGGTATCAGAAGGCATGATCATAGTATGTGGCCCGCCGTCATTCATTGGAGCTACATGCAAACCATGCCAGTGTGTTGTAGTTGTATCTGCGAGTTCATTGTGAACATTCATTGTCAGCGATTGTCCTTTGCTAAGAATTATTGTTGGGCCAAGATAACTGCCGTTGTACCCTATAGTTGTAGTATTGATTCCCGGAAAAAACTGATGTGAACTGTCGGCAATATTTAAATTTATGTTTGTTCCGGCGAGAGTATCAGGAATGAATAATGGTGTTTGTGCATTCGTATAAACGGCTGCAAAAAGTAGCAATGCAAACGATATTAAATTTCTCATGAATATAGATTAATGAAAGTGAAGGAATCGGATTAACTTCCGTATTTACGCAGGGTTCGAAATTAGCATATAGCAATAATATAATCTATGCCTTTTGTCATGTAAAAATTATAGCAAGGAAAGAATATATCCTGAAATTGAACTTCCGATAATAATCAAAACGCTGTTTATCCGGGGGAAACCGAAAGTAGCAATAGTACTTATTATTGCAATTGAGATCGTTTGCCAGGAAGTGATTGTTTCTTTACCCATGAAATAACATACAGAAAGTATAATGGCTACTGATGCTATATTCACAGCATCCAGAAAAACTGAAAATAATTTTGAGTTCCGCATTTTTTTTACAATAGGATTTAGAAGAGCGACAAAAATAAATGCCGGAAGAAATATTGCCACTGTAGAAACAACGGCACCGCTAATTCCATTGATCTGATATCCGATAAAAGTCACAGAGGAAAACACTGGTCCGGGAGTGAATTGCCCAACAGCAATTGCATCAATTAATTGCTGGCGTGAAATAATCCCTGTTGAAACAAGTTCGGTATCGAGAAATGCAAATAGTACATACCCACTTCCATATAATATTGCACCGATCTTTAAAAAGATGAGAAAGAGATTCCAGTTTCCAATCAAAAAAGTTGGTGTAGATATTTTCAGAAGTGTAAATGGAATTAGCGAATTAATCTTAGTGTCTTTTTTATTCTTTATGGAAAACAATGCCATTGAAAAGAAACCTGCTCCGAACATAAGATAAATTTCATTGAACTTCAGAAGCGAAAAATGAGGACTACAATTCCAATCCAGGCCAATTCCATAGACTTCAAAGAATTTTTTGCTAATGGAAAAATCGCTGCAAGAATTATTGCAATGATAGCAGGTTTTATTCCGTAGAAGAAGGGTTGTAATTGTGGAAGTTGTCCGTATGTTTTGTATAACCATGCAAATATGCCGGTAATAAATACTGCAGGCAAAATAAAACAAAGTCCGGCAATAAAAAATCCCTTCCATCCGGCTCTTTCTTTACCTATATGAATTGCAAGTTCAGTGCTATTCGGTCCGGGAATTAAATTAGTCGCTCCCATCAGATCCAGAAATTGTTGATCTGTCATCCATTTTCTTTGAATCACAACTTCTCTACGCATCATTGCAATGTGTGCAGCAGGTCCGCCGAAAGCTGTGAAGCCTAACTTGAGAAAAAGTTTTGCGAGAGAATTTAATTCCTGGTTATTACTCATGAAGAGAATACTATTATTTCATGGGCAATTTATATCTTATTTTAATTGTGGCAATGATGTGTACCTGATAATTTTGATTTTGTAACCGGCATTGATTTGTTTATCACTTCAAAATTGGCCATCATTCCTGCTGCATGATGTTCTAAGATATGGCAGTGATACATCCATACTCCAGGCCGGTTGTCCGGCATCCAGGCGATTTTGATCTTTGAAACAGGAGGCAGGTTAACGGTATCCTTCCATGACTTGAAAGCAGGTTCTTTGCCATTGATCTCAAGTACCTGAAAGAAGAATCCGTGAAGATGAAAAGGATGATCCATTCTGCTTGTATTTGATACTTCCCAGACTTGAAGTTCGTTCACATAAACGGGATTGTCATTAACATGAAGATCATTATTTACCAAAAAGTCGAGCCCGTTTTTGGCGCTTAATCCAACAGAGAGTTTTACTTTTCTGTTAACCATAGTTTCTGATGAGGTAAGTGGTTGAATGTCTCGCAATTTTTCAGGAATAAATGCGACTGATGGTTTGTTCTCAAGTACATTTACAGTTGCATAAGTATGTGTACGCGCTTTCAGAAAAGTCATTCTGTCGTACTTTAATGCGTTGATCGAAAATGTATCTCCGGCTTCAAAAGGTCCAGCAACTATGTCAACACGTTCTCCTGGGGCAATCAAAACTTCATTCATAATTTGAGGCGATTCGATCATCCCCCCATCACTTCCGATGACTTTAAATTCTTTTCCTTCAAGTGAAAATTTGAAATAACGTGCATTTGATGAATTAATGAAACGCCATCTTTCCATTTGCCCGCCATGAATATTGATAATGCTATTTTCTTTACCATTCAACAATAACACATTTCCTTCACGGCCATCATGTCTTTCAGCCAGTCTTTTCAAAAAATTTGAAGGCATTAAATGATTCTGCTCCGCATCAAGTTTCATGTCGTCGATCATGAAAACTCTGTCATTATCAACTGTAGGATCGTTATCATCTTCAACGATCAACGAACCGTACATTCCTCTTTCTACCTGTACTGTTTCATTTGCATGAGAATGATACCAGAAAGTTCCCGCATCCGGAACAATGAATTTATATTCAAAGGACTCACCGGGTAAAACAGGTTTTTGAACTTCTCCTGTTCCATCCATTGATGCCGGAAGTCTGATTCCATGCCAGTGAATCATTGTTGGTTCATTCAGATAATTTGTAAAATTGACGATCACTTCATCGCCTTTTTTTACACGCATTTCAGGGCCTGGTAATTGTCGGTTAAATCCCATTGCACTAATGGTTGTTTCATCAGAAAGATTCCATTCAAATTCACTTGCAGTCAGGAAGAAGATTTTTGTGTTTGGTGTCATTTGTGTTGTAATTTTATATGTGTTTTTGATTTGTTTAAAAGAAATAACGGAGAGATCTTTTCAAACCTCTCCGAATTGATCATGCGCCCATTGAACAGCCGCAATTACATCCTACACATGTACATTCATTTCCACAAGTACAAGATCCGTTTGAGCAAGCACCGTTGCTGCATCCGTTTGTTTTAATTGATGTTTCCATAACTTTTGTTTTTTTAATTGTTTAATTAATGATACAAATGTATGGCAACAGACCACTTCGGGTTTTATGTAAAAAAGGGGAAAATGTATATAATTTTTGGAATCTGCTTTTTTCTACAAGGTATCAATAGACTTCCTGCGCTCTGCTCCGATCTTCTTAAAATGAGAAGGCGTCAATCCTGTCACTTTTTTGAATTGCGATGATAAGTGATGCACACTACTGAAGCCGGTCTGATAAGCGATCTCAGTCAGAGAAAGTTGATCGTAAACAATCAATTCCTTTACTTTTTCAATTCTTTGATTTATAAAAAACTGCTCAATTGTTTTGCCTTCAATGGATGAAAAAAGGTCGCTCAGGTAACTGTATTCGTAGGCAATTTTATCTGTAATAAATTCTGATAGTTTTTTACCTGATTTCTCAGTAGAAATATTCAGGTAATCCATTGCAAGTTGTTTTATATTCTCAACAATCTTATTCACCCGCATTTCAATCAGTTCAAATCCGGTATTATTTAATTCAGTTTTTAGTTTTTCAACAACAGATGCCTCGGGTCTGTCTAATATGTCAACTTCGCCAAGTGATATTTTTTCAAATGGGATGTTAAGTTTTTTGAAAATACCCGTAACAGAAGAGACGCATCTCTGGCAAACCATGTTTTTTATGTATAATGTTTGTTTCTGCGGCTGGGACATTGAGTATTTCTATTGGTATGAAATACAAAAATATGATAAAATGCGAATAAATTATTTTTTAACAGGTAGAATAGGGGTAACTCTTTTTTCAGTTGTCTTATATCCACAAAGCATTTGTAAATTGCCGCCAAATTGAGTAGCGGTGTTTTCAAACGAAACAGAAATTGTACTGGCTTTGCAAAATGGCGACGAAAAAGCGATGGAAACGCTTTTCCGGACCTATTATCAGCGCTTATGCAATTATGCCAATACCATTTTGAACGATCTTGATGAATCGGAAGAAGTGGTTCAGCAAATGTTCGTTCAGCTTTGGGAAAAACGCGAAAAAATGGAAATAACTTCTTCGGTTCAGTCTTATTTGTTTCGATCTGTAAGGAATACTTGTCTGAATAAGATCAAGCATTCAAAAGTGCGGCAGATGCATGCTGAAGAAGTTACTGCCCTTGCCCAACAATCAGAACCTGCAACAGAGACTACTTTTCACAATGAATTGCAAAGTCAGATTCAGGTTGCAATTGAAAGTTTACCGGAACAATGTCGATTGGTTTTTAAACTAAGTCGTTTTGAAGAATTAAAATATTCTGAGATCGCTGAACAATTAGGCATCTCTGTCAAAACAGTCGAGAATCACATGGGAAAGGCATTGAAAATTATGCGTGAGCGATTGAAGGATTATCTGGTCGTATGGTTATTATTCGTTTCATTATATATTTGTTGATAGGTGGATAGCAGATTTGAAAATATAGAAGTCTTAATTGCAAAGTATCTCGCCGGCGAAGCAGATGCTGCTGACCTCGTTTTGTTAAACGAATGGCGGAAACTTTCATCTGAAAATGAAATCGAATTTTCGCAGATGGAAAAACTTTATAATAATTCATCTTCTTTGCGCAATGTTATTCCTGTAGATACTGATGCTGCCTGGATGAAATTAAAGAATACAATATCAATTCAACCTGAACAAGGAAAAATAATTTCAATCAAACCTGCTACTTCCCGAATTAATTTTATCAGAATTGCTGCAAGCATTCTGATTGTTGCCGGATTGGGAATGCTGGCTTTCTTTCTGACGCTTCCGGCAGAAGATAAACTTGCTGAAATTAAATCTGATAATGTGATCCGAAAAGAGAAATTACCCGATGGGAGCACAGTTACACTGAATAAAAATACAACTTTAGCCTATTCTACAGATCATTTTTCAAGAAAGAGAATTGTGAAGTTGAAGGGAGAAGCATTTTTTGATGTAGTACACGATGAGAAAAACCCTTTTCTGATCGAGGCTGCTGACCTGAAGATAGAAGATGTAGGGACAAGCTTCAATGTGCAGGCAAAAGAGAATACTGGTATTGCAATAATTTCTGTTGTGTCCGGTGAGGTTAAAATTACTACGCTCACAGGACAGGTATTTAATCTCGTGGCAGGCGAAGAAGCAACATATAATGTGAAAACTAAAATAGTTTCTAAAAAGGAAAGTGTTGAAGAAAATATTTCTGCATATGCTGATCGGGTATTTGTTTTTGAGAATGCAGAATTGAAAACAGTAGTTGATGTTTTGAATGATGTGTATGATTCACAGCTAACGATTGAGAATCATAAGCTGGATTCGTGCAGGATCACAGTCACATTTGACAATGAAGCGATCGATGATATTGCAACTGTAATTGCAGAAACATTAGGACTTGAGATTAAAAAATCAAATGAACAGATAATTTTATCAGGAAATGACTGCAAGTAGATTTAAGATTTTAATTTTTTCATTGTTAATTTTCTGTGACAGCACATTTGTCTTTTCACAAAAAAGTATTCCTTTCCTGGAAAAGAAAGTTACGATCAATGCAAATACTGAGAATGTGGAGGCCGTTCTGAAAATGATTTCGCAACAAGGCGGGTTCACTTTTTCGTATGCCCCTTTAGTTGTTTCTGGAATGAAACCTGTTTCTATTAATGTTGTTTCTAAACCTGTCCGCCAGGTCTTGAATCAGATCTTTGAAGGCCAGGTTGCATATAAACAAAAAGGCAATCACATAATTCTGGTAAGGACAAATACTAAGAAAACTCAGGAAGAGCCAATTTATTTTTTGATAACAGGATATATAGTTGACGGAAAAAACGGAGATCAGATCAAGGAGGTAAGTGTGTTTGAAAAGAAGACCCGCGTTTCAGCGATAACAAATAATTATGGCTACTTCACTTTGAAAGTTGATAAAAAAGATGTTGGTGAAGAGCTTTTATTGAATATCAATAAAGCAAATTATAAGGACACGATCTATTACGTAAAGCAAGCAGGTACCTCACATATTAATGTAACAATTTATCCGGAGAACTTACCGGAACAAAGCATTGCTTCAAACAACAATTTTGATCAGGATAGCCTGATGCGTGTTGATCAAATGTCTTTTGTAAATATGTTTTTGAACAAGGAAGAGGAGATTCATACAAAAAATATCAAGGATACTATTTACAGAAAATTTCAGGTCTCATTTTTACCTTTTATCGGAAGTAATTTGCGGTTAAGTGGAAATACTGTCAACGATTATTCTCTGAATGTATTAGGCGGATATTCAATGGGAACCCGAAAACTTGAAGCGGCAGGATTGTTCAATATTGATCGCGATTCAGTAAAACATGTGCAGTTAGCAGGATTATTTAATGTTGTTGGCGGACATGTTGAAGGAGTTCAGGCTGCCGGATTGTTCAACACAAACCTTAATACAGTGAAAGGAGCTGAGCTAGCCGGATTGATGAATATCAATGGCGACACTGTTAAGGGACTTGAACTTGCGGGTCTGATGAATATCAATCTTAAACCGGCTTCCGGTTTTCAAGGTGCGGGATTAATGAATATAAATTTGAAAGATGTTCACGCCGTACAAGCTGCAGGGTTGATGAATGTAGCTTTACACAGATCAACAGGAGCCCAGGTTTCAGGATTAATGAATATTTGTAGTGGAGATATTTATGGTGCGCAGATTTCAGGATTACTGAATTTTGGAACAAGAGTACATGGTTCTCAGATTGGAGTTTTTAATTTTTCTGATAGTGTAGCCGGAGTGCCTGTCGGGTTTTTGAGTTTTGTAAGAAAAGGTTATCATCAACTTGAAATTTCGGCCAATGAATCATTCCCTTTAAATCTTGCTTTACGAACTGGAGTCCGTCAATTCTACAATATTTTAGAAGCAGGAATGAAATTCAGCAATGATAGTCTTGCTGTCTGGTACTTTGGCTATGGTTTAGGTTCAGCGGTCAATATGGGAAAGAAATGGCAGGTAGATTTCGATTTGACAATGAGTCAACCTTTAAAAGGAAATGAATTAAATTATTTTAATCCCCTGACAAAATTAAATGTAACTTTTGAGAAACGATTTACAAAATATTTCTCTATTGCAGCCGGCCCATCTTTGAATATCTTTTATTATCATTTACAAGATCCGACATTTGATAGTGTACTTGAACAGATCGTTCCTGCGAATCTGATCAGCAGTTCAACCTCCGGCAATTACAAAAACGCAACGTGGGTTGGAGGAAAAATTGCTCTGCGATTCTTTTAGAGTGAGAGTTGAAAGTTAATGCTGCATCGCTTAGCTCAGCGCGAGATCATTTGATTTAAAGTTGGAAATGTGTTCTTGTGCTAAAAATTTAGTGAACTTGTGTTAAAATGGTATGATCAATAGGGGTAACCCTTTTTTAAATTGTCTTCTGTATATAAACCCAATAAATACAGAACAACAATGAAAAATAGATTAAACAAGATCATTTTATTTTCAATTTTAGCACTTTCATTTTCATCTTGCACAAAGGAATGGTGTGGAGTAGAAGGTGTAGGACCTGTCAGAAGTCAGGAGCGGATCATAACAAATTTTAACGGTGTAGACTTGCAGTTAGCAGGAAGGGTAAATTTAATTCAGGATTCTGCATTTTCGGTTATCGTAACCACTTATTCAAATTACCATCCATTGATTAATACTTACGTTCGTGGTGGAACATTGGTAGTTGATTCAAGAAAATCTCTAAGTGACGAAAATGTAACAATTGAAATACATCTTCCTTCGCTTGAATACCTGAACATTGGAGGTTCGGGCGATATTCATACTTCATCAGGATTTAATTCTTCATATGTCAAGTTGAATGTTTCCGGTTCAGGTAAAATAAACTTTTCAGGAAACGTATCAGATTTAGATGCTGTTATTTCCGGTTCAGGAAAAATATATCTCAGCGGTAATTCAGATAATTCAAAAATGCGCATCAGCGGATCGGGCGATATAAAAGGCTATGCTATGATCTGTCAGAATAATGAAGCAACAATCAGTGGCTCGGGTGAAATTGAAACAAATGTAGTTGACAATCTCATTGCAAGAATTTCCGGTAGTGGAAATATTAATTATATCGGATACCCTTCAGTCCAGACTCATATTTCCGGATCAGGAAACGTTAATCATCATAACTAAATTTAATGTACTCTTTGTGTTCACCTTGTTCTATATGTTTTAAAACAGGCATAAAGAACATTTAGAACATAGCTAAGTCATAGAAAAAAAACTAAAAATGAAAATCATATCACACATTTTATTTCTCCAGTTTGTTGCAACATTTTGTTCAACTACTTTGAAAGCTCAAACACTTACTCAAACCATCAGAGGAACAATCACTGACCAGATCTCCCAGGCAACTCTTCCCGGAGCAAGTGTTGTATTGATGAATTCTTCACCGGTCAATGGAACAGCAACAGACCTCAACGGAAATTTTAAACTAACAGATGTTCCTGTTGGAATGCAATCTTTGAAAATCTCTTTTATGGGTTATAAAGAATTTATTCTTCCAAACATAAATGTGACTTCTGGAAAAGAAGTTGTGCTTTCTGTTTCGCTTGAGGAAAATATTGTCATGGGAAAAGAAGTAGTTATCACTGCTGAAATTCAAAAAGACAAACCATTAAATGAATTTACAATGGTAAGCGGAAGAACATTTTCGGTTGAAGAAACCCAAAAGTATGCAGCAGCAGTAAATGATCCTGCCCGGATGTCAACTGCATTTGCAGGAGTAATATCGACTGATGATGGGAATAACAATATTGCAATTCGCGGAAATGCTCCAAATAGTTTACAATGGCGGATGGAAGGAGTTGAAATTCCTAATCCGAATCATTTTAGTTTAGAAGGAACTTCGGGTGGCGGAATTTCTATTCTTAGTTCTCAGGTTCTTACGAATTCGGATTTTCTCACAGGTGCATTTGCTGCAGAATATGGAAATGCATTGTCAGGGGTCTTCGATTTGAAATTGCGTAAGGGTAATGATCAGAAGACTGAATATACGCTGCAGGCAGGTTTGCTAGGAACTGATTTTGCGATCGAAGGACCATTCAAAAAAGATTATAATGGCTCGTATCTTATCAACTATCGGTATTCAACATTAGCAATGATAAGTGCATTAGGCGTTTCGATAGGTGATGCGGTGACAACATTTCAGGATCTTTCTTTCAATGTATTTCTGCCAACTAAGAGATCAGGAAATTTTTCAATATGGGGCTTCGGTGGATTGAGTAATCAGGTTTCTGATGCTAAAAAAGATTCAACAGAATGGGAAACAAATTTTGACCGCTATAGCTGGAATTATAAATATAATACGGGTGCAGTTGGACTTTCCCATTTCATTATGTTGGATGATAAAAGTTATCTCAAGTCTACTCTGATTACTTCCGGCACCGATCGAGGTGGCGAACAATCAATACTCGATTCTGAATATTCAGAAATTCCTGAAGGAAATGAAAGCTATGATCAGAATAAGGTAGCACTCAATACAATTTACACAAGAAAGATCAATGCAAAGAACAGTATTAAAGCAGGAATAATTGCAAGCATGAATTTTTACGATCTGGAACAGTCATGGAGAAACGAATCCGGTACTTCAATTGAAACATTGATAAAGCAAAATGGTGAAGCTATAACATTGCAATCATTTGCTCAATGGAATTTTCATCCTTTAGAAAGACTTACAATTGTTACAGGTTTACATTATTTAGCTTTTACAGAAAATAATACCTTCTCGATTGAACCTCGTGCGTCAGCAAAATATAATTTGAATGATAAACAATCAGTAAGTATTGGCTATGGGCTTCACGGACAAGTTCAACCGCTGGGAGTTTACTTTGCGCAGCTAAACAATTCCGACGGAACTATTGTAATGCCAAATCATGACTTAGGAATATCTAAGTCGCATCATTTTGTTGTGGGATATGACAGAACAATCACAAAGTATATGCATGTAAAAATTGAGGGGTATTATCAGTCAATATTCAATGTTCCGGTCAATGCTGATGCGAGTAAGACATTTTCAATGTTGAATAATGAATATGGTTTTGTTACTGATCCATTAGTTAACAAAGGAAAAGGAGTTAACAAGGGTATAGAACTGACAATTGAACAATATCTGCACAATGATTTTTATTTTCTCTTGTCTTCTTCATTCTATGATTCAAAATATCAGACCCTTTCCGGGAAATGGTTTAATACCCGCTTCAATGGTCAATATGCAACAACCTTCACCGGAGGAAAAGATTTTAAAACCGGTCCGGGATTTGGGAATAGAATTGTTGGTATAAATATTAAGACTATTGTTGCCGGTGGATTGAGAAACACCCCGATTGATTACAATGCATCTGTTGCCTCCGGTGAAACCAAATATATTGAATCGGAATCATACAGTTTAAAAGCGAAAGACTATTTCCGTACAGATGTAAAAATTTCTGTAAAACGAAACAGGAAGAAAAGTACTGTAACCTGGAGTCTGGATGTTCAGAATGCAACAAGCAATAAAAATGTAGCCGGTGAATATTTTGATCCTTTAACTTCAACGACAAAGATTTCATATCAGACCCCGTTGATTCCTATACTTGCTTATAGAGTGGAATTTTAGTCATAGTTTTAAATTCAATACTAAGATCACTAAAAATTATCACAAGAACACACAATAATAATTCAGTTCATTCCGCTTCATTCCGCTTCATTCCGCTTCATTCCACTTCATTCCACTTCATTCCACTTCATTATACCTGTGCCCTTGTGCTAAATTTAAGTGATCTTAGTGTTAAAAAAAAACTTATGGAACGATCTCATACCTGCAGACAAAACAATCCCCTAGCTTTACCTGGTCTCCCGCCTTTACCAAAGTACGATCAAACTGCCGCATAGTATCCGGAAAAGAATCCATCCACATATCGCGAATGATGTAAATGTTTGGTTGCTGAAAAACTTCTTCTACAATTTTATAATTGCGGACAGCGTAGGTCTGATCATGCGGAGTTGCTTTTATCAATTCAGGATTAATGCAGGATGTAACATATGAATTCCAGTATTCAGAAATCACACCAATGCGACCGAGCTTTTCAAAGTCACTTAACACTGTTGACATCGGGATCAGCGAGCTTGGCGCGAAATATTTTATGTTATAAATTGTACTTGACCCTCCAACTAGAACTGTTATAAGCGTAAGAATTTTAAAATAGAGAGATCTGCGTTTATTTAATTCAAGATTGTCGAGTATGAGAATCATTGCAAATGATAATGTGATATAGGTACATGTGAAATACCTTCTTGGCACACTATTTAAAAACGTCCACTTCGAAATCATAATTATCCCAAAAAGCAAAATTGATTCCAGTAAAAAGTAAACCAGCCATTTTTTAGTTTGACGATTTAAGTTGAAATATTTTAAGGAAAATGCAATTGAACCAATCAAAATCAAAACCAGATATGTGTAAATATTTGTAAGGGGTTCGTCGGAAGAAAAAGTCAGAAATTCTTTTATAGTTTTCAGGAATATTTCAGATGATTTCCTGATCATTTCAAGATCACCAAAAGTTGAATATGTATTTTGAATTCCTGTCAGGCTTTTAGCATAATGTATAACAATGTATCCTGTAATTCCTCCGATGATTGTAAATAGCGCGAAAGATATTTTATTTCGTTTTTCCTGCGAACTCTTGTTTTTAAAGAAGAAGTAAAAATTAATTCCAATCAATATTCCTGCAGAAACAATAGCCATATCAGAGACCCAGATGGTTATGATCATCAGCAATGTTGCAATCGTTAGAATGATGTAATAGCGCAGATTGTTAAGAGCTTTTTCTTCGTTGGTTAATTTGTTGATCAGATAGCATATAATAGCGATCAAACTATAATGAATACCAAAAGCGAATTGAGTTACATCAATTAATCGCATGGGCGGGAAAAACCATATTAATGCAAAGATGACTTTGTAAAATTGAGAACGAATGAAAGTCGAAAAGGCCAGAAACCCTGCGAGTAAAATTCCATAATGAACGAGAGATTCTGAAAGAAGAGGCGAGAGGCCTAAAATTTTATTTGGAATCTGTGCAATAAGTGGAATCAGGCTTCCTAACCGATCTTGTCCCCAAAAATAAAGATCAGCAGGAATTTTGAAATAGTGAACCATTAACACCGTAACAGCATTGTCGGAATTCAATAAAGCATAAAACAATGATGAATAAAGAAAAAATGAACCAAGAAAGATTGCTAGAATAGAAAGGGAGTAGAGAAGATAATTCCTTTGCATTGACAATATTGTATAATGTTGCTTTGACTTTTGGTGCCTTTGTAGTTTGATTACATTACCTTCACAAATCTAATAATACTATTGATTAATTTATGTCTACTGCAATAATTATAATCGCCTGCGTACTACTCCTTCTGGCCTATGCTTTTGATGTCAGCGCAACGTTCACAAAAATCCCTTCCGTAATTTTGCTGCTTATTCTTGGAGGGATTTTGAGAATTGCGGCAAATTCATTGAACATTTTTATCCCTGACTTGAATCCTGCATTGCCGATATTAGGTACAATTGGACTTATCCTTATTGTTCTCGAAGGATCATTGGAGCTGGAATTAAACAAATCCAAGATTCCATTAATCAAAAAATCTGTCGGTGTAGCTCTCATTCCGATGTTTGTTCTGGCGTTTGGGCTAGCTTATTTGTTTCAGTTTTTAAATCAGGGTGATTTTAAGATCAATCTCGTAAATGTAATTCCGTTTTGTGTAATCAGTAGCGCAATTGCAATTCCAAGTGTACGGAGTTTATCAAA
This sequence comes from Bacteroidota bacterium, assembly GCA_016711505.1. Lineage (NCBI taxonomy): Bacteria > Pseudomonadati > Bacteroidota > Bacteroidota bacterium. The sequence continues at coordinate 346,880 of JADJSV010000017.1, read as the reverse complement.
AGAGAGTCGGGAATTTGTTGTATACGAAAGTAGTCTGTCTGATATTTTCGGAGTATTATTTTTCAATTTTATAGCTTTAAATCCTTATATAAATGGCCAGTCGTTCGGATTATTTGGAATTCAGATATTGATCATCATAGCCGTATCTTTTATTTCTGTACTCGGACTATCGTTTTTATTAAGTAGGATCAGACATCATGTTACTTTTACACCGATAATACTTTTTGTAATTCTCATCTATGCCATTTCAAAAGAATTTCATCTTCCGGGTTTAATTTTTATCCTCGTTTTTGGATTGTTTCTTGGCAACATTGATGAAATGAAACGGTTTAAGTGGATTAAAAAGTTTCGTCCGGAAAAACTTCAACTGGAAGTTGATAAATTCAAAGAGGTAACATTTGAAGCTACATTCTTAGTGCGAGCAACATTTTTTATGCTGTTCGGCTTTCTGATGAAACCCTCTGAAATCCTCAATCCGGTTACTTTTCCGCTGGCAGGAGCAATTGTTGGAAGTATTTTGCTGGTCAGATTTATTACATTAAAAATTTCCGGTCTGCAGATCATGCCATTGTTATTTGTTGCACCAAGAGGTTTAATTACGATCTTGTTGTTTCTTGCGATTGTTCCCGAGCAATCAATTCCTCTTGCAAATAAGTCATTGGTTATTCAAACAGTAATACTTTCTGTATTGGCAATGATGATAGGATTAATGTTTACAAAAGATGAGCCTGAAATAAAAGAAGAGAATTTATAAACTTGTTCTGTTAGCCTCTTCCTTAGCTCTTTGGTTCATTAATGCTTCTGTGTACCACAAAAATTCCGGCAAGAATGCATTGAAAGTCCTTTCAAAATTATCTTCAAAAGATTTACCTTCCGGTTTGCCTGCTTTATTTGCCAGTCCCCATGCAGGTGAAATTGGAACCGGTGGCATTCCTAGAGTTGAGCAAACAAGCCGCAATTGCTCACCTGACCTTGCACCACCAACAGCTCCATCTGAATAGGAAACTATTCCACATGCTTTTCTTTTAAATTCCTTTCCAAAGTGATCAAGCATATTTTTTAATGCAGGCGGAATTCCGTGATTATATTCAGCAGTAACAATAATAAAACCATCTGTCTCCATAAAAATTGTATGTAACTTCTGAAAAACTTCTGTAGGCTCTTTCATCTCGTAATATCTCAGATTTAAAAGAGGGAGAACATATTCTTTCGGGTCAATAATAGCAACTTCAAATTTATCACCGATGAGTTTTATAACTTTTTGCAGAACAGTATCTGCTAAACGCCCATCCCGGACAGAACTAATTAGGAGTGTGATTTTCATATTTAAATATTTTCGGTAATGTTCAATTATAACTTTTAAAATTGAGACATATTGACAAGTACTAAGTTAATAAGAAATACTCAAATAATTACAAATTCAAAGGTTATTACTGTAAATTGCCCAATCAATAAAAGAATGAGTAATCCTGTCGTCAATTTGATTTTACTTCGAGGCTTGCCGGGAAGTGGAAAGACTACTTTGTCTAAGGCATTGTCGAATAACGGAAAGTTTCCGGTATTTTCTATTGACGAATATTTTACGGATAAAGATGGTAATTACACTTTTGATTATTCAAAAAATTATTTAGCGTATAAAGCCTGCGAAGAAAACACTGAGAATGCTATTGTTTCCGGAATAGAAATTGTATTTGTTGATCACACCTTTACAATTGAATGGGAAATGGAGCCGTATTTTAAATTAGCAGAAAAGTATAATTGTGTGTTGCATGTGATCACTGTTGAAAATTATCATGGCAGTGAAAATGTTCATGATGTAAGCAAAGAACAAATTTTAAAGATGGCCGAAAAATACAAAGTAAAACTGATCTGCGACTGATGAAATTTTTATATAAACTGATTTTCCTGAAGGCATTAAAATGGAAGATTGTCGGACAAGTGCCTGAAGAAAAAAAGTATATCATCGTTGTTGCTCCTCATACAAGCAATTACGATTTTATGATTGGTTTGGCTGTAAGAAGTATAATGGGATTCAAAGCTAGTTTTCTCGGAAAGAAAGAACTATTTCGATGGCCATTTGGATGGTTGTTCCGTAAACTTGGCGGCTATCCTGTCGATAGATCAAAGCACACGAATCTCGTAGATGCTGTTGCAGCTATTTTTGATGCTCATGATAAATTTGCTATTGCAATTGCCCCGGAGGGAACACGCAAATATGTTAAAGAGTGGAAATCCGGATTTTATTATATGGCATTGAAAGCAAAGGTTCCTTTATTATTAGCTGCGATAGATTACAAAAAGAAGACAGTTTATTTTTCGCAGCCATATTTTCCAACCGGAAATAAGGAAATTGACTCAAAGAATATTCTTAGTTTCTATGCCGGACATGAAGGAAAATATCCGAAAAAGCTTCCTGATAGTTTATTCGGTGTATAATTCGTTTCTTAATCGAAATTTTAAAATTCAATCTGAATTTTAAAATCGAAACCTTAATTTTGTAAAATGAATAGATTAAAGAAAGAAGCCTTAATCCTTTTGATGGTCACGATTTTCATAAGTAAAGTCTCTGCCGATAAACTGGAAGATGGTTTTGAGCGTTTGAAAGTTCACGATTATTTTAAGGCAAAGGAATATTTCGAAAAGACATTGGAGAAAAAAACTCCGGGTGCTGCTTTTGGATTAAGTGTGATCTTTAGTCTTGAAAACAACCCGTTTTATAATCTCGATTCAGCCAGGAAATATATTTTAATTTCAGATTCTGCCTTTAAAACAATCAGGCAGAAAGAACATAAATATTATTCTGCATTGGGAGTTTCTGATTCCTCAATTATTTCAACTTCACAATTGATTTGCGCAAAATATTTTATGTATGTGCAGAAATCAGACAATTTACTTTTGTACGAACATTTTCTTTCAAGCTTTTCCACTTGTACAGAAAACGACGAAGTCATTCGGCTAAGAAATGTTGCAGCGTTCAAAGCTGCATGAAAAGAAAATACATCAGAAGCATACTTAAAATTTACCCGGGAATATCCGGAAGCGGAAGATGCGCAGCGAGCAATGGAATTATATCAACAGAAATTATTTGAAGAAAAGACTGCAGACAATTCAATTCCTTCATATGAAAAATTTATCAGTGCGCATCCTGAAAGTCCATATGTTGATGAAGCTGACAGAATGATCTACAAATTGTCTACTACAAATCATACCATAGACGAGTATGCGAGATTCGCAAGGAAATATCTTCAGTCGAAATATTCCGGAGATGCCTGGCGACAAGTTTATGCTCTGTCACTGAAAGATTTTACTGAAACGGCATTCAAAAGTTTTAAAAGTAACTATCCGGATTATCCTTTTGTAAGCGAAATGGAAACGGATTACAAATTACAGAATTATACTTTTTTGCCAATTGAGAAAAATGACAAATGGGGTTACATTAATGAAGAAGGTACGGAGTTGATTTCGCCACAATTCGATGATGCATCATTATTTTCGGAAGGCCTTGCAGTAGTTGAAATGAATGATAAATTCGGATATATAGGAAAGTCAGGAAAAATCGTTTTGCCGATTTCATTTACTGAAGCAGATCCCTTTCACAATGGTTTTGCTCTAGTATTAGTCGATAGCCTGTATGGTGTAATTAACAGAAAAGGTGAGTTTGTGATCAAGCCGGAGTACGAAGATATCAGTGATTTTGTTGAAGATGTTTGTATTGTTATGAAGAATGGTAAATCAGGATATTTTTCAAAATCAGGAAAGCAATTGACAGAAATTGTTTTTGACATAGCAAATGATTTCCATGAAGGATACGCAATAGTTTCAGTCAATGAAAAATTTGGTTTGATAAATTCGTTGGGTAAATTTGTTATAGAACCATTGTATGATGAACTGATCTCAATCAGTAAGGAACGAATGAAAGCATCAAACAATGAGAAGTGGGGCGTTATTGACTTGCGTGGAAATACTGTGGCAGCTTTTATTTATGATGATGTTGGAGAATACAGCGATCGTCTTGCCTTAGCAGCAATGAATGGGAAGTATGGTTATATCAATGAGAATGGAGTAGAAAAAATTCCATTGAAATATTTATATTCTCCTTCATTGCTCAGTACCGGAAAATTCACGAACGGTTATACTCTTCTGCGATTAAAGAACAAAGTGCTTCTGGCAGATACTGCCGGAGTAATTACAGTGTTTCCCGGCATTGAACAATACGGTATTCCCGGAAATGGTTTGATTCCGGTTATGAAGAATAAGAAATGGGGTTATAGTGACATGACCGGTAAAATAAAGATCCAGCCGAAGTTCGATCAGGTAGAATCTTTCATAAACGGTTTAGCAGTTGTGAAAAGTAAAGGGCTGTTTGGAGTTATTGATACGAATGGTGTTCAAATTATTCAGCCACTTTACGACAACGTCATACTGCAAAACGATTACATCAGCGTTGTGAAAGAAGGAAAATTTGGTGCGTTGTCGAAGTCGGCCGGATTAATTCTTCCATGTGCTTACCGTTCTATCGATATGATTGGATCGAAGATTCTTCGTGGAATGAATGAACACCGGTTGATCTATGTCGATCTTAACGGGAGAATCATACACCTGGGGGACGAGTAGTCAGGACTCGATGTAATCAGGACTCTGTCCTGACTCTGGAGAACTTCCATCTCCGATGCGTCCACAACCAATACTCCGGTTTCGCAGTAATCAACTTCTCATTTATCCTTCCACACTGTTCTGTTATAAAAAATGGTTTCTCAGAATTCGGATTATCAGAAACTAATTCATACGAAAGTTTATAATGCCCCCGTTTCTCTTTTGTGATCTTTCCATAAACAACAGGATAGTTGTAAAGCAAAGCATATTTCTCTGCTCCTAGAAGCATGCAAGTATCTTGTCCAAGGAAATTCATCCAATGACCTTTTTCCGGTTTCGAAGGACTCTGATCATTTATAAAACCGTATGTGAACAATTCGTTTTTTGTTTCTTCAAAAAATTCATGCACTTGTCTGGTCGACATAAGTTGAGTTCCGAATCGCGCACGTGTAGATCGCAATTTTTTATCGAAGAATTTATTCGAAAGAACAGAATATATTCCCGAACCTTTATGATCAGAATGAAATGGCAGAGTAACAGCAGGCCACTCCCAGTTTGAATAATGTCCGGTTACGACGATCACACTTTTTCCTTGCTTATAATAATTTCTGAGGATGTCGGTATTCTCCAAGATTACTCTGCTTTTAATTGTTCCCGGTGATGCCGTAAATACTTTCAGGGTTTCAAATACAATATCACAGAAATGTTTGTAGAATTCTTTTGTGATCTGTAGAATTTCTTTTTCTGATTTCTGCGGAAAAGAACGTTTAAGATTAGCGATAACAAGCTTCTTTCTGTAAGGAAAAATGTAATAAAGAATTACAAAGAAAATGTCCGACACGAAATACATGACCGGAAATGGCAAAAGCGAAATCGGAATTAAAATGCAATAGTAGAGTAGGGCGCTGATGATAGATGACATGATGCGAATTTATAAAAAAGGCGTGTAGTCGAGACTTTATTCCAATTATAATTAAATTATCTCAAGGGGTTTTCCCGCAGAATTGCGCAGAGTACGCAGAAAATCCGCAGAGATTCCTGCGGAATGAAGATCAATACTTATAGTCTTCGATAAGATTTATAAATCTGCGGCTATTCTGCGTACTCTGCGCAATTTTGCGGGAAATATAAAACTACTTTTTCACCTGCATATCCTTTATTAGTTTCTCGAAATTCTTTTTGAATTCCTCATAATACTCCCCAGTAGCCGGTCCGTTAAACCCGGTATGAATTTCCCGAACCGTTCCGTTTTTGTCAATATAAATCGTTGTAGGAAAAGCAAAGATCTTATTCAGCATCGGCAGAGTCTTACTTGCAAGTTCGCGATTCGAACTTCCTGCAAACAGGATCGGATATTTCACATTGTATCGGTCGATCAGCCGCCGGATGTTTTTATGAGCTACTGTGGAATCCGTTATTTTTTCATAATCAAGTCCGATGATGCGGACATCTTTCGGATCGTTTTTATTGTACCAGTCAGATAAAAATCTGGTTTCGTCCAGACAATTCGGGCACCAGCTTCCCATGATCTGAACGATCACAATTTTGTTTTTGAATTCTTTGTCAGAAAGGGAGACTTTTTTTCCGTTAATATCCGGAAACGTAAACTCAACTTTTTTATATCCGGGATTCAGATGTGAAAAAGAACGTTCATCCTGCAATTTGTAATTCTCGTCGCGCACTGCTGTCCATGTGTCGTGCCAATGTAGTCCGGAGAAATAATGGCCATTGACGATCTCATTGTTTACAATATCGGCAGTGAACAAATAAGCATGAGCGCCATCAAATGTAGAAAGTGAAAGATGGTTGCCCGACATTTCGCCTTCCAGATAACGGTAGTCGCCGGTATTCGTAAGAAAAGTTCCTGTAACTCTATTGCCTTCCTGTTTAAATATTCCAATTGAAAATTTATTTTCTTCGTCTTCACCATCAAATTTTGCTTTCCATCTTCCGGAAATATTCAAAGTTGTCTTTTCAGGTTTATCGCTAAATCGGTAACCGGTATTTGCAGTTCCCCGAAATGGAATTATATTTTTTTCATTTCGTGAGAGATTAAAAAACTCACCTGTCAATACGTCCTGAGTTTGTTTTACATGTAATTCAGCATCAAAATCGGGCAGACGAATTAGTATGCTATCGCTTTTCATCTGCGATATAGTTGCATCGATACGCTCTTCAGCATTTATGATAGTAGCCGTTTGACCTCTTACTTCAAAGTTAAAAGGAAGGGCAAGTGTGTCATGCAGGATAAGTTCTCCATGCCATGTGCCGGGAGCGATTTGTGCAAAAAGGGTTTGAGTAAAGATTGCAAATAAAAGTGAAAGATATTTTCTCATTGCGTCGGATATAAGACCGATACAAAGATACAAGAAAAATTTGCTAATAGATTTAGGGTATCCTTACAACAGCTTATTTAGGACATTTACAGCACAAATCCACACTCTCGCCATTTTTTATACATATTAATTAGATTTTGATATAATAACAATTAATATTGTACTGCAAACATTCAGATCAATTTCTAGATTTTACAAGATGAAAATTAAAACGCTATTTATCTTTATATTTTTTTTTTTTTATATCAGCAAAAGGAATCAACGCGCAAAATGTATACTTACCCGACACTGTTTGGAGAAATTATCTGATTAGTATTGGAATTGGAGGATGTATTTCTAATGACTCTTTGGATATTAATTGTCTAGATCTGGTTACAGTTGATACTATGATAATAGATGCCATGCCTATATACAATTTAGCAGGCTTACAATATTTTACTGGTTTAAAAAGTTTGACAATAACTCATTGCCCGTTAAGTTTTGTTCCTGCTTTACCTGATAGTTTGTCTTATCTACAGGTTGCTTACGATAGTAGCATTACAAGTTTACCTACCTTACCAAATGGCCTCATTACACTGACGTGTAATAATAATAATCTAATTTCACTTCCACAGCTTCCGCCAAGGTTAGTCAACTTACATACTTTCCAAAATCCTTCCTTACATAGTCTTGGAAATTTACCATCTAGTCTTGAATATTTGCATTGTGGTAGTGACAGCCTTACCAGTTTTCCATATGCACCAAACCTAAAACAAATCTATGCTGGTTTCAATCAAATTTCATCCATATCATTATTCCCACCCCAGTTAGAATTGCTAGATATAGATAATAATGGAATTAGTTCGTTGCCTCCTTTACCCGCTTCGATTAGAAACTTGTCTAGTAGTTTCAATTTACTTACAAGTTTTCCGGAATTACCAGATAGTATTGAACTGCTTGGATTAATGGAGAATAATATCTCCCAAATAGACTCTTTCCCGAAATATTTGAGATCGCTAAATATCTCATTTAATAACCTGGATTCAACCCCTCCTTTTCCTGAAAGAATAGAAAAAATTGCTATTGCATACAATAATATTTCTGTTTTGCAACCGATTCCAGAATCTGTGACTGATCTTGAATGTTATGGTAATAACATTACTGAATTACCGGTTCTTCCATTAAATCTTGATTGGCTGTGGATAGATGATAATCCAATTTCATGTCTACCTCCTCTAAATAGTGTCGATTGGATCAGGATAGGTGGAACACATATACATTGTCTTCCAAATTACATTCAATATAATCAAGCTGATGTAGACCTTGATACTTTTCCATTGTGTGAACCTTCTTCTCTTTGTCCTGTCAATTGGAATATTTCCGGAAAAATTTATCAGGATGATAATTTGAATTGCATTGCTGACCCTTTGGAGAATGGTTTAAGTCAAATTCCGGTCGTTCTTGATTCTGCGGGAATAACTTTGCAAACGTTTTTGCCTAATGGCTCAGGAAATTATTCGTTTCGTGCTGAACCCGGAATTATAAGTTGCGAATTGATGCTGCTCCGCTTCCATTTCTTTATGCTTGTCCTTTTAACGGAATTGACAGTGTTATTTTAACTCCTATAAACTCACAGTTGATTCAGTAGACTTTTCAGTCGCTTGTAATGTGTATGCAGACTATGTTTCAAATTCCATTACGCCATCAACTCAGTTTCGTCCGAATCATTTTGTAGAGTTATATATGAATGCAGGTGAGATCAGTCAGAACTTTTCAGGAAATTGTTTTTCTGATTCAGGGAGAGTAACCGCTACATTTAATGGACCTGTTCATTATGCAGGACCATCTACTGGTGCATTAATTCCTGACTATCAGAATTCGGATTCTGTTATTTGGGTAGTTTCTGATTTCTCATTGATTGATCCTAATGTTGCTTTTAATATAATGCTGTCTACCGATAGTGCAGCACAAAACGGAGATACAATTTCAACAACGTTGAATATTTCTTCGGGTGTAGAATCTAACCTATCCAATAATTTTAAAGCCCAATATTTTCTGGTGAGATCATCTTACGATCCAAATGAGAAGATCGTTTCACCTGAAAAAGCTGATACTTCTGTCCATCTTTTTACATATACCATTTATTTTCAAAATACAGGAAATGTCTTTGCGGATAATATTTATATCATCGATACTCTTGACAGCGATCTTGACCCAAACACTTTTCAATTTATAACATCAAGTCATGATGTTGTTACGCAGTTGCTTCCCGGAAACATATTAAGATTTAATTATCCAAATATTAATCTTGCAGATAGTTTTTCCAATGAACTTGCAAGTCACGGATTTTATAAATTTAGTATTAACAGAAAAGCTAATACCGGAGTCGGTTCGGAAATAAATAATAAAGCAAATATTTATTTTGATTTCAATCAGCCCATAGAAACTAATATCTGTTCTGTAACAATTGAGGCGATACTTTCAGCAGATAATCAATTGATGAGAGATAAATATATTCCAGTTGTTTATCCAAATCCATCAAAGAATGAAGTATCTATCTCTTGCGGAAGGAATTTAATCGACAAGTTGTATGTTTATAATTTATTGGGAAGTCGCTGTGATATTCCTATAAAAATAAACCCATCTGAAGCGCAATTGAATAGTCAGTCTCTTGTCGAAGGTGTATATATAGTTAAAATAATTTCAAAATCAGGAATTTTCCAGACACGCTTTGTGAAATCTAATTGATGTACTATAAATAAAAAGGACCGAAAGCAATCAATGCCTCCGGTCCTTTTTATTGATTGAACTCCATGTTCTCTGTGTCTTATTTCTCCATGCCCTCCGTGTTTAAAAAAATAAAAGCATGGAGCTTTCCAATCACCCAACAATCTCCTCACCAGTATCAAACACAATCCCCTGCGCCAACGGCAACTCCGTTGAATAGTTGATAGTATTTGTCTGACGACGCATATATACTTTCCATGCATCACTTCCTGATTCACGACCACCCCGGTTTCTTTTTCACCACCGAATGCACCACCGATCTCAGCGCCGCTGGTTCCGATGTTTACATTTGCAATTCCGCAATCACTTCCTTCGTGTGAAAGGAACTTTTCTGTCTCAAGCATGTTGCGTGAGAAGATCGCAGAAGATAATCCTTGCGGAACACCGTTGTGCAATTCAATTGCTTCATCAAGAGTTTTGTATTTCATCATGTAAAGAAGTGGGGCAAATGTTTCATCACATACGATAGGTAAATTTCCCGGAGCTTCTGCGATACACGGACGCACATAACATCCACTTTCGTAACCTTCACCATGCATTACTTCGCCACCGTAAATAATATTTCCGCCTTCACTTTTTACACGCTCAATTGCATTTGAAAAATCTTTCACTGCACCTTTATCGATAAGCGGACCAACAAGCGTTTTTGGATCCAAAGGATGACCAATGCGAATGTGTTTATATGAATTTAAAAGTTTTGCTTTGAAAGTTTCGTAAACCGATTCATGAATGATCAAACGACGTGTCGATGTACAACGTTGTCCTGCAGTACCAACCGAACCGAATACTACAGCACGCAATGCCATTTCAAGATCAGCATTTTCAGTGATGATGATTGCATTGTTTCCACCTAATTCAAGAAGCGCACGACCGAAACGTTCAGCAACGATTGTTCCTACACGTTTACCGACACGAGTTGATCCTGTTGCAGAAATAAGAGGAACACGATGATCAGCTAGGAAATTATCTCCGATATATTTTGAACCACCTGCAACTAAGTTGATCACACCTTCAGGAACATCGTTCTTTTTAAGAACATCAGCAAGAATATTGTGAACAGCAATTGCACACAACATTACTTTCGAACTTGGTTTCCATACTACTGTATCACCGCAAACCATTGCCAGCATTGAGTTCCATGCCCACACAGCAACAGGGAAATTAAAAGCGGAAATTACTCCTACAATTCCGATAGGATGATATTGTTCGTACATACGATGACGCGGACGTTCGCTATGCATTGTCAAACCGTAAAGCTGACGGGAAAGTCCCACTGCAAAATCACAGATGTCGATCATTTCCTGAACTTCTCCTAACCCTTCCTGATAAATTTTTCCCATTTCATACGAAACAAGTTTACCAAGTGGCTCTTTATATTTACGTAACTGGTCACCCATCTGACGAACGATCTCACCACGTTTAGGTGCCGGCATCATCCGCCATACTTTATAAGCTTCCTGTGCTTTAACAATTACTGCTTCATAATCATTAGTAGTTGCTTGTCTGATCTTACCGATCAATGCACCATCAGAAGAAGAATAAGATTCTATCTCTTCACCTTGCGTATCCAGCCAAACTGTTCCGGTACAAGCACCGCGGTTTACATCCTGGATTCCCAGTGTTTTTAATACTTCAGCAATGCCGTAATCTTTTATAGCTACTGTTTCAGATTTCATATAGGATTTGTATTTTTTGAGAATGCAAAGGTAACCAAAAGAGCATAATATGTGTTGATTTTAGAATAGGCCTAAACAAGGATTTAGGAAAGGATTTTGACCAAAATCTAATGAATTTCCCCGATTGCCGGGATTTTTTTGATTTCTTTCAGCATTGAATGATTTATTGTATTAATAATCTGAATTTCAGGGATTATCTTGATATTGGCCCTAAATTAGAGTCAGACCAATTAAAAGCTTACTGGATTTATAAACAATCCTGAAAATCCCAAAATCCATTAAATCCCGGTCAAAATCCTGGTGAAAAAAGACTCCCTCCTCATAATCGCTCTTTACCTCCTCGCTTGCATGGCAGTTATGCCTTTTGTGAAATGGTATGTCGATAATCCGGATAGTTTGCAATATATAAATGTTGTGCAGCACATTCTCGATGGCCGGTTTTCGCTTGCAGTAAATGGTTACTGGAGTCCACTGATTTCATGGTTCCTGCTACCATTCATGATTTTTTTGACGATGGAATTGTCGCATTCAAATTTCTACAGATGGCCATCGGTATTTTTGTTATCGGAAAATGGCTGACCTTTTTGACGTTTGTCGATATTGATATAAAGTGGAAGCGTTATTTAGGTTTTGCTATCATTCCGTTTATGGTAAGCTATTCCCTTCTCAATCTCACACCTGATCTTTTGTTTGTCGGATTTCTGTTTGCTCTTATCATCGAATTGATCCGTTGGCTCGATAAACAATCTGACGGCAGCAAGATTGGGAAAATTGGTGCATTATTATTTCTGACAAAATCTTTTGGCTTACCGCTTTTTATTTTTCTATTCTGCTTTTCGATCTGGATGAAAAGTGAACGCATTCCAAAAATTACATTGAAGAAAATTCTGTTGCCATTCGGAACAATATCATTATTGTGGATCTTATTGTTGTCAGTGAAGTACGGAAAGTTCACGATTTCCGAATCAGCGAAATTCAATTTCACATACGAAGTTGCACCAACCGTTGGAAAGCAAGTGCAACTTCCTGTAATAGGAAATGGATTATTGCCACCGGCAAATGATTATGCTTTGTCAGCATGGGAAGAACCCGCTTCGCAGATTCAACTTACTCCACTTGATCCAATAGGAGACTTTAAATATTATCTCAGCATCATCAACAGAAATTTACAAAGCATTTACTTCCACGATTTCAGAAATCAACTTGGATGGGTTTTTATTTTCTTCTTCATCATTTATCTGATCAGAAAAAAATCACACGAAGTAATTCCATTGTGGATCAAGATTTCATTACTTGTAATTTGTTCAATGTATTTTGGATATAGTCTTATCCTTGTACACGAAAGGTACATCTGGATTTGCACATTGTTATTCATTCCATTGACATTTTATTTTGTAGAAAAATCATTACCTACACATACCAGAATCAGTGAATTCAAAATAATCGTATTAATCCCGATTCTGATTGTTACTTAAACGCCCTGCAAAGGAAGTCTTAATGTGCGGCGACCGAAAGGTCAACAGTCTCCAGCTATTCCACGCATTCTTTTCGCCACAAACCACAATGAGCATTTTCTATCGCCCGGACATAAAGTTCCACAACGACATTGAAAAACTACGTCGCATTATTCCTGCCAATTCTACTTTTGCTTCAATAAAAAAAACCGACAATGAAAGAGACGGTTATGCACAAACTCTGCTGATGGCATATGAGTTAAAAGGAAAATATCTCGGACAGTCTTTCGAAGTTGATTCAACTTTCAAGGGATATTTAGTTTCGTGGAAGGAAGAAAAGGGGGAGAAGGTTTTTGATTCGGAGAGAGGCGTGAAGATTTTCCTGAGATAGTTTTGTTAAGTACTAAGAAGTCTGAAATATTTAATACATTGACAACCTAAACATCAAAGTATAAAATTATAAATCATGAAATTAAAATTACTTTCCTTTTTAATTGTTATTACAGCTTCAAAAGTACTTGGACAAGCAAGTGGTCAACTAAACATTAATAACATCAACGCTAATGTTTATTCAAATGGAACTTTGTTTGATGGAGCATTTGAAGTCCCTGCAGGGAGTTTTAAAAACTCAATTTATCTCTCAAGTTTTTGGATTGGCGGCAAGGATTCTACAGGGCAATTACATATAGCTTCACAGGTTTACGGCCAAGCAGGAAACGATCTTTTTTATGGTCCGATTGCAACCAATTATTCTGACCCATCCTATCTACTGCATGATGCAGTATATAAAATTAACCGTACAACGATAAACGATCATATATTGAATTATCAAAATTCAGGATATATTGTACCGAACGAACTGAGCAGATGGCCGGGGAACGGAAATGTTGCAAACGGAGAAGCTGCATCATTGGCGCCATATGCCGATATAAATCTAAACGGAACATATGATCCGGCAAATGGTGATTATCCGTTGATCCGGGGAGATCAGGCAATTTACTTTATTTTTAATGATGCTAAAAGTGTTCATACTGAAACCGGAGGAGCAAGTTTAGGCCTTGAATTTCATGCTATGTTGTATGGCTATAATTCGCCGGATCCTGCTTTAAATGAAAGTGTTTTTTTGAATCTGGAAATTTATAACAGATCTGATTTAAATTATGATTCAACATATTTTGGATTATTCGTTGATATGGACTTGGGTGGATCACAAGATGATTTGGTAGGATATGATTCTCTAAAAAAAATCTTTTATACTTATAATGCATCTTCATTTGATCTTGTTTATGGAAGTATCGTTCCGGCACAAGGTTGTTTGAGTTTGAATAATATTCCTTCCCGATTTATTACTTATAATAATGATAATACGAATCAGGGAAATCCTGTATCTGCAAACGATTATTATAATTATTTGAAAGGGAAATGGCTGGATGAATCACCTCTTACTTTTGGCGGAAATGGTATAGGAGGAAATTCAGTTACTAATTATATGTACACAGGATTTCCTGAATGGGGATTTGGCTGGACAGAAATAGATGTCCTCAATACTCCTGGTGACAGGCGTGGCTTAATGACATTTGGGCCATTCAGTTTTGAATCACAGGAACAAAGATGCTACGATTTTGCTTTTCCTTTTGCATTTGGAAACGGTAGCCATGAGAATGCTATACAGAATGTAAGAACAAGGTCGGCAACACTTCAGAATATATATGATTCCTGTAGCTGTACATGCAGTTTCCATACCTCTGTCATTCCTGTCTCATCTGCCTCAACTCTGAAATTTTATCCGAACCCGTCAAATGGAAAATTTCAGATAGATACAGAAAAATTAAATCTTTTGAAATCGGATGTCATTAGCGTCTATTCGTCAATTGGAAACCTTATAATTAAAAGCAATACAATTGATTCACATCATGTAGTGGATTTAAGTGAATATCCTGATGGTATTTATTTTGCAAAGATTACTTCAATGAATAAAATATATTCAGCGATATTAATCAAAGATTAATCTCTGTAATTGCATCATTATGCTATTGGCAAATAATCTCCCTGTGAACTCGCCTGTATTTTATTACAGTGGATTTTCCATTCATATCATTGTCATATTTTAAGATCATTAAAGAGTCTGATAATTCGAATATTGTCAGATCGTTCAGGGAAGGATTGCCATTGTCTACAAATGATCCTATTGGGTTAATATTTATTTTAGAAGAATAGTTTTTTAATTTCCATTGCCCCAAATATTTTATTTCATGGTTTATTCGTTCGAAAGTAAAATTGCTAAGCATCCTGAGACTGTCGCAATCTTCCGATTTAATTTTATACGTTAAGTGAGACTTTAAATTAAGATCATGCTCGGTAAATTCAAATGAGATTCATTCGTGACTGATTTTTTGATGGACCGGTTCAGGTTTCTGATTTAGAACAAAAAGAAAAAGTAATAAAATAGTATTCAATATGCAATGATTTTAAATATACAAAGTTTACCCGGATGAAGATATAAATATTCTTTTGTTTAAAGTGTAAGGGGTTTAAAGTGCTTTGAAACACTTTAAACCCCTTACACACTTTAAACAAAAATAATAATTACGCAATCTTTGTGAACTTGTCCCTGCAATATTTATTACTCTTCCAATTCCTTAGTCACCTTCACCGCTTTCTCCATCTCAGCCTCATTATTCTGACCCTTCTGATTTGGATCTTTCGGATCAGGTTTTTGTTTATTAAAATCCTGATTGGTTTTTTCTTTCATCATATCCTTATTTTCCGGAGTTGTAGTGTCCTTTTTGGTTTGTTTCATGAGTATTTGTTTTAATCGGATTAATATATAAAAATATGCCACCTTTCTTTGATTTGAAGAGTGAAATAGAGACTAAACAATACTACATAATTAATGTAGGTATTTCCTCAAAACTCTCATCTCTTCCCAATTCAAACATCATTCCTACCTGCTGAGCATATTTTTTTATAGAAGGATTGATAATGTTGACACATTGCGCAGGAAACTTAACGGACAGACATTTTTATTATTAAGTAAAAACGTCTGCGCTAAATCTGCGAGATCCGCGGGAAATAAAAAAAATCTAAAGTAAATAACAGAAAATGAAAAAAATTCTCCTCCTCTTACTATTGACCCTGCCCTTATTTACCAAAGCCGATTTCTCAATCGACTGGACAAAAGTTCCCGACCTTGCTGCGAATCTCGGAACTTACTTGGTTGTTGATTCAAGCAACAATGTCTACACAACAACATTAGACAATGACATTGTACTCGAGAAACGTGATCGCTTTGGAAATTTTATCTGGCGCGCGACTTCCGTTTCGCAGATCCCATTGAATTATGAATATCCGAGTAAAGTGTTTCTCGATCCGCAATCAAATCCGGTTGTGATCGGTTTCCGGTATCAGCATTCCAGTAGCGGAAGAATTTCCAATTCACTGATCATTCTTAAATACGACCAGAATGGTAATCTTATCTATAAAAAAAATATCGATGGGAATTACAGTCCGCATAACAACAGTACCTATTGGACAAAGCTTACAGGACAGATGGATGCTGACGGTTATCTATATCTGGCTACAGGTGGTAATGTGGACAATAATCCCATTGGCATGAACATAATCAAAATTGATCCTGCAGGAAATATTGTACGCATCAGCACCAATACATTTCCTTCATCAACCAATTTTCATTTCATCAGTAATATTTTTCTGAATCATGATAAAGTAGGAGTAACCGGAGTAACAAGTTATTCATCTGCCAATTCAACATCATGGTTGATGGATACAAGCGGAGTAACACTTTGGGATTCTATAAATGTTGGTGTGCAGGGAAAAGATCTTTTCATAGATACAGTTGGAAACTCTTACATTCTTTCATGGGAAGCAGTGATACCTGTGGCAGATGTATTGCTATATAAGTATGATGTTGCCGGAAATCTTCTATGGACACGACAATATGATCTTGGCGGTTACGATATCTCTTCTAAACTCCGGACAACTTCTGATGGGAAACTGATAATCATGGCATACAGTACAACAACCGGCGGCAGCAATTACGTTGACTGGCAGACAGTGAAAGTAGACACCTCCGGAAATATTCTCTGGCAAGATCGATACAATGAACATTCAGGCAACGATGAAATTCCGTATGATCTGGCAACTGACAATCGCGGTAATACATTTGTAACAGGCATTGGCGGACCATTTCCAGGTGGCTCTACTTTGAGTGCGAGACAAATGGTTACAGTGAAATACGATTCAACCGGAGCGCGTGAGTGGGTAAATGCGATCGATACGATCAATGAATACCTGAGCGGTGTTTCAATTGCAAAAGGTTTTGACAGCAGTCTGTTTGTTTTAGGTGATGTGAACACATTCATTGTACACTATCTTGATCACACAGGAAGTGATCCGTGCAGTGTGCCTACCGGCATCAATGCAATCAATATAACAGGTAATTCTTCGACGATCACATGGAATGCAATTCCGAATGCATATTTGTATCACGTACAATATAGAATTGATTCATCGCTTATCTGGCAAACGTATTCAACTAATCAAACGCAACTGCAGATCTATCCACTGTACTCGGGAACAGTTTACGAATACCAGGTAGAAGCCATCTGCAACAGCGGTCCAACCGGCTATTCATCCGTTCAGCAATTCAATACAACAGGATCCGGTTATTGCGCATCAAGTGGAGTAGATGCAACAAATGATTTCATCGATCTTGTTTACATTGGAACTATGCTTAACAGCACGGTATCAGATAGCGGCTATGGTGATTACACATCTATGATTATTAACATGACTTCCGGCAATACCTACAACATAACATTAAGTGCAGAAATTCTCGGCAGTGGCGCTACTGAATTCTGGAAAGTCTGGATCGACTTCAACCAAAACGGCAGTTTCGCAGATCCGGGTGAAGAAGTGGTTTCTTATTCATCACAACAAATAGGTTGGGAGACAAGCATAATAAATGTTCCCATCACCGCATTGACCGGACAAACAAAAATGCGGGTCTCAATGAAGAATGGTTCAGCGCAGACTTCTTGTGAAGTTTTTGCTGCAGGTGAAGTGGAGGATTATGGTGTGAGCATGAATACAATTACCTCCATTGATGAAAATAATTCGATATCATCTTCAATTTATCCAAATCCGGTGACAACTGTTTTAAAAGCGGATATGAAATCAGGTTCTGTAAACACGGTGCGTATTGTATCATTAACAGGAAGTATTGTCAATGAATTCCATTTTGTTAGTGGTACTTTTGTGATGGATGTAAATGATCTTGTAGCAGGAATTTATTTTATGGAAGTAACAAATGAGAATGGGGTAAAAGCAATTGAGAAATTTTTGCTTGCTCAGTAGCAGGAAATTTTCAACACTAAGATCACTAAAATTTGTCACAAGAGCACTTATGAAAAAAGCATTGTGCACTAGTGCTAAAAACTTAGTGATCTTAGTGTTAAAAAAAATTAAAAGGATACAACTTACAATCCCTACCCAATCCCTGAGAGCGATAATATTTGACTACTTGATCAAGAAAAAATTTATTCTTTCACCTTCTTCAACGACTCAAAAACATAATCCGCCACCTTCCCAAAATTCGCCTCAACAATCCTGTCTACATTGTTTTCATTCGAAGGAAAATGTACAACAGCAACATCGCCATACAGTTTTTCGCCCCGGTGATTGTAAATGGTGTAATGGAATTTCAGATCACGACGATAAATTTTTAAAGCCAGGTCGATACAATCATCAAAGTGAGTTTTAATGTCGAATTCGTTAAGCATGACGAAATAGTCGGCATTGTATTTTTTTGCAAAATCAGGAAGCAACTGCGGGTCACGGGGAACAGCATTGATGTATGTTTTGTCGATCTCTTTCTTCTTTGTTTTCTTTCCGGTAATGGCTGTATCGACAACAGCGAATTTCTTCGGGTTCTTCATTGGTGAAGTACTGTCGCTTTCGAAAGCTAGCGAATGATAGATCATATCGATATCGCCGGTGTTGCTCGAAACAAAACTTTCATTGGGTACCTGCGCATCGTACACTTCTACAAAACGCTGATTCATTTTTCTGATAATGCCTTTGCGGAATTCTGCGCGTACTTGTCCGATTTCCATCTGCGATTCTTCAGCGATATCCTGATCGGCATCGGACATGTGCATCGCTGGCATATAAGGAATTACCATGACGGAGATCTTTCGCTCAGGAAGAGAGTCTGGAGTTTGACCGAAGAGTGAGTTTGTAAGAAGTAATAGGAAGAAGGAGAGTTTACGCACGGGGAAGAAATTTTGGGAAGTTTTTTTGGCGAAGATTTTGAGTAGTGTTTATTTCAGTGTTATACATTAATAAATCATTTATCGATTTCGATACATGCCAGTTCCATATAAATTGGATTCGAAATAAAGTCGTTAATTACTTCACTTTTCGAAATTAGTAAATCTACAATCTCTTGTGTTGTGCAATTTCCTGTTCTTAGCCAGATGATTTTGGGTGGATGGCCGTATAAATTTGCCAAATCAAAAAAATCAGAATCAAATGTTACGATTGAAAAATTATTTTCTTTAGCAAATTTCCAAATTTCCAAATCGGAATTATCTGGAAGTCCAAGATTTTTAACTTGACCGGAACCTTGAAAAAAATCCGCAAGTTTACTTATAACTCTAAAGGAAATATTCTGGTCAAAAAGTAGTTTCATTTACGCAACTCTGGTTCTATGCTCTCTATCTGCCGCATATGCCAAACAGGCTTGTATATCACTTTCGGATAACTCCGGATAATCTGCTAATATTTCTTTTACAGTCATACCTGATGCCATCCAACTTAATACATCATAAACAGAAATACGTGTATTCCGAATGCATGGTTTACCAAACCTGACTTCAGGATTTATAATTATGATTTCTCTATAGTCTGCCATAAGAATCTGTTTGTCAAATATACATAAATCAAGTTAAATTTCCGAAGCTTGATGCCAACAATTGTTGTGCAGAATTCACTTACCTAACCCTTGCCACGTACTCCAAACATTTTTACACGTTCAATAAACGCGCAACTAATAAGTGGCAAGCTCTGACACTAGTTGATCAAATGCTTCCAGATATCATTACCAATTGTAAACACCATCAAAGAAAGTAAAATCACCATTCCTGTAACTTGCGCACGCTCCATAAATTTGTCGGAGAATTTTCTGCGGGTTACAGCTTCGATTACAAGGAACACAACGTGTCCGCCATCGAGAGCAGGTATTGGTAAAATATTCATGAAGGCAAGTACCATTGAAAGTAATCCGGTGATGGTCCAGAAACGGTACCAGTCCCAGACTCCACCATAGATCGTTGCAATTCCGATCGGACCTTGCAGCGAATCACTTGCTTTTTCTTTTCCTGTGAAAATTTGTTTAAGACCTTTGATGTTAGAAACGATTGCTTCTTTAGCATCACTCGCTCCATATTTCAAAGCTGTTCCTGCTGAGTATTTTGTCAGAGCATAATTTCCCATTTCACCGTGGTAACGAATGCCGATCAAACCGGAATCATTTACGACAGGCTGGATCATTGATGTATCTGCACCACGCACTATTTGTAATGTAATAGGCTTGCCTTTATTCTCGCTGATGATGCGACGACATGCTTCCATTGAAAATGTACGCACACCGTTTACACTAACGATCTTGTCTTTCATCTGTAACCCTGCAGCTTCCGCAGGCATATCTTTGATGATGCTGTCAACTTCTAAATGGGCTTGATAAGGCGAGATAAAACTTCCCCTTCCTGCCTTTATTGTTTCTCGATAAAAACCATCAGGAACAGGAAGCGTAATTTCTTTTCCGTCACGTAAAACTGTGATCGTTGATCCTAAAATTACACGTGAAGAAACCAGGTCATTGAATCGATCAAACTTTTTTCCATCTATTGCAACGATCTTATCGTGATTCTGCAAACCGATTTTTTGTCCCAGGTCGTAAGCGTATATTCCGTCCGTTACATTATCGTTACTCAGATATTGCTTGTCGAAATTCAGCAATGTCATTGTGTAAATTGCAATACCAAGTATTACGTTCATAGTCACACCACCAATCATTACGATCAATCGTTGCCATGCCGGCTTGCTTCTGAATTCCCAAGGTTCAGCGGGCTTTTTCATTGCTTCACTATCCATACTCTCGTCGATCATTCCGGCGATCTTCACATAACCGCCAAGTGGTAACCATCCAAGTCCATATTCTGTATCGCCTTTTCTGAAACTGAAAAATTTAAATCCCCACGCATCGAAGAACAGATAGAATTTCTCTACACGAATACCGAAGGCACGTGCAGCGAGATAATGTCCTAATTCGTGAAGTGTAACGAGAATTGAAAGGCCCAGAATTAGCTGAGCGGCCATGATTAAAGCTGACATTTATAGGAATTGGTTGTTGAGTTGTTTAATTATTTCGGATTGCGAATTTCGGATTGCGGATTGTTGTTAGTGCTTAAGCGAAGATTCGAGGGGAGGCTTTAGGATTGATGAATTTTGAATTGGAGTTGTTATTTTATCTTCGAAACGGATTGAACACTTAAAAATTCGAGTGCTCTTCTACGTGTTTCTTCGTCGGTCGTTACATAATCTTCATAAGAAGGTTTTTTGACGAAAGGGATCTTGTTCATGCAGTCTTCGATGAGGTCGCTCATTTCCAGAAAACCGATCTGGTCTTTCAGGAAGGCAGCTACTGCAATTTCATTTGCTGCATTGATGATACAAGGCATATTTCCGCCTTTTTTCATAGCTACCATTGCCATTGCAAGATTACGAAAAGTTTCTGTATCGGGCGATTCAAAGGTCAACGACGGATAATTCAGAAAATCGAATCGTTGGAAAGTCGATTTCAGACGTTTAGGATAACCCAATGCATACTGAATCGGCAGTTTCATGTCCGGCAAGCCCATTTGCGCCTTCATAGAACCGTCTTCGAATTGTGCAATGCTATGTATAATGCTCTGAGGATGAACGATTACATCAATCTGCTCCGGATTAAGTCCGAATAACCACCGGGCTTCGATCATTTCCAATCCTTTGTTCATCAGGGTAGCCGAGTCGATCGTGATCTTCGCACCCATATCCCAATTTGGATGTTTCAACGCTTGTTCCTTCCGTACTGTAGAAAGAAATTCCCTGTCGCGCCCGCGAAACGGTCCGCCGGAAGCCGTGAGATAAATTTTCTCTACTGCATTATTCGCTTCACCAACCAGACACTGAAAGATTGCTGAATGTTCAGAATCAATTGGAAAGATGTTGCAATTGTTTTCAATCGCCAGCGAAGTGACAAGTTCACCTGCTACAACTAATGTTTCTTTATTCGCAAGCGCAATATTTTTCTTTGCTTCAAGTGCTTTGAGTGTCGGCTTTAATCCGGCATAACCAACCAAAGCCGTCAGTACCATATCCACATCCGGTAAAGTCACTACATCACAGATCGCTTCGGATCCTGCATAAACTTTTATCGGTAGTTCACGCAAAGCATCACGAACTTCTACGTACTTACTCTCATCGGCAATGACCACCACTTCAGGCCTGAATTCTTCTGCTTGTCGGATAAGCAAAGCAGAATTACTATTACTCGTCAGCACTTCCACATTAAAATGTGACGACTGTTCGCGAATAACTTCCAGGGCTTGTGTTCCAATACTTCCTGTGGAGCCTAGAATGGCGATATTTTTGCGTGTGGGCATGGATGCGAAGGTAGTAAAAATCGTAATTCGAGATTCGTAATTCGAGATTCGAAGTGCGCTCTTGTAAGTGGTAATTTTAACACAAAAGTTAATACAAGGCAATATAGTTCGATGATTGTCGCTGACTCGTCCTGAAAAAAGTTTACAGTTTGTTAGTTAATCCTGATATAGGTTTTGCCTCTTCCCTTTTTTCTTTTTTTTTTTTTCCCGGCCCCTCTTTTCTTTTGGTTTTTGGATTGGGTGTGATTTGGGGTAAAGGTGCTCAGGAGGCTTCGTTGTATAAAGACATAGAGTTTTTCTTCTCTCTTTTTTTTATTTTCCTTTCTCCCTTTTTTTCCTCCCTCCTCTCTCTTTCTTTTCCACTTTCCCTCCCACTTTCCCCATTTTCTTTCCTTCTCCCTCCCGTCCCCCCCTTTCTCCTTTCTCTTCCCCAAGTCTTTCTTTCTAAAAATTTTTTCTTCCCCGTGCTCAATATTGTGTTCTTGTGCTGAAAATTAGTGGACTTGTGTTTAAAAAACTGCATCCACACTCAAACTGAATTTAAGAGTAAGTTTATAGCAAGATAGCCCACACTTCACACTCCACACTCACACTAACCTTAGTCCCACCATAGACTAATAACTCTCTTCTTCTCCAGACTCTTTTCCAGATTCGCCGGAAAACCATACATCCATCCGACATCAACTTCATCCGGATATAAATTCTCAGTCAGCTTACGTACGAGATCAACAGACATTTGACCAATGATGTAAACTGCGTCAGAATAAAACCAATCCTGCGGATAATCAGCATCAGCAATTCGGACATATATACTATCGACTTCCGGATATTCTGCAATCAATTGCAAAACTTGATAAAATTCCTGAGTAGTTGGTTTGTTATAAGGAATATTTACACCGATAACTTCCTGATCTTCTATGTCAGTAAAAAATTCGTCGTAGTGTAATGCAAATTCATTTTCCGGATAGCCTGCTTCGTCGAGGCGATCGAGGATTTCATCTTTCAAGTTCATTTGATAGTGCTTTGGTGGATTTTATTTCGGATTTCGGAATGCGGACTTCGGATTAGGCATCTAACAAGACCTTCTACATTATTTAAATTTCAGATTTTGCAATACTTTTCGATCAATCGTTCGATAAGCAGTAACACAATCCGCAATCCGAATTCCGCAATCCGAAATTATTTCATTTATTAATTTGTTTCAATTCGCTAACCCGTTTCCTATAATTAACAGTTGCCTTAATTTCATTATAAGTAAACTCTTCGCCAAGTTGTTCTTTGAGCAATGTCAAACTTACATTCCCATGCTCTTCAATTTTCGTTTGAATCGTTTGCAGTTTTTCTTTGGTAACAAATTTCAGAACGTTCAATTCGCCGGTGAGAACAAATTGTAAAAGATGGTCGCTGACGGTTGATTCTTTTAGATTTCTTCTTCGGGCAATTTCCTGGATGGACATACCACTCTGATAGAGCTCAAGACTTTGAAGAAATGTTGTGGAATTGGAAATAGATTTTTTCGGAGCGGAAACAGCTGGAAGAATCTCACTCATCCGGGAGTGTGTACTTGTACGTCTGCAAAAATCATTAATGGCAGAAATGAATTGCTCGCCATACTTTGCAATCTTCACACTTCCAAATCCTGAGATATGTTCAAGGTGACTCATTTCTGTTGGAATGTACATACTTAATTCAACAAGCGTTTTGTCTGTGAAGATGACATACGATGGTACATTCTCAACCGAAGCAAGCGCAAGTCGCAATTTGCGAAGTTCGTCGAAGAGTTCTTTGTTGTAATCATTCTCCTGAACTTCTTCATACTTGCCTTTGCGTTCAGTACGCGCAGTTTTTTTCGTTTTGAAAGGATGTAATGCAACTTTTGCTTCGTTAAATAAAACATCTTTTCCTTTTGCAGTAATTTTCAAAACAGAATATTCGCCATACTTTTCTATGTAATGATAATCTTGAAGTTGTTTGAAATAATGCCGCCATTCCTCGAGAGAAAATTCAGCTCCTTTCCCATAGGTAGGCAGATATTTATGTTCGTCGTAAATTTTTGCTGTTGCAGATCCTTTAAGAAAATTTATCACATACAATGCGCCGAATTTTTCTTTCAGTCTGACAATTGCCGACAATGCTTTCTGTGCAATAACAGTCGCATCGAATGTTTCTTCCGTTTTTGTATTCAGACAGATATCACAATTACCGCAAGGTGCTTCGAAAGCTTCATCGAAATAATTCAGCAGATATTTTCTGCGACATTTGTACGTAGAACAAAAGTCTGCCATGCGTTCCAGTTTCTGCATCATGATCTTCGTTTGTGCAGCACTGGTTTCATTGAATGCAAACTTTTTCAGTTTCATCAGATCGCCAATGCTGTAGAATAGCAATGCTTGCGAAGGTAAGCCGTCGCGACCGGCACGACCTGTTTCCTGATAGTACCCTTCAATATTTTTCGGCATACTGGTGTGCACAACAAAACGCACATTCGATTTATCAATTCCCATTCCGAAAGCAGTTGTTGCAACGATGATCTTTGTTTCATCATTCTTGAATTTCTCCTGGCGCTCTGTCCGCGTTTTTGCGTCGAGTCCTGCGTGATATGCTTGTGCATTAAAACCGGCTTCGTTTAATTTCTCAGCATAACCTTCCGTGTTGGCCCGCGACAGACAATAGATAATTCCAGTTTCGTCTTTTCGTGCAGATAAAAACTCAGTGAGTTTATTGAAGTGATCATTTTTTTCTTCAATGATATACCGAATGTTTGCTCTGTTGAAACTTGAAACAAAAACTTCGGGATCGTTCAGATGTAACCGTTCAAGAATATCACGACGGGTCAACTCATCTGCTGTTGCTGTCAAAGCAATAACAGGTACATCAGGGAAAATTAGATTTTAGTTTCGACAACGTAAGATAGTCGGGCCGAAAGTCGTGTCCCCAATGTGAGATACAATGTGCTTCATCGATAGCAAAAAGCGAAATGTTGAGCCGTTTCAGAAATTCAAAAAAGTCGCCGCCCGCATTCAATCTTTCCGGAGCGATGTAAAGTAATTTTATTCCACCTCTGATTATTTCCTGTGTAAGTTGATCCTGCGTAAAACTGTCTTGCGATGAATTCAGAAAAGCTGCTTTCACGCCATTCAATCGCAATGCATCGACCTGGTCTTTCATCAAAGCGATGAGCGGAGAAATGACAACTGTAATTCCAGGCAACATTAATGCAGGTACCTGAAAGCAAAGCGATTTCCCGCCACCTGTTGGCATCAGCACCAGGCAATCTTTACCATCCCGGGCAACAGCATTGACGATATCTTCCTGCATTGGCCGGAATTTCTCGAAGCCGAAGTATTGTTTTAAAATTGATAAAGAATTCATGATGCGAAAGTAGGGATTTTCGGGCGGAGATTTTTATGGAATATGCACTTCATACATTTTTTATGGTTATAAAAAGAGGTTTTTTATTTGGAAGTGTCCGACTTCGATTTTCTTTAACATAGAGAACACAAGTTTAACATGGAGAGCATAAGAGTCGAAAGCCCAATTCTATGGTCTCATTGTGAACTCTATGTTCTCTGTGTTTTATTTGAAATTGTCGATATTGCGAATATTAATATTCTCTTACATTTGCCAAGAATCAGATTGAAAACATTGATTATGCAAAAAAAATTTCTTTTTTGTTTATTTTATATTTTTTGCTCTATAAAAATTGGCATTGCGCAGACTACGGTAATCTGCGAACGCCTATCCCTTTTCAACGAAATAAAAAAAGATGTAGCGGCAGAATACTGGCCAGAATTCGGAAGGGATACAAATCAATCGCCATTAATATATGTAACGGACTCTTTCAGTTATGTTTTTAATTCTGATCCGGAGTTTTTGAAAGATTCTGTGTTGTCTGCATTTAAATGTGGGGAAAAGAATTTAAAAAAAATTCGGAATGTTGATACCAGGCCATTTGTAATGGAAAACAGAATGAGTTTCAGTGATCGGAATTCGCCATTTTTCTACAATCCTGTTATGATGTGCAGCAGTGTGGAGATCATGCTGAAAAACATTCCTGACTTTACAACCAGCGAAGAATGGTCTCAACTTGTATTGCATGAATACTTCCATTCATTTCAGTTTCGAAACAAAGCAGTGATCGACTATCTTGCGGACACGATAAA
The DNA here is from genome assembly GCA_016711505.1 of Bacteroidota bacterium. Taxonomy (NCBI): domain Bacteria; kingdom Pseudomonadati; phylum Bacteroidota; species Bacteroidota bacterium. Next base: position 320,167 of record JADJSV010000017.1, on the reverse strand, counting down.
GTTTTCTGCAGATACACTTACCTATTTTTATCTGAATGATTCAGTCTTTAAAAATTCATTGCGTGAAGAGAACAGGTTTTTGCTGGCTGCAATTCGCACAAATTCTATTGATTCAGCAGGGTATTATTACAAAAAATTCGTTGAAGAAAGAGCTTTAAGGCGGACTTACTTTCGATTGAAGTATGAGTATGATATTACGACTTACGAAAATTTCTGGGAAAAAATAGAAGGAACTGCCAGGTATGTTGAATATTATTGCGGAGATATATTTTATCATTATAGTAAATCAAAGATGAAAATTACTGACCCGCTATTTAAAAATTTCTCAGCCTTCAATAAAAAGAATTTTTCTGAAGGCAAACATTTTAAAGAACGGGAAGAAATGATGGCCTATTACTTTTATGTTACCGGATTTAATCTTTGTCGGTTGATGGATAAATTGAAGATAGAATACAAGAGCGTCTTGTTTAAGAATGGGAGAGTAGCATTGACGGATTTATTGCAAAGATAATATTGCACTTTTAGGAAATTGGAATTGTATGGCTTTGATTTTTTCTCAACACAAGAACACTAGTTTAACACTTAGTACACAAAAGTGCACAGCTAATTCCGTGCTCTTATTGTGAACTTGTGTTCTTAGTGTTTTAATGATTACTGCTTATTTGCAAATCAACTTCCCCGAAAAAAACCTCATCTCCATAATTAAACGAAATAAAATAAACTCCCGTAGCAAGTGATCCAAGACCAATTTGTATTTTATTCTCGTTCAGGGTATGTACTGTTGGTTTTGAGTAAACTTCTTTTCCCGATAGATCCTTGACGGATAAATTTTCAATTCGGGTAATTTCTTTTTCAAAATTTATTTGAACGTAACGATCAAATGGATTCGGAGAAATAGAAACATCTGAAGTTTCGTTGAGGCCATTCAAATTTGTGCTCAGATTTCTGATGCGTATGATCATGGAATCAGAAGTGCTGTTTTCGCTGGGATCGAAAGCTGTTACACGAAAAATATAGTCGCCATCTGCAAAAATCCGTGTATCAAAAAATAACAATGAATCTGTTGCATCAATTGTATCGTTACCATCGGAATTGGTTATGATGTGATAGAAGTCGCGGTCTGTATAATTGCCGATGGAGTAACATGTCTGGTCAAATGAATAGATCGTTTGTAAAAGCAGTTGTAAATACGGACCGGAATTGTAATTGTCATTGAAGAAATTGAATTCATATGCGAAAGTGTCAAGCAGCATTGTTTGAGGGCTCGATAATGGCGATAAACTGTAACGCAACTTATTCACATCAACTTTCCATGTTGAGTTGATCTGATCGTATACTTTCGAAATGATCTTTACTTTTCCAAACAAACTGTCGGGTGACAAATAAATTCCTGACGAATCCCGGAAAGCAAATTCATCATTGCCAATTGTCTTTTCAAAGACCGGAGGCATACTGTCATAAAAATTTGTCATATACGAAAGAGGATTGTCGTAAGTCCACCAACCGCCATTCCATATGAAACCTTCATCGTAGATCCTGGCAAAATGACAATGCACAAAACCGGCGACAGGAAAATCTACAAGTTGCCCGATCAGTTCTCCTTCTGCTACCGAATCGCCGACAACATAAGGAATACTCGTTTCTTCAAGGTGCGCATACAGATATCCGGTTGAAGAGTCAGGGATATTTTCATTTCCAATTGCTATTCTCCAATGAAATTCTGCACTCGTCGTAAGAATAGCTTTTACAAAACCCGGCTTGACAGAATAAACATCCTGAAAAAATATTCCAAGCAAGTCTACTCCCGGATGAGGATAAATATTTGCACCCATAGAATAATCCTGGATCTCGTCATAGCTGTTTCCTACAGGCTGATAAACGGTATCCTGATAATAATTGATCGGATTACGGATCTGTTCTCCCGGTAGAGTAGAGGTACGAGTGTTGTTAGGTGTTTTATTATTTGCAAAATGCTTTAGCGGGTAAATTACTGTTTCATCTTTTTCGAATGAAATAAGATCACTGTGAAGTAAGACTTAAATTCAAAATTTTCCGAAAACACCTTTTTTGTACTAATGAAAAGTTTGTTTCCGATTTCTTCTACATCAAAAATATTTTCTGATGGTTCTGAAAACACTTTCCTAAGAGAATTTCCCTCTGCAATGCTGAGATTGTTTCTCAAAGTAATCAATAATTTATTCTGAAAAAAAAGTAATTTGTTTACCTGTTCAGTTACTGAAAAAATTTTCCCTTTAAAATGAACAGCGTGATTTTCTTCATTGTAATAAGCAAAGAAATTATCTTCAGAGAATTCAAAAATAGTTGATCCGTCAATTTGTGTGACAGATAATTTTTCAAAGTCTATCAATTGAATTGAACGTGTGTCATGAAATGCCGCAAATGTTAAGTCGTTCGACAATTTGAAATTGATCGTCTGCCGGAAAGACATTTGCTTCTGCAGTATCCCTTGCAAATTATATATCCGTACCACACTCACTGCATCATCGTCATTTGATTGCAATGTGATATATCCAAAATGAGTCCTGAATTTGGTATTTCCAATTAGAGGAAGTGTAATTATCTGTTCGGAATTATCTACTTGTGCGGATGAATGATTATTAGTGTTGCTGCTATTCTCGATCAAGTGCCCGGCAAAATTTAGATGTTGTCCTGATACATAAACAGAGATAAAAAGCAGGGAAACTAGAATGATTGGTCTCATGAATTTATTTATAGTCTAATGCGATACAATTAATTTATGAAAATTACTCGTAATTCCAGTTCTTGTTTCAATAATATAGATGCCGTTCTTTAAATAAGTTGTTGAAACAATATTTTTACGTTCTGTTGTACTTTTTTCCAATACAATTTTCCCAAACAAATCTGTAATTTTTATTTTTTCAAAAGGACGACTTTCTGTTTCAATGGTGAATTCTTCATTCGCAGGGTTTGGGAATATTTTTACTGAACTATATTTATCTAAATTTTCAGAGGTGGTAAGAACAATATTCAGTGTGTCAGAAATTACATTAACAGGAACAAAGCAACCCCCTTCGGTTATCATATACGATGGATTGGGAAACATATAATTGCCAACAGGCATAAAAGGAGGCATAATAGCACTGATTCTGAAAATTGTGTCACCGGCAATGGAAATATTCTGATGATCGTTTCTGCAAAATATCATTCCCAAATATGAGTTGGACAAAGAGGTATCTGAAACATAGATATTCAGATTCGTTGCAGTATCTCCAATTACATTGTTTTTATATTCTACTTCAAATGTACTTCCAAAATATTGAACATAAGAGACTATTGGCTCAATGGAAAAACCGTAAATACTATCAGTAGGATTACTTGTAGATCCCAATATTACGCTTGCACGAATAGTATCACCCGGATTTACAGTGGCGTTATCGTAAATTATTCGAACAAGAGACCCTGTTGAATCATTGTTTTCATGTGCGTAATGATTATTATGTTGATCTAAAAATGTTATATCATCTATATTAATTGTCCCGTCCATTACTCCATCTGAAAATCGGTAATTGATTCCACAATCAGATTCTTCCGGCCATAGTTCAGAGTAAGTAAGATAGCCTGACATATTTTCATTAACCTGATTGATATTTGTCGATTGGCCAAGTGCGGCTGCAGCAAATAGTCCATCTTCAATATACAAGACATCTGAATTATTGTTAGCATCACCGGCAAGAAAAAAATTACATGAGTCTACTGTGCCATTTGCTTCTTCGTTTACTTTGATTAAAAATGAAGAATATCTTCTGTAAAAATCAAAGTTATTATAGTTGACAAAACCTCCCCCTGTAAATATTGAACCATCAATTCCGGAAGCGACTGTTGTGAGACGCGATAAGGTTAAAGTAATAAGGTTGGAATCAACAATTGATCCGGAAGAATCAAGAACAAATATCATTCGATTATCTACGGAAACTAATCCATCTGTCGAGTGCATAATATCGTACCAATTTCCCGGAGGTTTGGTTTTAGTCCATAATTTATTTCCTGTAACAGCATTTACCTTGACTAATGAATCGTCAGCAAAATAAATGGATGTTTCAGAGCAAGCAATTATTGGCCTGTTGGGAATTGTCCAAATAATATTTCCGGCAGTATCTATTCTTGAAAGCAATGAATCTTCAACAATGTAGTCGTCATTGGCAAAAACGAAACAGATCTTACCGGGGGTCATTATTGTTGATGGTAAGTCGATAAAATTTGAATCAATATTGCAATAAAACCCGCCATGCTGATTGGGAACAACAGAAGAAATTATATCAATAGGACCACTAATTGAATTTGCCCAGTTGTGAATCAGACTTCTTACTCCATTTTTTGAGATTTTATACAGTTTAAAATCCGGTGGCCACAAGAAAGAAAAAGTCTCAAGGTAAATGCAGCCGCTGTCGGGTGTGGCGTATAAATTTGATGCTGTCGTTTCGGTCGATGATGTTCTGTAACCTACAAGTATCGAGGAAAGAATGTTTCCCATACTATCAACATGATAAATCGATTGACTATAACCTGGGGCATCTTTGTTCAGAACAAAATAAGTCTCGTCAGATGCCCGAACAATTTTTTGTGGCCCTATCCACAATGAATCTTGAGTCTGACCTGTTGATGGCATAGTCTCATAGTGCAATGTCTTCACCCATGTAGATTGATGTTGACCAAAGCACAAACAACTAAAAAACATTAAGAAGTTGAAAAAGACGAAGAATAATTTTGTCTTCATGAAGTATGATTTCAGCTAATGTAATTAATCGATTTGATATTATGGAGAGTACTAGTTTGTTATTTGGTGAACAGGTCTAAATCATAGGTTATTTAGGTAAAACAAACCGAATTTTGTTTTAATAAATTGCACAATAAGTAAATTTGTAAATTATTTATATCCTATTCTTGTTCTTTCATTCTGTTTTATTACTTGAGAATCCTGTTTTAATAAATATTCTAAGGCTTCATAAACATCTTCAAACTGCCCATTGTATTTATGCTCTAGCTCCAATAATTTTGAAGTTAAGTCTTTATGTGTTATCGCATATTTTCGGATGAAGACAAAGACTCTCATAATTGAAATGTTAACATTAATGGCCTTGTCGGTATTTAATATTCCACTTAGCATTGCAAGACCTTGTTCAGTAAATGCATAAGGTAAATATCTTGTTCCTCCTCTGCCTTTTGAGGTTTCAAATTGTAACCTCATACTTTTCCATTCATCTTTTGTCAATTGGAACATAAAATCATTTGGAAATCGTTTTATGTTTCTTTTTACAGCGAGATTAAGATTCTTAGTCTGAATTTCATACAGTTCTGCAAGGTCGAAATCTAACATAACATTTTGACCCCTGATTTCGTAAATTTTTGTTTCAATATTTTGAAGATACATTAAAGGCAAAAGTACAATCAAAAAAAGAAAAATAAAACCTCATAAAAGCGACTTTTTTCTCTAAAAGCACTATAAAAATTTTTCTAGTTCATTTGCTAACTTCCTGTCATTCGACAGCCTCGGAACTTTATTCTGTCCACCTAGTTTTCCCAGTGAACGCATGAAAGAAATAAATGCATCTTTACGAAGATGTCTTATCTTCAATGGCTGTAAAATATTTCCGGAGATGAGATCTTTGTAATAAATATTCTGGCGCTGCAGACTATCATCAACTGCTGCTGCAAACTTTTCCATATTGTCGGGAAGCTTTGCAAACTCAATGAACCATTCATGATATGGCAAACCGTTTTCAGGAGTTACTTGCGGCGCAACAGTAAATTCAACGATCTCTGCATGTTGTTGCTGTGCTGCATGCATCAATGCTTTCTCCACTTCTTCTGTAATCACATGTTCGCCAAATGCAGAAATAAAATGTTTGATGCGACCCGTTACAAGAATTTTGTATGGATCTTTTGAAACAAATTTTACAGTATCGCCAAGACTATATCCCCAGAGCCCTGCATTCGTATTCAGGATGATTGCATAGTTAACTCCAAGTTCTACATCTTTCAGTGAAATGCGTGTCGGATTTGTATTCCAGTATTCACTCGCAGGAATGAATTCGTAAAAAATTCCGGAGTTCACCATTAGTAATAACGACGGATCATTTTGCTTATCCTGATAGGCAATAAATCCTTCACTAGCCGGATATAATTCTATACTGTCAACTTTTTTACCGATACTCTGTTCAAGTTTGTTGCGATATGGTTCATAATTCACTCCACCATAAATGAACAAGTCGAAATCCGGAAAAATATCTTTGATCTTTTTCCTGTGCGCTCAGTAAGTTTATCAAAATACATTTGTACCCAAGGCGGAATTCCGGAAATGAGTGTCATGTTCTGACTTACGGTTTCTTCAACAATTGCATCTACTTTTTTTTCCCAGTCTTCAATACAATTTGTGGCATAAGTCGGCAGTTGATTTCTGCGGAGGTAAGAAGGCACATGATGATTTACAATTCCTGAAAGCCTGCCAACAGGAATTCCATTGATTGTTTCCAATGCAGGACTTCCGGAAATGAAGATCAATTTACCATTCAGGAATTTTGCTTTTCCGGTTTCATGAATGTAACTTAGTAATGCATTCCTTGTAGAGTTAATGTGATTAGGAATGGAGGCACGTGTAAGCGGAATATATTTTACACCTGAAGTAGTACCTGAAGTTTTTGAAAGATACAGCGGCTTTCCGGGCCAAAGAACATTCTCTTCGCCGAGTTTTATTCGTTCAATATAAGTTTTGAAATCTTCGTAATCACGAATGGGAACTTGTTCACGAAAAGATTCATACGATTTCACAGAAGACAGCCAATGATCTTTTCCAAACGATGTTGTTTTACTCCCTGTAAGCAACTGTTCGAAGATCCGCTTTTGCATTAGTGCCGCATTTTTCGACCATAGCATAGTTTGCTTCGTCATATACGATGCAAGCGGTTTGCTGAGTAGTGGAAGAAATGCCATATAGAGTATGAAAATTAAAATGCTACAAATTGCATCGGGTCAATCGGAGTACCGTTGAACCACAATTCAAAATGCAGGTGTGGACCTTGACTAAGTTCGCCCGAATTTCCGATAATTGCAACAACATCACCGGCTTTTACAAAATCACCGGCCTTTTTTAAAAGAGCTGAATTATGTTTATAAAGAGAGAAGAGGTTGTTCGAATGTTGTATACCTATGACATATCCTGTTTCCGAAGTAAAGTTAGCGAAAACCACTGTGCCGTCAAGAGTTGCTTTAATGGCTTCATTCGGATTCGAAACAATGTCTATTGCATAATGTTTGGTTACCGGATCAAACCGGTTTGTAATACTTCCCTTTAATGGCGGAAAAAATAAAAAACTCTTTATACTATTTCTGATAGAAGCAGATCCTTCTGTCAAAGAATATGCATCCTGTGTTTCAATTTGTTTTCGTAATTCTTCATCCGATTGCGAACGATTCAGATGATGAATGGTATCATACTTTGTTGCACCTTCTTTCTGTTTTGCAGTATCATCATTCGGTAAAGTCCCATTAATTACATTCCTGATATTTTCAATGTATGCATTTCTGTTATCGATCTCAGCCTGCAGGGAATCTGTTTTTAATACCATATTATAAACATGGCGCTGAGTTTTCAGATCTGCATACCCGGGAATGTATTCCCGCAATCCCGTAAATGCTATTATGAAAGTTGTGATTGTAATAAGTAAAATGATAACAATTCCTGTTGCAACAAAAACCTTAAGCGGTCGCAAGTTAAAAGAAGCTTTTTCTTCAAACGTTTCGTCGTTCATAATGACCAATCGAAACTTGCCTCGCAGTTTGCGGATGTATTTTAAATCTCGGAACTTCATTTTTTAAAGGAGGTGCAAGCTACTTTTTTTTGTGCGTATTTCAAGGGTGACTACTTGAATTGGTGAGTTGTAAGTAGTAAGTGTAAGTAGCAAAGCAAAAATCTTGAAACTAATTACTCCTTTCAAGTCAAGTCGATTGAGTTTTAAAGCTCACATTACAAGCGGCTTACAAAATGATTTGTTAATTTTAATAACCTGGTGCGTCTTGATTTTTAGCTGATTTAAGTTGTGCTTTGCTACTCACTAATTACTACGGACCAGTCACTAAATTCCATTGGAATTTTAAAATATTTTCGCAAATTTGCAGTTATACCCAATTCAATGATTCCTGATCATCTTTTTCGTCGAACGGCAAGGTTTGGCCTTGTTGCGCTGTTGCCACTGGTAATGGCGTGGTCATCGTGCTCAAATACGAAGGACTCGTTGATTACCAGGACTTTCCATAATCTTAGCGCACATTATAATGGTTATTATAATGCCGGATTAAAACTTGAAGAGGCCACAGATAAATTAGCGGAGTCGCATACAGATCATTACGACCGTATTTTATCAGTTTTCCAATATGCTGATGCTACAAAAGCAAAGGCTATTTATCCGCAGTTGGAAGATGCTATGAAACGGACTAAGACTGTGATCGAAAGACATACGATCATCGATAAACGTGGAAATGAAAAACCGGATTCGGAGAAATGGATTGACGACAACCATTTGTTGTATGGAAAATGTCAGTTTTCAAACACGACTATTTTGAAGCGATTGAAACATTTAAGTATGTAGAATCAACTTACAGAAAAGAAGCCGGACGTCATTTAGGATCTTTGTGGCTGGCTAAAACATATTTAGAACTAACGCAATTACGCGAAGCAGAAGAGAAGCTTGACTTTGTTCGCAATCAAGGCGATTTTCCTAAGAGCAGTAAGTGGGAACTTGAAGCAGTGAATGCTGATTTCTATCTCCAGACAAAAAATTACGACAAAGCCATCGATCATTTAACACGCGCTGCTGCATTGGTAAAAAAGCGTGACACGAAGATTCGTTGGTTATTTATACTCGGACAATTACATCAGCAAAAAGGAAATTTCAAACAAGCCTTTGATCTTTATACAAAAGTGATCAAAATGAATCCGAAGTATGAAGTTGGATTCAATGCTCGCTTGAATCGTGCGCGTTGCTCTGATGGAACTTCAGGAAACAATCTTACTGTCCGGAAAGAATTGGAAAGAATGAAATCGGATCCGAAGAATAAAGATTATCTGGATCAGATCTATTATGCTTTGGCCGGTTTAGAAAAAAATGAAGGCAACGAAGTCGGGCAAATTGATAATTTGAATTTGTCGATACGTTCAAGTCTGGCAAATGTGAATCAGAAAGGACTGTCATATCTTGAATTAGGAAAAATAGCTTTTGCAAAAAGAGAGTACATTCAGGCGCAAGCTTATTACGATAGTACCACATCAAGTCTTTCCAACGATTATCCTGATTACACAGAAATATTGAACAGACGAAACAGTCTGACAAAACTCGTAAAAAATTTACGGGTGATTGAGAATGAAGACAGTCTTCAGACACTTGCAAGGTTATCACCTGAAGAAAGACAGCGTATGGTTGATCAGGTTCTTGCCAATGAAGCAGCGGAGACGAAAAGGATCAATGAAGAACGCCAGGCGAATCAGATCTTTCAGCAATCAGATCCGAAGAAAATTAATGAGATGAATCGAGAGACAGGTTCCAGCTGGTATTTTTACAATATTCAGTCGGTTGGTCTTGGTATGAATGAATTTGTGAAAAAATTTGGTGACAGAATTTTAGAAGACAACTGGAGAAGAAGCAATAAACAAACAGCCGGCACAACTGAAGAGAATCCGGAACTAGAACAAATTGAAGAAGTTTCAAAAGAGGATACACTTGGTGCTGTAGCCAGTGCTGAAAAACGAAAAGCGGATATGCTGAAAAGCATTCCGGGAGATGCCGAATCAATTGAGAAGTCAACTACGAAGATCATTGAAGCGTACTATAATGTTGGATTGATCTATCGTGAACAATTGAATGACCCTGTAGCAGCGGCAGAAACTTTTGAAATATTGATCAAAAGATTTCCTGATAGTAAATATACTTTGCAATGTTACTATCAGTTGTATCGGTTGTATGCCGGTAACTTTGGCAGCAATACAACTTCAGGTGCTACTGTGATCAACAAAGAACGTTCGGATTATTTCAAGAACATTATTCTTTCACAATACGGAGACACTGAATATGCAGAGATCATCCGTAATCCGAATTATGCAGCTGATAAAGCCAACCGTAAAACAGAATTGGAATTATTCTACGAAGAAACGTACAGAAAATACCTGAACGGCGAATATCAGGCAGTGATTCAGAGAAAGGCACAAGCAGATTCACAATTTCCAAAAAGCATTCTGTCGCCACAGTTTGAATTGTTGAAAGCACTTGCAATTGGTAAGACACAACCATTACCAACTTTTGAAGCTTCGTTACTGGAAGTGATCCGCAATAATGCAGAGCACCCGGTGAAAGACCGTGCGCAGGAAATTCTGGATGCAATTCATGCAAAAGGAACAGTTACTCCGCCACCTTCAACCGGTACTGTTCCCGGACCGAAAGACCCTGAAATTGCTGTCAGTGCTTTTAATTACAATCCGGATACGACACATTTTGTAGTGGTAATTTTCCAGAACATTGGCGGTGCAATTGAACCAAACCGATTCAAAACAAAGCTATCCAATTTCAATTCTACAAATTTCGGCTCGAAAGCAATTCAGGTGCAGGACTTGTTATTCGGACCACGGAATAAAATCTTTATCCTTAGGGCATTTACCAATAAAGCGGATGCTTTAGCCTACAATACTACTTTGTATGATAATGATGATGTTTATGGAAGCGTGAGTACGGATGAGTACCATCAGTATGTTATCTCTGCAAATAATCTTGCTACCCTGATCAGCCAGGCTAAAATTGAAGAGTACGAAGATTTTTACAGAAACTTTTACCGTTAGTTTTGTCAGAGTGAATCAAGGCATTATTTTTTCTGTATTTATACATGCCATCTTCTGTCATTAAAACATATCATTATGATCCGGAAACCAAAGAGTTAAAAATTGTATTTGTTTCAGGATTGATCTATAAATATAGAGAAGTGCCTGAAGAAATATTTTTAAGAATGAAAGGCTATACCTCCAAAGGTGCTTTTCTGAATAAGTTTATTAAAAGAAATTTTGTTTTTGAGCGGATTGATTAATTTTTTGAAGATGATCTTTCGCATTTTATCCATTTATGATGCAAATTCCGCTAAATTAGCCGTCATACTAAAACCAAATTATATTCTATATTTGTAATCCTGAACCTGAAAACGGGGAATTTGAAGGTTCATTTATTAATTATTAAAATTGGGACAAGATGTTTAACAACAAAGGAAACAAAGAGAACATGCCTGCATCAAAAACTGTTGAAGGCGGAAATTCTTCGATCAATCTGATCGGAGCAGGAACGGTTATCGAAGGAGATATTCGTTCGAATGGTGATATCAGAATTGATGGAACCGTAATTGGCCATGTCATTTCAAAGGCTAAAGTAGTAATTGGTGCTACAGGTGTGGTGGAAGGCGATGTTAACAGTCAAAACGCTGATGTCTCCGGTGTGATTAAAGGAAAGACTGCTGTTTCCGAATTACTCTTTCTGAAATCGTCTTCTAAAGTGATTGGCGATATCGTTACCGGTAAATTGGTTGTTGAAGTAGGTGCAACATTTACGGGATCATGTAATATGGGTCCGGTCATTAAAGACATTAAGGATGCCGACAAATCAATCGAAATCAACAAAGAAAAAACCGCCTGAAGATAGAAATGCCATTATGCGTTATGCATCAATGGGCACGCAGATGATGGTCATCATCGGATTGGGCGTTTTCGGTGGAGTAAAATTAGATGAATACCTGGGTTGGAAAATTCCTGTATGTACTCTTGTATTGAGTTTACTTTCTGTCAGCGCTGCGATTTATTTAAGCATAAAAGATTTTCTTAAAAAGTAAGTGGTGAGTAGTAAGTGGTGAGTAGCAATGCTCATTAAATTCCGGATACTTTTACTCATAAAAAAGCATGAAACAATATTCTCTTTACTTTCTTCTTGTTATAGCATTTTGTGCAGCAATTATTCTGACTGTTGGTGGTTCGGCAGCAGAAGTATTATTGCGTTGGCAGATTCTTATATATTATTCTGTGATTTCTTTTTCTTTTCATTATGGTCTTGTTAAAAGTTCTGTGGGCAGGCCGCAAAATTTTATTCGTTATTACATGGCAGCAACTACTATTAAGTTGTTTGTTCATCTTGGTGTTATACTGGTTTACGCTTTAACACATCGGTCAAATGCAATCCCGTTCATAATTTCATTCATGGTAGCTTATGCCATATTTACTGCATTTGAAGTAGTTACGGCCATGAAACAGAAAAAAGCGTAAGTTTTAACATTTTCAGTCATTAACGTGTTTGCAATAATTAAATGACATTTCACTTGAAATTTGCATTTTATTAGATAAGTCATACATTTACGACCAAATAGGCGGCCGCACGCATATTCCTCTTTTAGAAAAATTAAACCATAAAAAAATATAAATTACAATCACATGAAAACAATTAGACAATTATTGAAAACAACTGCTGTTGCAGGAATTATTTTGGTTTCCACTTTTGGAACAACCAACGCACAAGTTTGGGATGAAGGAACTAATATACTGGGCGCAAGTGTTGGTATAGGAAGCTCTTTGATTCGAACATCATATAGTACAGGCTTCTCGCAAACACCTGGATTATCAGTTGCATTTGATCATGGAATGGGTGAACTGGGAAATGGAGTTTGGTCACTTGGTGGTTACCTTGGCTACAAAGCGTATACATGGGAAGATAATTATTTCGGTTCTTATTATTATAAATATAAATGGAACTTTACAATCATAGGTGTTCGTGGAGCATATCATTTTGATATTAACAGCGACGCTTGGGATCTTTATTTAGGTGCAATGTTATCATATAACATGTTCAGCGATTCTTATACTACAAATAATCCCAATGATGATCCTTCATTTCGCGCAACATACAGCTATGGTGGTGTAGGTTTCACAGGTTTCGGTGGTGCCAGATATATGATATCTGATAATTTCGGTCTTCATGCAGAACTTGGTTACGGTGTTGCTTACCTTTCTTTAGGCGCATCATTCAAATTTAAAAAATAATTTTTTTTTTAAAAAGGGCAATTCCGATGAGGAGTTGCCCTTTTTTCGTTTTGGCTACTAAGCAATTAAGATTAACTTTGCATTCGCTTTTTTTTACAACTCTATTATCCCACTTAATCTAGTCAGATGCAAAAAGCCCTGTTATTCATTATTTCTTTTTTCATTTTTGTTTCCACAGAAACATTTGCTCAAAGTCGTTTGATTTGGTCAACGACATCTGCTTTGCTTAATTCGCAAACTACAGATCCAAGAAGTTTCGCTGTCGATGGAAATGGTAACAGCTACTCTGTAAATTATACACAGTCTGCACTTTCGTTATTTACAAGTTATGTATTTTATGCACATGACGCCAATGGCGTGAAGATGTGGGAATATGTAAATGACAGTTGTCTTCTCGATTGCAATGACAAATATTTCAATATTATTCCCATTGAAAATGACGGTGCAATTTTCATCGGTGCATATAGCGATATAACAGGTACGCAGGTCCGGATCAAACGAATCGATAATCAAGGTTCATTAGTATGGCAGCAATACTGGATCACACCTTTCCTTTCTGTTCAGCCTGTTAAATCAAAGCTTGATAATAACGGTGATTTAATTGTAGGTATGAATGCTGTTGTCAACCTGACAGATCTGGAAGATTTTTGTCTTGCAAAATTTGATACTGCCGGTGGATTGCTTGACTGGCATATTGAGTTGCCTGATACCGGAACAATATTGAATCCACTATCAGAAACGATTTCTGATTTTGTAATTGATAACAATAATAATATCTACTGTGTTGGTACAGGTTCAAATAGCACCGACGTAAAAAATTATTATTTCAAGATTGATGATAGTGGAACATTGGATTACCTTTTTGAGAATACATATGACGGATTAAATTCAAGTAATCATTCAATTGCAATTGATGCGTCCGGAAATTTTTATACACTCGGACATTCCGGAACTAAACCAAAAGTTGAAAAGTATAACGATTTATCAGGGTCGCTGATATGGTCGGAAGGAATTGAAAAAGATTCTGCTGAACTTTCAAATGTTGGCTTTGAAATTGTCGGGAATGAAATTTTTGTAGCAACAAATTTTACTTATTTTAATTCCGGAGGTACCTGGGACAATTTACATTACCAGATAAGTAAACTCAATTCATCAGGAGCTCTACAGTGGCAGAAAGAATATTTCACAGAATTCGATTCAATGGCGATTCAGGATGGTTTCGGTGGCGCTGTGCAATTTGAAGTTTGTGATGCATCTTTGTATTTGCTTTCAGCGCAACATTTAGATCAGGTTAACAATATTCTTCTTCTTCACAAAGCCGACCTATCAGGTGTTACTGTATGGCACGATACCGCTTCGATCTATACTACCCCCGGGCTTCATAAGTTTTGATCACAGTTGTGATATTTATCTCACCCGTAATTTCAATACTGTTAATATAACTGAAAAGTATAATTCAGGTCCGTTGAGCTCTATAGAAAATACAAGTCTACTTTCCGACTTCACAATTTTTCCAAATCCAACTGAAAGCGAATTCACAATTAACATGAGTGAAGAAATTACCGGAAATGCTTTCGCAGTAATTTATAATTCTTTAGGAGAAAAATTCAAAGCGTATTGATTACCACAACAACGACAAAACTTTCTCTTTCAAATTTTCCATCAGGAATTTATTTCGTTCAGATCGTCAGCGATGGCAAGCAGCAGTTTTCGAAGATGCTTGTTAAAAAGTAATTCGTATTAATTATTTCGCCAGTTTCAAAAACCTCAGATAAAACGGGGTCTTACTCTTACTATTTCTTTCATCAGCAGGACCGGAGAGCATAGAAACATACATCACGCGTCTATGACTTTTTTCTCCTATGTGTGGCGACATAGCAACACGATGCCATAATCTTCCATCATGTATACACAAGTCGCCGGATTCAGCTTCCATAGAAACTTCATCCGGATCTTCTTTTGTATTCAGTACCTGAAGTTTTTTAAACATAGTTTGAAATGCATTTTGCTTATGAGTACCGGGAAGCGTGCGGAGGCCACCGTTTTCCGGACCGGAATCTGTCAGATAAATACCGATGTTGAGCATTGGATACAAACCTTTTCCCAATAGAAAATCGCGTGCAACATCTGTATGCCAGCCGAGTTGTTTGTAATTACTTGTTTCAGTGTTCACATAGTGATTTGCAACAACACCGTCTTTTTCATTCAACCCAATTCGTCTCGGATAACCGGCATCAGGAAGTAATTCTTTCAGGTTTTGTAAACGTGAATCATCATACAGTGCAGCGACTTCAGGAACATTGTGTGAAGTATAAGGGAAACGTTGAATGATCGGTTGTTTGTTTTCGTCTTCACCGAATTTGATAGGAATACCATTGATCTTACTGACTCCTTTCGAGATCAATACTTTTTGTTTTTCATCGATCGCTGCTGAAACAGTTTGCGCACGTTCACGTGTGATAAAATTTTTATAATGAATGAACCCATTTGCATTAAAAAAATCTTTTTCCTCTTTTGAAAGAGTATCTTTTAATTCAAACTTCGGGTAAGAAATCGTTTTGCTCACAAGTCTGGTTTTAATAGAGCAAAATTATTTATTCAGAAAAGATGCAAGATGATTTTTGTCAAGAAAATGGTAAGTGATTGTTTTTTTTGGTTAACGGGTTGAAATTTTAACACTGAGATCACTAAGTTTTTGTCACAAGAGCACAAGCGTTACTCCCTTTGTGCTCTTGTGACAAAAACTTAGTGATCTTAGTGTTTTATTTTTGTTATCAGGTTTGGAAAGCGGCAACCTGTTAACCTGAAGACAATAAAAAAAGCCGGAAGATAACTTCCGGCTTTGATTTTACTTTGAATTCACAAAGTCAGTCGCTTTCGACTTAATATCCGTTTTAAGATCGTCAAGTTTTTCTTCTGCAAGATGTTCAAGTTCCTCCGCTTTCTGACGCAGGTCATTTGCTTTAGAACGCATTTTACGTTTAAATTCTCTTGCAAGATCATCAGCACCGTCTATGATTTTGCTTCTGGTAGAACTACCTTTATCAGGAGCAAATAATACTCCAAGAGCAGCTCCGGCAATAGCACCTACTACTAATGCGCCGATGATTTTAATTGATGAACCGTTGTTTTCTTCCATAATTTTTTCTGTTTAAAATTCTTTTTAATATTAAACCGGATTCTTTCCTTGAATAACCCGGAGAATGACTGCAATCAAAGCGATGACAAGCAGTACGTGAATAATTCCACCTGCACTGAAAGCAAAATATCCTAATGCCCAGACAATGATCAGAATTACAGCAATTGTGTACAATAGATTGTTCATGATATATCGTTTTTTTAATAGATATAAATATCCATGCCTGAATAAATCACCATATCTTCGAAAGAATAGATTTTTTCTATGAATTGAATTCTGCTTTTTAAAATATTGTTAATTTGAAGAAAATTAGCTTATATTGTATAACCACAAATAAATTATCATGCGTCAACTTTTACTCATATTGGGAATTACATATTGTTTTTCCTTTCAAACACAAGCACAACGAACTTGTGGTACAATGGAGAATTACGATCACCAAACCGGAAAGGACCCATTGTTGAAAAAGCATTATGAAGATGCCTTCAGTAAAATTATCGCAAGTGAAGGTCAAGTGCAGCGCGCCTCAGGAGCTGTAATTACAATTCCTGTAGTAGTGCACGTCATACATGATAATGAAGCGATCGGAAGCGGAACAAATATCGACGATGATCAGGTCATTTCGCAGATTGAAGCTCTTAACGAAGATTTTCGTCTGATGAATGATGATTCATTAACGCCCGGACATCCCTTCTGGCAATATCAGGCGGATGTAAGGATAGAATTCTGTCTGGCCAGACAAACTCCGGGCGGTCAACCTTCTACAGGTATAGAACGCTTCTATGGCGGGCTGGATTGGGAAATGTCAGACTGCGAAACGGTATTGAAGCCATCGACCTTCTGGGATCCAAGCCGTTACTTGAATTTATGGTCTGTTGACTGGGGTGGAGCAAATTCAGATCTGCTTGGCTATGCACAGTTTCCGGGAGGAAGTGCAAATACGGATGGTGTTGTGATCGGCTATCAGTATTTTGGATACAGAGGAAATGTAACTCCACCATACGACAATGGCCGGACCGGAACACATGAAGTTGGTCATTGGTTAGGATTACGTCATATCTGGGGCGATGCAACTTGTGGAAACGATCTGATTTCAGATACACCACCTCAGGAAATGGATAATTCCAATTGTCCATCATTTCCACACAATGCATTTAGTATCTGCGGTTCCGATGCAAACGGGGAGATGTTCATGAACTATATGGATTATGTTGACGACAGGTGTATGGTAATGTTTACCGATGGACAATCAACAAGAATGAACGCAGCCCTTACCAGTCAGCGAAGTACTTTGATTACTTCAAATGGTTGCTCAACCCCTAATCCGGGGATTGATGAGAATACATTGTTTGGTGAAAGCATAAGTATTTTCCCAAATCCTTCAACAGGTATTATAAGGATTGGAACTAAAAATCCTGCTTCTAGTAACCTGTTGGTTCAAGTCACTGATCTTTCCGGAAGGTTAATTAAATCTTTTTCCATCAAAAATCCCGCACTCCAATCCGAACTCGATTTGTCCGGTCTTTCAGCAGGAACTTATTTATTACATTTTAATCAGAAGGATTTGAATGCAACCAAAAAGGTGTGTTTGACCGGGTATTGACCTGGATTTAATAGATTTTGGGATTTCCCGGATTGAATCCCGCAATCCCGAAATCCATTAAATCCCGGTAAAAATCCTTTTTTTCACAGTCACTTAATTAATACTAGGTCCAATTAAGGCACGAACAATGAAATCATATTAATCAGTTAAATCAGATTAATCCCGGTAAGTTTTGGTAAGTAACCCTTTAAATATTACTTTTGCGCTCTCTTTAAAAAACGCTGATCCCAAATCAGTGTAATGCATTCAAAACGTGGAATATATGAAGTTAAAATTGATAGGAATGCTGGTTTGCCTTTTTGCAACAACAAGTGTGTTGGCAAATGAGGAACATGCTCCTAAGGCAGCCGGAAAGTTTGATGCCGGAAAGATGATCGTAGAGCATATTTCAGATTCACATGACTGGCATATCATGGGAGAAGGAGAACATTCTGTTTCTGTTCCGCTTCCAGTTATAGTTTACAATAAAGAACGTGGCTTTTCAATGTTTATGTCAAGTCGTTTTGAGCACGGACATAAAACATACGATGGATATCGTTTACACGAAAACCATATCGAAGCAGTGAATGAAACGGAAGTAACAGATGCACATACTGCAACTGTTAATGAAGAACTGACTGCTGCTACGTACGATATTTCAATTACAAAAAATGTATTTGCACTTTTAGTCAGTGTGATCCTGATGCTGGTAATTTTTCTTTCAGTTGCAAAAGCATATGGAAGAAGAAAAGGAATGGCACCGAAAGGTCTTCAGTCATTGATTGAAGTACTTGTTGTTTTTGTTCGTGATGAAATCGCTAAACCAAGTATCGGGAAAAACTATGCGCGTTTCATGCCGTATCTACTTACTGTTTTCTTTTTTATCTGGATTAACAACTTATTAGGTCTGATCCCGATCATGCCGTTTGGTGCAAACGTTACAGGAAATATTGCAATAACAATGACGCTTGCTGTTATAACATTCCTGATCACAACATTCTCAGCAAACAGACATTACTGGAGACACATCTTTGCAATGCCGGGCGTACCGGTTGGTGTATTGGTGTTGTTAACTCCTATCGAATTGCTTGGAGTTATCTTACGTCCATTCGTATTGATGATTCGACTTTTCGCAAACATCACTGCAGGTCACATTATCGCTTTGTCATTCTTCTCACTCATTTTCATCTTCGGTGAAATGAATACAGGATTAGGATTCGGCGTATCGATAGTATCAGTCGGCTTTGTCATCTTCATGACAGTGCTTGAATTATTAGTTGCCTTCTTACAGGCTTTTGTTTTCACATTGCTTTCTGCAATTTATTTCGGAGCAGCAATTGAAGAGCACGATCACGATCACCATGGTCAAGATGCTCATGTAGAAGAAGCCCTTATCATTTGAATTAGTTAAACCCTTAAATAATAATTACTATGTTATCTTCAATTCTCCTTCAAGAAGTAGCCGGAAACCTTGGTCTTGGTTATGGTGTTGCTGCTTTAGGTGCCGGACTTGCTGCTCTAGGAGCAGGTGTTGGTATTGGTCGTATCGGTGGTTCTGCATTGGAATCAATCGCTCGTCAACCTGAGGCTAGTGGCGACATCCGCGCCAACATGATCCTTACAGCCGCTCTTGTGGAAGGTGCTGCCTTCTTCGCAATGGTTGTAGGTCTTCTTGTTACCTTCAAGTAAGAAATTAAAAACATGCTCAACGGTTGGTTGAGCATGTTTTTATCCTGTAAAGGATCCATTCGGGAGTTAAAGAGTAAATTCATTAAAAAGAAAAAAATCAAAATACAATGGAATTAATAAAACCACAGTTCGGACTTATTTTTTGGATGGCTTTGTCATTCCTTATCTTAATGTTTATCCTGGGAAAATTTGCTTTTCCGATAATCATGAAGTCGTTGAAAGAACGTGAAGATTCTATCACAAATGCATTAAGTGCTGCAGAAAAAGCAAAGAAAGAAATGGCAGCTTTACAAGCTGACAATGAAAAGTTGCTTGTTCAGGCAAGAGCAGAACGTGATCTTATGTTAAAAGAAGCACGTGATACAAAAGATGCTATTGTATCTGAAGCAAAAAATAAAGCTCAGGCGGAGGCAAATAAAATTCTTGCAACTACGCGTGAGACCATCAATAATGAAAAGAATGCTGCAATCACTGAATTGAAAAATCAGGTTGCTGCTATGTCGATTGAAATTGCTGAGAAGATCCTTCGTCAGGAATTAAGCAACGACGAAAAACAAAAGACTTTGATGGATAATCTGATGAAAGATATTTCGCTTAACTAATAACGAAAACAATTTTCATCAACTAAGTTTAGACAAATGGTAGATATACAAGTTGCAAAAAGATA
>JADJSV010000016.1 GCA_016711505.1 Bacteroidota bacterium | reverse complement strand
CCTTTGTTGTCGGTGTAAGAATAAGAATTATATCCGTCTTCAGCCATAACAGCTTCAGTGAAGATCATTTCACCCCGCAGGCTGATCGTGCTGACTTACACCTGACATTTTGTTTAAGATGAAATCAATTTTGAATTCGTCGGAGAAAGGATTTGTGGGATAGCGGTAATTTCAACTTCTGCTTCATCTATAACATTTTGTCCGCCTTTATTCTTTACGGTTTCTACATCGCTATAAGAAAAGTGTCCGTCGTATTAGTTTGCTTTAATCTGTAATACGAATATCCATCCAGTGGGTTTGGGTCATTGGCTTCATACTCAAGGTAACAGTTGAATTCCCTGCTCTCGCTTAGTGAGAATTGGCTCGGAAGGTCTGTCCATCTGTGGGAACGTTCGATTGTAAAGTCATTATTAATTTCTGCTGCTGTTGCCCAAGTCAGACTAACATTGTTTGTCCTTCAATTTTGGCATCGAAAGAAATCAATTTAATTGGTAGTGCAATATTTTTATTCGTCAAATTAAACGACTTAAAGAATAATGAAGTTTGTCTGGTTATAGATCCACCGGATGAGTTAATAGCTCGGTACGATACATGAGTGTATTAACATTCACATAATTCAATTCATACATTGCCTGCTGTTGCGTGCTATCAATCCCTGAAAGGTCACTTGCAGATCCAACGGCGCGATAATTTCCAAAAAGGTTTGAAACTGTCAAAGTTGAGAAAATGCATCAAGGTTATAACTTCTTGGCATTGTCCTTCAACAAAACTCTCTGATACTGCTATTTCCATCCCACATCAACTCTCCTGTTGCTGTAATTTTTTAAATGTTGTATCAGTACTCGTTCCAGTTTTCTTGAATGTTAATTTCCATTCTACATAAGCTGTTCTATTTGACAGGTAATGTCTGAAAGGTTGAAAGGACGCATCATAACCTACAGATGAATTATCAATATCATTTAATGTTGCCCCAATTTGATAGTCCATAATTTGACCCATGCATCTACTCCACGAACAACCATTGGAAAAACATAGATGCATTTTACTGCCTGATGTTCCGCTTCTAAATCGGAGAACTGGATGCTGCATAATCTCCAAGTGCTATTGCAAAGATTCCGGAACTTATTTAATCTTGATCGTTCTGCAGTTGCAACTCCAGAAACGATAGACCGAGGTTGAATTATCATGAGTACCTGCCGGTAACCATTGAGAACTTGCATTTGCTCTGTTAGCCAATGTAATTACCGTTCCATCAAGAATCATATTACTAAATCCGTCTTCCTTTAATCTGACTGTAAATGTTCCAGATGTCAGCGGTGAATTCGGTGTCAACATCC
This sequence comes from Bacteroidota bacterium, assembly GCA_016711505.1. Classification (NCBI taxonomy): domain Bacteria; kingdom Pseudomonadati; phylum Bacteroidota; species Bacteroidota bacterium. Next base: position 158,468 of record JADJSV010000016.1, on the reverse strand, counting down.
ATGTACCATAATCAAGTAGCTCTGACATTTCAACTCCATCAGCTGTAATGGTATCAAGAACGAAAGATGCATCATTTGGATCTCCTGCAGTAAATTTCCCAAGTACATTAGAAAATCCTGCTGTACCGGATAATGTCAAAGTAAGTAATTCATATTTTGAAGTCGAGCCTAAAGGATAAACATATGCTCCCGAACTGCCGACAGAACGATTCAAATTTCCAACAATGTAATTGGATGAAGAATATCCTGTAATACTACTTGTTGACGTATTCGTTATATACAATGTATTACTTCCTGTATTAATTTTTCCATTAGCTAGATTCAGAACGCCGGTCACAGTGAAGTCCGTTGACATTGTCAAGGTCCCGCCATTATTGACAGTTAAATTTCTAACTGTTGCCGGGATTCCTCCTCCTGTATTCTGAGTAGCCCCTCCTGAATAAACATAATCCGCACCGGTACTATATGATCGTGTACCTGAAACTTGAATATTGCCAAGTAATCCTGTTGCTGAGATACCCAACAAAGAACCCATTGAAAAGACCGCCACCTGCAGAAAGTGTAAAATTTCTTCCATACATTATACTTGATCCCATCACAAGTGTAGAACCACTGTTAATTTTCCAATCAACATTACCTGTTACAACAGGAAGAGTTGTAGTGAATGTTTGCGAACCTGATCGGCAAAAGAAAATTACCGCACTTGTACTTGAGTTTCCTCCCTACTGTCAAAGTTCCTGCTGTATGAGTATAATTCCCGGAAACGTTTACATAGCCTGTACTACCACTTCCATCAACTATACTAAAACTTCCCAATGTGTGTGTGTAATCTCCTGCTACATTCATTACTGATGTAATATTACTTCCATCAGATAAAGAAAATTTCCTGCTGTAAATGTAAAATCTCCACCAACTGATAAGGTTGAAGCCGGATTTTTAGATAATCGCAATCCACCTGTCAGTCCGGTTGATGTTATAGTAAAATCTCCTGTAACATTTGTTAATGCTGAATTCAAATCTACCCAGCTTAATTGTAAAGGACAATTCCAAACAAAGTTCGAAAACGCTTGTCCACAACCGTTCAAAGAATTGTTATATGTCGTGAATCCTATGATCTCACACATGTTGATCCTGAATTCCAAGTTGCTGTAGGAATTGTTCCACCCGAGGTTGTAAAATTATGCTGATACTTTCCTGAACTTTGAAAACAACTATTGCACTTGCGCTTATGGTTACTGTTCCTGCATTTTTAAATGTTCCTGAAAACGGCCAGATCTGTACCTGAACCATTATTAACTGTCAACGTAATTCCGGAATTCTGGACTAATGTACCACCGCTATTTACAACAATCTGATCAGCAGCTACGCTTGAGGTTATTGTTACCGTGTGACCGGATAAAATGGTGATTGTTGCTGCAGATGAAGTTGGTGTTGATGTTGCATTTACCCATGAACTTCCGTTATATCTCTGCCATGTACCAGTCGAACTCCAGTTTCTGATGCTTTTGTCCGATATTCATTTGTTACCGCTGCATACGCATCTTCATTCGATGAAAAATTAAAGAACAATGTCAGCCCAATAGCAAGTACTCCTACTAAGGCAGATGACACCCATGCAACACGCCTGAACGACGTTTTAATTTCATTTCACGTCGTTGTCTCATCTTCTATTTGGTCTAGATGATCTCATTCTGTTTTGAATTTTAAACAGAAATCATAATCCGATAAACGAATTTTCTTCATTTATCGCAATTATGCTCTTAGATACATTCTACTTAGAGTTGCAACATCTGTTGTAATTAAGTGACGTTGAATCTTACAGAATTCATTATAAATTCTGCAGTTTATCTCCGAGTTCTGCGAGATCTGCGGAAATATTTTAGTATAATTTTTTCTCCCGCAGATCTCGCAGAACTCGCAGAAACCCGCAGATATCAAATATTAGCAATCTGAAAATAAAAAGCCACCCGGATATTCAATCCAAGTGGCTATATAAATAATTGTTGATTTGCTTAGGATTCTAATACTTCAGGATCTTCTTTGTAACCTTTTGCCCTTTGTAGCTGACGGAAACAAAAGTAATATCCACTTGTAAGACCTTTGTTGTCGTTAAACTTATGAATTATAGCCATCTTCTGCAATAACAGTTTCTCTAAATATGATCTCCCCTTTTGTGTTAACCATACTGATCTCAACCTCGGTTTTTGTTTCAGAATAAAATCAATTTTAAATTCATCACCGAATGGATTTGGAGAAATTGCAGTGATCTCAACTGCAGCTTCATCAATATCATTCCCTCCTTTGTTCTTGATCGTTTCAACTTTACTGTATGTGAAACGCCCGTCATAATCTGTTTGTTTTAATCTGTAGTATGAATAACCCTGAAATGGATTGGGGTCATTGGCTTCATAGTCGCGTCTGACCGTCGAATTACCTGCACCACGTTTGGTTAAAAGCGCTTCAAAATTTTGACCATCTTTTGAACGCTCAATTGTAAAATAATCGTTGTTTACCTCTGAGGCTGTAGCCCAATTCAGACTAACATTATTGTTGTTCAGACTTGCATTGAAAGAGATCAACTTGATAGGAAGAGCAATGTTTTTACGTTAATGTCGTAAATGGATCTAAATTATAACTCAAAGGCATGGTTGCATCAATGAATTCTCTTATACCTGAACTACCATCAATATCAACTCCGGTAGCGGTCATCTTCTTTATTGTTGTATCTGTACTCGTGGTAGCTTTTTTGAATGTTATTTTCCATTCTATATAAGCAGTTTTATTCGCCGGATAGTTGATGAATGGCTGGAAGGATGCGTTGTACCCTGTCGCTGAATTATCAATATCATTCAATGTTGCTCCATTATTAAGGCTTATAATTTGTACCCATGCATCTACCCCTCGCATTACATTTGGGAAAAGATAGATTGCATTTACAGCTCCGGCAGTTCCACTTCTCAATGATGGGCTACTAAAAGCAGCAAAATCTCCGATTGCAATTGCAAAGATTCCGAATTTTGTTAATGTCGTTCGTTGAGCAGTTGCTACTCCTGCAGAGACAGATTGCGTAGCATCATCATGAGTACCTGCCGGCAGCCAGTCAGCACTTGAATTTGCTCTATTGGCTAATGTAAGAACTGTTCCGTCTAATATTGCATTACTATAACCTTGCTCTTTAACAGTAACTGCGAATGTTCCTGAAGTCAGTGTAGAATTTGGTGTCAATGACCAAGAACCATAGTCAAGAAGTTCTGTCATCTGCACTCCTGACGCAATTATTGAATCAAGATCATGTGCAGCATCATTTGGATCTCCTGCATTAAATGAACCCAATACATTTGAAAATCCAGCAGTACTTGACAAAGTCAATGTGAGCAATTCATATTTTGAAGATGTTCCAAGTGGATAATCATAAGTTCCTGAACTTCCCACTGAACGATTTAAATTTCCTATAATGTAATCTGCTGATGAATATCCGGTAACACTTGTAGTAGAAGTGTTAGTTACATAAAGTGTATTGCTTCCTGTATTGATCTTTCCATTGGCAAGATTCAATATCCCAGTGACGGTATAGTCAGAAGACAATGTCACAGTCCCGCCGGTATTAATGGTCAGGTTTCTGACTGTTGTTGGCAATGCTGCACCTATTGCTTGTGATGCAGATCCTGCATATGTAGAATCAGCACCTGTGCTGAACGATCGTGTGCCTGAAACTTGAATGTTGCCAAGTAATCCACCAAGCGTAATGCCTAGTAATGAACCCATAGAAATTCCTCCTCCTGATGAAAGAGTAAAATTTCTTCCTGTCAATACATTTGTTCCCATCACAAGAGTAGACCCACTGTTTACCTTGAAATCTACATTACCTAAAACTATTGGCGCTGTTGCCGTAAATGTTTGTGAGCCTGCTTTTGCAAATGACACAACTGCGCTTGTCGATGAGTTTCCTCCAACAGTTAATGTTCCTCCAGTGTGCGTATAGTCACCGGAAATATTCACATTTCCTGTACTTCCGCTACCTTCAACAACAGTGAATGTTCCGAGAGTAAAGGTGAAGTTTCCACCTACATTCATTACTGATGTAATACTGCTACCTTCAGACAATGCAAATCTTCCTGCAGTGAGTGTAAAGTCACCCCCAACATTTAATGTTGAAGCATTATTCTTAGAAATTTTTATGTTCCTGTAAGACCGGTTGATGTAATTGTAAAATCGCCATTGATAGTTGTAAGTGCTGATCCAAGATCGATCCAGATTTATTTGTAGTGGGCAGTTCCATATGAAATTTCCAAACGCCTGACCGAATCCAGATGGAGTATTATTATTAGTAGTATACGTCATAATTTCACAAGTCGAATTGTTGTTCCAGGTTGCAGTTGGAATTGTTCCAGGACTTGTAGAAAAATTATGCTGATACTTTCCTCCGCTTTGATATGAAATTGTTGCTCCTGAGTTTATAGTAACTGTACCGCCATTTCTGTAGGTTCCTGAAACATTCAGATCTGTTCCTGTCCCATTGTTCAATGTTAATGTAACTGAATTCTGAACGAGAGTTCCGCCGCTATTAACTACGATTTGATCCGCTGTGACATTCCCGGTAATTGTAACTGTATGTCCGGAAAGTATTGTTATGATATTATCTGATGAAGTTGGTGAAGCTGAAGCATTCACCCATGATGACCCATTAAATCGCTGCCATGTACTCGTTGCATTCCAGTTTCCTGATGCTTTTGAACGATATTCTCCGGAGACTGCTGCATACGCTTTGTCTTTTGAAGAAAAATTAAAAAATAATGTTAGACCAATTGCCAGTAATACAATTAGGGTTGATGCTATCCATGCAACTCTTCTTAAAGAGACTTTTAGTCTGATTTCAATTTTCTGTTTCATTCCTTATGTTCTTTTTGATTTCAGATATTTCTGAAATCGTAATCGGAAATTACTTTAACGATTTTCCCGATTTTACACTTTTACCCATTTAACCATTAGAATGCTCAGGAGTTATAGTAAAAAGTCACTTTGCTTACAGCAGTCATAAAGGGTGCGGACTCGATTTTTTTCATGAAATCCAACAGTTATACTTAAAATCAGTAAAAATCATGCATAAATAAAAACGGTTACATTTAAATATTACAAATTTAGTTGTGTAAAAAACAACTCAAATTTCCTGAGAAATTGATGTAAATCATAAAAAATGTAACAAAGGTCACCACAAGAAGATATGTCGTTGTAATTTTGTACTATAAAAAGAAACTAAAATGATAGTCGAACAAATCTATACAGGATGCCTTGCACAAGGTGCATATTATATTCAATCTGAAAACGAAGCGGCAATTATTGATCCGTTGCGTGAAATTGAGCCCTATCTTGATCGTGCTGAAAAGGGGAAAGCGAAGATCAAGTATGTTTTCGAAACACATTTTCATGCTGACTTTGTAAGCGGTCATGTGGATCTTTCTGCAAAGAGTGGAGCTGAAATTGTTTTTGGACCAACGGCAGTACCTTCATTCAAGGCACATGTTGCAAAGGACAATGAAGAGTTCAGAATCGGAAAAATTAAATTGAAGCTATTACATACTCCCGGACATACAATGGAAAGCTCATGCTATTTGTTGACAGATGAAAATGGTGCGGAGAAAATTTTATTCAGTGGAGACACTTTATTCATTGGAGATGTAGGCCGGCCCGATCTTGCGCAAAAGGCTGCTAACATGACTCGTGAAGAGTTAGCAGGTTTGTTGTTTGAATCGCTGAAGAATAAAATACTGCCATTAAATGATGATGTTATAGTTTATCCTGCCCACGGCGCAGGTAGTGCTTGTGGAAAATCTTTGAGTAAAGAAACTTTCGACACTCTTGGGCACCAGAAGAAAACCAATTATGCATTAGACCCTAAGCTGACAAAGGAAGAATTTATTGAGAAGGTAACAACAGGTCTTATGCCACCGCCAGGGTATTTCCCTTTCAATGTTGGTCTGAATAAATCAGGTTATGAAAGTTTTGAAACAGTATTAGCAAGAGGAATGACAGGTTACGATCCTGAAAAATTTGAATTGGTTGCTGAATTGGAAGAAGCATTAATTCTGGATACCCGTCATCAGAACGATTTTATAAAAGAACATATTCCTGGTTCAGTATTTATCGGAATTGATGGGGATTTTGCACCATGGGTAGGAGCTTTGATCCCACGAATAGATCAGAAAATTCTTATCATAGCTCAACCGGGACGGGAGGAAGAAGTCATTACGCGATTGGCACGTGTTGGATACGATAAATGTATTGGATTTTTGGATGGAGGAATTCAGGCGTGGAAAAAGCAGGAAAGAACTTGGAATCAATGGAAACAATAAATGTTGAAATGCTTTCCAGATTAAATTCAAATGCCAATATTAATATTCTGGATGTTCGCAAGAAAAGTGAATTCGACAGCCAGCATGTTCTTGGTGCTATCAATGCTCCATTGGATTATGTGAATGATAGTATGGCACTCGTAGAAAAACACAAGACATATTATGTTCATTGTGCCGGAGGGTATCGTTCTGTAATTTTTATTTCCATTCTTAATTCCCGTGGGTTTAAAAACCTGATCAATGTCGATGGAGGAATTAATTCAATTAAACAAAACGACAGACTAATTCTTTCTGAATATGTTTGCCCTACAACGATGTTGTAAAGTCAAAAATATTATTGATAAATTAATTGTTGTTCAATAGGTACCCGGGATAGAAATAATTATCTTGGGTCCCTATGAGCAAATTGAAATTTATTGCAAAAAGTTTAATTCTAATTTTCATTCTGACAACAAGCAGTTTAAATTCGTTTGCTCAGTTTGATACTTTATATGCAATCAAATATCCATCAAAGCTAGGGCTCTCCATTTTTCAGAGTAAGCCATCATATCAGATTGACATTACCCAAAAAATGTCAATCGACACTTCAGGTCTTTCGCCAATCCGTTATTCAACACTTGCGAAGAACGTAACCGGTATTGGTTTTTTCTATGATAAAATTTCATTGTTTGTTGGTTTTAGATCTCCAATAAATCAGGATGAAAGAATTAGAAAAGGAAGAACAAATTATTCACAATTAGGTTTTGCGATCACGGGAGTAAAGTTAAGGATTGAAGGATCTTTGCGTTCCTATAAAGGATTTTACGATATCAATTCAGTTAATTATATTCCTGATTTTACAGACAGCTCTGCATATTTTCAGAATTCTTATTTGGTCAACCGCTCCTTGAGAGCAAAAGCATTTTATTTTCTAAACAGAAAAAAAAGATTTTCATATGGAGCAGCATATGTAAACAATGTCAGACAATTAAAATCTGCCGGTTCGTTTATAGTTGCTACCAATTTATATCATTACAGTCTCAATTCGCCGTCAATTGTGCCGACTTACATTCAGGATTATTATGGAGATTGGAAAAAACTGAATATGTTCAATGTGACAGCAGTTACTGCCGGAGTCGGATATACTCATACTCTGACCATTTTTAAAAGAGCATTTATAAATGTCTTGTTTACATTGGGTTTAGAAGAACAGCACATTATTACAAAATCATCAGAAACCAATAAAAGTTTAAATATCTGGCGGTCTCAGGTTAGCGCATTTGATTTCCGGTCATCGTTTGGATTCAATTCTAAAGAATTTTTTATAAGTATTCAAAATATTGTAGATGGCAATAATTATCGATTGTCAATGTTCGATGTTACAAATGTATACGTTTCTACTTTTCTTAATATAGGATATCGCTTTCCTGTAAAAACTCCGGCGTTTTATAAAAGAATTCAGGACACGAAAGTTTATAAAGCCATTTAATAATAAATAATAAATGATTAATAATTGGCAGTTCCTGTGAAGTCAACATTTTCTCCGGTGCCCTATATTATTCAATATTAATTATTCATTAAAATTTCGGGGTATACTTTTTGCTTTTAATTCATTGAAATTCTAAATCAATATTTTACAAAGAATACTATTACTTTAACTATTGAGAAAAGATTTACACTTAATTTAAAGGAAATTGTAATTACCTTTGTTAAATATTTAAATTAATAAATTAATGGCAAGACCAAAAACAAAAAGTTCATTAGTAGATGGCATGACAGAATTAGTTGACTCACTGCGTAGTATCGAGTCCAAACTTAATATGTTGATGAAGAGTAAAGCGCTTTTCGGGCCAAAGAGAGGTAGGGGTCGTCCGGTAGGATCTGTAAAACTTACTACTGTTAAATCAAAAATTGCGGGAAGAAAACCCGGACGACCTGCGAAGTCGTCCAAAAATGGTCGCGGTCCAGGAAGACCGAGAAAATGAATAATGAAAAGTGAAAAGTGAAAAGTGAAAAGTGAAAAATGGCAGTCCGGAAACCTATTGTTTCGAGACCGCCATTTTTAGTTATTAGTTATTAATTATTCGTTTGAATAGATTAATTTAAAGTTAATAGCTTGTTTTTTCGAGTTGATTGAAACAACATAAACACCCGGAGAAATATTTTTCTCAGTAAGGTTGATTTGCACTGAATATTGTCCTGCACTCATATTGTCTTTTACTGCCGACCAGATCGTTCTTCCTGAAATCGAAGTCACTTTTATATTTATGTCTTCTGATTGAGTTAAATTAAAATCAATATTTGCAACTCCACTGGAAATTGTCGGATAGACATTCGCACTGAAAGTATTTTTATCGAGTGTAGGTATGTCAACTGTATGTTGAACAAAATAGGCAGTTACTGTGTCACTGCCTGTCAAGCTTAATTGAACGAGCGGCGAAGTCAAGCCCGGTAATATTGCAGAACCTTGTGTAGTCTCCCATCGGTCAAAGTAGAAGTCATTGAAACCATCAGGGTTTGCCTGAAGATTTACTTCAATGCCGCCATAATAATTTCCTGTCCATGGAAAATCAGTAATAGTTAATGAGTTTACATCTACAGTTCCTGTACCAATTGGAGTTGCATTTATCGTTAACGGATAAGGCCCATTCAAGGAGTAACAACTATTAAGTCCGGCCGGCATTGCCTGACATCTTCTTTCAATAAAACTTCTCAAGCGTGCAACATTTGCCTGCCATCCTGCATATGTACCGAACCATCTTGTAGCATGTTGCGCCATTTCAGGATCAATAACTGCAACAGTGCTATCGAGCGTACGAAGCATATAATCACAGGAGAATACTGTATTCATTAAATCTATATAACGTGATTTGTAGAAGTGATCAAAGGATGGATTTTGTCTGAGTTTCATTAACAGATCAAGATGTTGCTCAGGGTCGCTCAAATTTCCGTGACCGGGTTCCACATTACATACAGGAGCAGTCGCACCTGTATCAGGAACATTTGTGTAATTAATATAAAATCCAAAAGTTGCATCATTATCCCAGAGAATGTATCCCCACTTTTTATGTGTTCCTGAAGAATCGAGTCCACGCCACCATCCGGTATTATAATTCAACCAGTCAGAGCAAACGGTAATTGAGTTTACTAAAACATAATCCACCAGACTTTTAACATCAAGTTTAGAAGTGATGTTATCCCAGACCGCTGGATCGTTCACATTATTTCCCATAATGTACGTATGAAAATCACTCCAGTCATCAAGCGCTGTTTGTCCGCCATACTCAGCCCAGGTTCCTCCCCATGTTTCGATATATTGTAAATTGAATTTGTCTTGTCCATAATAATAATTTGTAAAATCATGATCATCCGGAATTTCTCTCAGATCATAAACTCCCCAATATTCGCCATTCATGTAAACAATGGCTTTAGTTCCTACACGCACATCAAGATTTAAATTTCCGGCCTTAGCAAGATTATGAACGTATGCATCCCGCAAATGTGCGCTTCCTGTATTTGATGTATGATGAGCAGCAGGATAATTATCGTCACCTGCAGCACGTAATATGATGCGCTGAAATTCATCGCGTGGAGTCAGATTAAAGAATTGTTCCTGTAAAGCATAGTTGTAGCCAAGTTCATCATACATTACATAATCAATACTTCTTTGATCATTTGCCCAGGAATCCTGCCCATGTCGGTTAAATTCTCCATAGCCTGTTGTAGTTCTTTGTTTATTCATGTTGAAATATTCAAATGAACCGAAAGGAACAAGATTGCCGTTACCATTTGCCAGAGTTGTCAATTGATTTGCAGCAATTGAAACGACCGGAATAGAATGTGAGACATTAATAAAATATGTGCTGAAGTTTACAAAACCGGTTGTGATGTTTGGATCAGAAGAAAATGAAGCAGCTTTCAATACACTTGTTGCAGAAATTGAAATGGGTCCGATGTAAGGTGTTGATGAAGCCGTTGGTTCCGTACCGTCCGTTGTAAACCGGATTGTAGAATTAGGTTCTGAAGTTGTGATTTGAATTTGCTGGGTGCCGCTATAAAATCCGGGTAATAAATTAAAAACAGGACTGGCAGAATATCTTAAAAAAGTATTTGCTCCTGTATTGGAAAGATTTGGTGTTGGCGATGTGCATACCTTCCATGTAGTTGATCCATCAGGAATGCGTGCATTTGAATGATCTTCTTTAGTTCTGGAGACAGTGATGTAGTCGATGATCGTTCCGGTATTATCAGAAAGAACTATATTCTCAGAAGGGAATTTTGTTTGAGTGATTCGAAAGTTAGTATGCATTGCTCCACTTGAAGTATTTTTTCCTGAAGCAAAAAATATCATTCGTGCATTTCCGCCAATACTTGTACCAATTGGAATCATCCATTTTGTAGGCTGATTGAGTCTATCGCTTAAATAATAGCCGCCAATATTTACCGGACTGCCACTTGAATTATAGATTTCGATCCAATCTTCGTACTTAGAAAAGTTATCCGGATAATTTGAAACATTTCCACAGGAGTATTCATTGATCACAATTTGTCCGTGCAGATTCAGACTAATAAGTAGTAAACTAAAAAGCAGAATTGAGTAATTTATTTTATACATGACCGGGTTAGATTAGGGCACAACAATTTGAGAAAAAAGCGCCACAATACAAACTTTTAATAGTGCTATTAATTGCGAAAATTGTTAATTTCGACAAATATTGTAAAAATTTAAAAAAAACTTTACTTTCATCTGACTATAACCACCCAAACCAAAACAATCATGAAGAGAAAATTTACTTTCCTATTACTCGTGTACCTTTCATTAAGCGGCTTTGTAAAAGCGCAACTTAGTGGTGCATACACAATTGGCGGAACGAGCCCCGATTATGTTACTATTGCAGATGCCCTGACAGCTGCTCAAGCCGGAGTGAGCGGTCCTGTAATTTTTAATATCAGACCAGGAACATATTCCGGAAAAATCTTTTTGAATGAAATTCAAGGAGCTTCTTTTACGAACACAATTACTTTTCAATCTGAATCAGGTGATAGTACAAGTGTGATCATTACTGATTCTTCATCGTCAACATCAAGCAGTGATTTTACAATCTTTGTTAATGGAGCTGATTTTATCAGATTTAATCAACTTACCATTGAAAGATCAGGTACTTTGTCTTATGCAACTGTAATTTATATGGGTTCAAACTCGAGGGCTTTCACTGTTACAAATTGTATTGTGAGATCTAATCCATATACATTCACAAGTTTGAACAGTAGTCTGGTTCGTCAACCTGTTGCTCAAGCTCAGGATTCCTTAACAACTTTCAGGAATAATTTGTTTTCCGGAGGTTCTTATGGAATTAATCTGACGGGAATTTCTGCATCAGTAAGAGTGAAGAATGTGTTCATTGAAAATAATCAATTCGTTGATCAAGGCGGCCAGTCTATTTCTCTTACAAATGCTTTGAATGCCGTTATCAGAAATAATGACATTACAACAACTACTACAAATACACAGTATGAAGGAATTCATACCCTTACATCTATTGGGATTGATATCTCAGGTAATAAAATTGTTGCAGAGTCCGGAGGAGAATATGGAATCTTTGTAGAAACTTGTCCGGGCACATTGAGTAGTCCGACACTTGTTTCAAATAATTTTGTTGCTTGTGCGGGACAATTTTTTATTGCCGGGATTGAAATAAATAAATCGACTTATGTAAATGTATATCATAATTCAGTAAATATTTATTCGCAGACTCAAGGATCATATTGTCTGGAAGTGCTTGGAACAGGATCAGGAAATGTTGAGATCCTGAATAATAATTTTACAAATACCGGTTTACATTATGTATTTCAGATTTCTCCAAATCCTATCGGCTCCGTAACATTGTTTGATTATAATAACTTGTATTCAATTAATGGATCTGCAATTGGTATTTATGATAATGATACGATCGTTGATCTCGCAGATTTGCAAACTGTTCATTCCGTAGGTTTAAATAGTGTTTCAGGAAATCCACAATACATTTCTCAAACAGACCTTCATGCAGGAAGTGCAAGTGTGAATGATCTGGGAATTCCTTTAGTTTCTGTAACGGTAGATATAGACGGAGAAGCAAGAAACGGAACATCACCTGATCTTGGAGCAGATGAGTTTACACCTCTATCTGATAACGTTTCAGTTTTAAGTTTGTTTTCTCCTTCCGGAGGTTGTGGTGATTCTGCAACAACGATAGGAATCGTAATAAAAAATTTAGGGTTGAACAATCAGACTCCATTTGATATAGTTGCAGATGTTGTATTCCCAGGAGGAAATCAAACGATCACTGAAACTACGGTGAACAATCTTCCATCAAATGCTGCAGATACTTTTTATTTCGCACAAACTATCAATACTTACAACGGTGGCGTACTTGATCTGACAGTATATCTTGATCTTGCTGCTGATCAGTATCATCTAAATGATACAGTAAGAAATTCATATACTTTTCTGGGTCATCCAAATGCCCCAATAGTTGTAACTCCGCAAGATCAATGTGATAATAATTTAGCATTGACAGCAACTGCAGATTCAGGTGATGTGTTGATGTGGTATGCAGATGAGACCAGCGATGAGTTACTTTATTCAGGCGATGTATTTTCACCTTCAGTAAGTTCTGATACAACATTCTGGGTTGAGACCAGACACGGTAGCGGCAGTTCAGGATGTTTACGTATTTCTGAACTTGAACCAAATGGTTTAGGTGACTATATTGAATTGCAAAATGTTTCCGGTGTAGCATTTGATGCTACGGGCTATAAAGTTGTGGGCAGTGATGATTACTCGGATATCAATCTGGTAAATGCAGTAACGTGGGACCTTGGTTTATTTGCTCCGGGAGAAATTCAATTCAGAACTGATGATGCAAGTGATAATTATTTCGGATCGAATTTATTGTTAGAGCCAGGTTTCCCTGGTTGGGTAATGATAGTTGATCCATTAGGAAATGTTGTTGATTTTGCTGCTTTAGAATGGGATAGCGTAACATTACAAACCTTGTCAATTGATGTAGATGGAAATACAGTTACTTTAGGTTCTGAATGGACTGGCGATGGTACGCTATCAACCTGTGCAACACCGGGACAAACTCCAAACAGAATTGGTAACGAGGATAACAATTCAGCAGCAGACTGGTCATGTGATGTATCTTCAAAAGGAACACAGAATCCATTATTGTCAACAAGCTTTATTTCTTGTGGCGTTGGTGCGTGTGCAAGTCCAAGATTTGCAATTGATGTGCATCTGATTCCCGGAGTAACTGCAAGTCTTGGTGCCGATACAGCAGCAGAACTTCCTTTCAATATTCCGCTTAGTCCCGGACAAGGCTACACTAGTTATCTTTGGTCGACTGGTGCAACGACAGATACGATCGTTGTAACTTCAGCAGATACATATTGGGTAACAGTATCTGGTGCGAATGGCTGTACGATCACTGATACAATTGTTGTGGGAATTGCAGTAGGTGTGAACGGACAATTGTCAAAGGATGTATTGTCGTTCTATCCAAATCCTGCAAATGAAAAACTAAGAATTAAGAGCGGAATGCTTGACCTTGATAAGGCGCAGATCAGAATGTTTGATTCACGCGGAGGAATGGTTTCAGATCTTATTATGACTCCTGAAAGCAACCGCACATACATCATTGACTTGAAATTTTTCGAAGCAGGAATTTATTTCGTACAGGTAATTACGGATAAAGGAATGCGGGTGGAGAGGCTGAGTGTAGTGAAGTAAATTATTTTAACACTGAGGGCACAAAGAATAATGTTGGGGTGTAGTCTGCAGACTACACCCCAACATTATTCTTTGTGCCCTCAGTGTTTATTTAACTTTTTTTTCGGGAATTATTTCAAGTAACGCATATACAGAAATCACAAACGTCCCATACAAATAAATCGGAACTGGAGCGAGATAGAGAATATAAGAACAGGTAGAAGCCAATATGAGTATGATTAATGAATATTTTTTTCTGAAAAACAGAATAATTAAAAAGATCAGTCCGCTAAAAGCTGAAAAGTATGTAAGCCACAATGACGAAGTCTGATATCCAAATGAAAAGATTCAAAGACATTCAGAGTTGCATTTCTTAAGATGATAAAAGGATTTTCTTTTGCAAATTCAGTAAACTTTTCCATTCCCCATTTCGATTCACCCATGATCACTTCGGCATCATACATTGAAGGAGTAGATTCATAAGAATAATTTTTTCCGGTTGCCTTTGAATAGTCTGCAAAAGAGATGTTGTCGGAAAATCCTTTTACAGGTGATCCGGGATAGGCTCCCAGTGAACTGTACATTACATGTCCCGGGTGCTTTGCGAGATATCCGGGTTGCATTATAAAAACTGAAACAATGAAAACACCTAAGGCGATTACCCTTCTTAAAGGCGCGATGTGATAAAATCCGAAAATGATTATAAATATACTAAGAGGCAGCGTCGAGATACGGATATGATAGATGCATGCAAGAGTTATTGAAGAAAGGAGTAGAAGCAAAAATGTTTGCTTTTTTGGATTCAACAGAATGAGTACGATGATGTATGATCCTATTACCTGCCAGAAATAATAGAATGGAAAAATGGTCAGATAAAGAATTGCAGGATTTATAAAGTAAAGAAGAAAAAACAGAAGTCGTTTTAATGTTGTTTTAAAACTCAACATGATCAGAAAGCAAAAGAAACAGTGAATCAAAAGTTGAAATGATTTCAGTGCACCGATATCGCCTTGAAAGAAAAACATGATTTTTGCCAGTCTGATCGCATAAATTAATCCGGGCTGATTAAGTTGATACTGATGAGTTGAATCTTCTTCTGAAGAGAACCGGTAATTGTCGATCGCTTTTCTTTTTTCATGAATGTTTTCAATTAAGTTCAGCTTTTTCAGCGTATCAACCTCATTCAGATTGAAAACCCAGTTATCATTGCCAGAAAGTGCAGCTCCCGAAAAATAAGGAACTGTAATTTCCGGAGTCATGATCTTGCCTTTGTCAACAAGAAGAGATACTCCTTTTGCAGAAACCAGGCATGTAAGAAAAAGTAAGAGTCGTTTAAAAAACATTTGCTGCAAATTAAATAATAATATTTCTTGTTTTGTGAAAGAATAGAACACTAAGGTCACTAAAATTTGTCACAAGGGCACTAATTAAAAATGCTTCACTTGTGTTCTTGTGCTGAAAACTTAGTGACCTTAGTGTTAATCTTATTTTTAACTTTCCCTAAATCTCATCTTCAAAAATTCCTACATTGCTTTAAATTTCTCAAAACCACATCCACATGAGTTCTTCCTTAATTGCAACAATTGTAATAGTAGCATTGTTGTTTTTCTGTTTTGTAACGGTACAGCAGGGAACTGTTGCAGTCATTACTATTTTCGGAAAGTATCGCCGGTTAATGCATCCCGGATTAAATTTCCGGATTCCTTTAATTGAGCAGATCTTTAAAAAGATTTCCGTGCAAAATCGCTCAGTCGAATTGGAATTTCAGGCCATAACTATTGACCAGGCCAATGTCTATTTCAAAGCCATGTTACTTTACTCTGTAATCAACACTGAAGAAAAGAATATCATGAGTGTTGCTTTCAAATTTGTCGATGACAGGAATTTCATGCAGGCATTGATCCGAACGATAGAAGGTTCAATACGTGGTTTTGTTGCGACAAAAAAACAAGCAGATGTACTCGGATTAAGAAAAGACATTACAGAACACGTAAAAGAACAGATCGATATCGGACTGGAAGAATGGGGATATCATTTGCAGGATCTTCAGTTGAATGATATTACTTTCGACGATGTGATCATGAAGTCAATGAGTCAGGTTGTTGCGTCGAACAATTTAAAAGCTGCAGCTGAGAATGAAGGCCAGGCATTGTTGATCACAAAAACTAAAGCTGCCGAAGCGGATGGAAATGCGATCAAGATCTCAGCCGGAGCAGAAAAAGAAGCAGCACAGTTACGTGGACAAGGCGTTGCCCTCTTCCGTCAGGAAGTTGCAAAAGGTATGACTGAAGCTGCGCGTGAAATGCAACAAGCTAACCTTGACACTTCAGTGATTCTATTCAGTATGTGGATGGAGTCGGTAAAGAATTTTGCAGAACACGGACAAGGAAATATGATCTTCCTGGATGGTTCCGTTGATGGAATGCAAAAGACAATGAAGCAGATGATGGGGATGAATAAGTTGATGAGCGATAATCCTGAAAGTGGAAGGTAATCTCTTTACTTATTTTATTATTACTCGCAACAGTCAAGTTAAAAAATATTTCTCAAAAAATTATTTAGAATCTTACTTTAATTTACTTTTTGAGGGAATTGATACAGCTAAAATTTATTTATTAATTCTTGTGCGGGCCTTTTTCGTCTCCCCACACCACAGCTAGCGCATAGGCTCAACTTAAAAAAATAATGTAGTTATTCGTTGTGACACAATTATTTTAAAAATATTTTTAGCAAATAGCCTTTATTGCCGTCAAACACAATCATTTGGTTGGGCGAGTTTTCTTTATTTATAATTTAGGCCTTGGCCTAAACAAGCTTTTCAAAAAAAAACTCCGAAAATTTGTCACCTAAAATTGAAATCGGTTGTTTAAAAATATATCGTTCATCAAAATCAATTTCAAAGTGTTGAAGCAATTTTCGGTACTCTTCAGTGAAAGAGATCTTTGATGTTCTGGTTTAATTTAATCACTTCTCAAATCGGAAAGGCTCCTATCCACCCTATTTCTCATTTATTTCACTTACTCGTCAGCTTTTATTTCTTGCATCAAATCAGGAGTCAGTGGGTTCCTTGCGCGTCAGCCATTTTATAGCAATTTGGTTCTTAATTTTGGAAATGTTTTGTGTCCGTTCCCATTGGGACATTAAAGCTTCCTTTCCAAAATGTGTTGTGTTCTCACTAGGAATAAATCCTCGCTAAAGGGTTGACTTTCTCGTGTTATTTAGTGTTACAAAAGTTTGGCCTAAGGCTGCTCTAAAAACATATACTTATTATGAATTCTTGAGTTTAAATTAATGACATTCATATAAAGCTAAGACAATAAAGTAGGTGACGGTACACTTAATTTCGATACAAATAAATATTATTAAGTTGACGGCTATATGCAACAAAAAAAAATGAATCAGGACTCATTGTCCTTACATTGAAAATGTTTTATCGGTTATTGATTACTTATTTCTTGAACCAAAACTAACTCTGTTTATGTTTAAGATTTAATTAAAAAATCAAAACCTCACCCCAATCACCAACACATCATCAACCTGCCCAACATTTCCTTTCCAGTCGTGAAAGGCTTTTAGCAAATATTTCTGTTGCTCAATCATGGAAAGAGGTTGAATCTCTTTTAAAATTTCCCGGAAACGTTTACTTAAAAATTTCTTTCCTTCCGGACCGCCGAATTGATCGGCATAGCCATCAGTGAATAGGTAGATAGTGTCTCCTTTTGACACAGGTATTTCGTGTTGAGAGAATTCTTCTTTTCTAGCAGACTGATAGCCGCCAATTGCAGATTTGGCCGGTTTGATCATTGTCATTTCACCATTTTTAAAGATCCAAAGCGGGCGATTGGCCCCTGCATATTTGAGGGTAGAATTTTTCAGATCTAACGAACAAAGGGCTATATCCATTCCGTCGTGAATTTCTTTTTCACCTTCACTTTGTTTCAAAGCATCAATAATTCCTGCATTCAGATTTTTCAGGATCTGAGCAGGTTCTGTAACTCCATTTTCATTGATGATCTGATTCAGTACAGAAGTTCCTATCATACTCATGAAGGCCCCTGTAACTCCATGGCCTGTACAATCTGCTGCTGCAATAATAACTTTATCATTCTTTTGTGAAAAGGAATAAAAGTCGCCGCTTACAATATCTTTCGGCAGATATATGATGAATGAATCATTCAATGTCTGATAAATAAGTTTTATCTCCGGTAAGATCGCTTCCTGAATTCGTTTTGCATATTGAAGATTATCAAGAATGTCGCGATTCTTCAGCTCGATTTCTGTTTTCTGCCTGTTCACCTCATTAGTTCGCACAGTAACCATTTGTTCCAGTTTCTCATTCTGATTTTCAAGAATGCGTTTTCTTTCATTGTCTTGTTCTACAGTTTTATCAAATAACTGTTTAATCTCATTGATCTGTGCCTGCAATTTATTATTCATTCGTGCAAAATCACGAGCAAGGTAGATGGTCATGGAGAGTGAGACGCTTAACAAAAATGAATATCCGAAAAATTCTCCGGTATGGTCATCAATTTGTTCACTCCATTTTGTAAAGCCTGTGCTTTCAAGAAAGGATGATAAGAGTGATAAAACAATAACTCCTATTATCGGAAAGAATAATCCGAACAAAAATATCCGCGCCCCATCCCGTTTGTTTACAATACCTTTTATGAAGACTCTTATCGTTTCAACTAGTCCTGCCAGGAAGAAAATAACCATTGTGATCATTCCGATTTCTCTCTGATTGAAGACAAAAAGACACAAAGAGGAAATTATTATCAGTCCGGCTAATACCCAAAAGAACTTCAGCAACCTTTTATAAAATATCTGATAAAGAATGCTTATGAAGAATAATGGTACGGTATAGGAAGCAATTGATTCAAGCTGAAGAATTCTTTGTGTTGTACGCATATCTTGTCCGGCAAACAAGGTATACATGCCAAAGAAAATACAGAAGAGCATAAATGTAAACAGACTGTAATATAAGTTCGCTCTGTTTTTATGATAGTAGATGAAGAGGATCAGATGGAATATTCCCAAAACGCCGAAGATCGTTGCAAAGATCAACATGATCGCTTGCTGGTGGAAATCAGATTCTTCTTCAATCGCTATTTCTGCATCATAGAAACTGGAGCCAAAAGCTTTTTCTTTATTGCCACTATTAAAAACAATTTCTGATTTTTTCTCTTCTCTGAATTTTGCAACTCTTACGGCAATAACATGTTCAGTTTTCTGATTCAACGAAACCGGGATCATGGAAGTACGGAATGTGTATCCGGAGGTGTAATTTTCAAAGGTAGAAGCGACGACGCCAATTTTCTTCACAAGCATTCCGTCAAAATAAACTTCACATGCACCATGGCAAAGTATTTCAATAGCAAATGCTCTGCTTGTTAAAGTGGAATCGACTTTGAATTTTCCCCTGAACCAGACGATACCATCATGTTTTTCCAGTAAAGTGTCGTTGTCGGTAGAGTCAGCAATGGTAGGCCTCCAGTCAGTGTCATCGAAATCAAATTTCGACCATTCAGGATTGTCGCCGATCTTGTAACGATAAATGGTATCGAGATCAATTTCTTTCTTTAAATTTTGCGGAGTGACCAGATTTCCATATTCAGCTGCTGCAAACAAATGATTGTTATTCGTTCCGGAAAGAACAAACAAAAGTAAAAATGATAATAGAAAAGATAGTTTGCTATTCATAATTATTCAATGTTCCGGCTGAGATCGTCAAATAACTCTTGTCGTCGGGAACTGACAAATTTAATCGAATATTTTTCTTTTGAAAGTAAGTTCTGGTAGTTTTGTCATTATCATTCTTGCTTTCGCTGATCAGAAGAAAGCCTGATTTCAAAAGCACAAGTTGGATATTCTCAAATTCTCCGGGTTTCGGATTGACCAGAAAGACATCTATACTTCTCAGATTCTGCTTTGAATCAATGTAACAATGGATCTTCGTAGGCTGCGATTTTGAATCATATACTTTAGCTACAAGCGGAACACTATAGATGCTTGCCATTGTAGCTGCTTTTCGTCCGGCTATGTTATCATATTTGGACGTTTCATGATAATCGTTATTTTTCAGCCAGCTTTCATAATTGGAGAAATTTTTATCTAAAGATGTCTCAATAGAGTTTATATAAGACCATTGGGCCTTTGATTCTTTATTTAAAAGAACAAGCATTGTAAAAATTAATATGAGTCGTACGATTTTCAAGATGCTGATTTTTCTATTCCTTTCAATAGTTCATTTACTTCCTTTTCTGTTCCGTCAAGTTTTTTTCTGCAGAGTTGAATTAAAACCGATGCCCGTTTTACTTTTTCGCTCAGTTCGTCGACGCTGATACTTCCATTCTCAATTTCATTCACAATCTCCTGCAATTCATTATATGCTTCTTCGTATTTCATTATTTTGTTTTTTTGATTTCTATTACTGTTCCTGTAAAACTTCCTGATGCCAGTATTGTTTCAATTACTTCTCCGGAAACAATTTCATCTGTAGAAGTGATGGCTTTCCCTTTCTTTCGTGTGATCGAATACCCGCGGGCCAGAGTATTGATCGGGTCAAGCAATTTCACTTTTGACTCTATCAGATTCAGATTTTGCTTCAGATCTTTGAACTGATGTGAAACTTGCTTAAGCGACTTGGCATTTTCATTGATCAGACTTTTGTCAATCTGTATTCTGCCGTTTGCATTGCTATATAACTGCCGTGATAGTATGCTGATCAGGTTTTTCTGTTGTGGAATAAGTTGACGTCCGGGAATATTTTTAATCACATTGATGTTATTCTGTAAATATGTCCGTTCATCCAGTGTATATCGAAGGCTGAATTTAACGAGTAATTCTGTTGTTTTATTGATCAGTGCATGATTTTTTTCCATTGATGTATTACACAAGACCTGAAAATCTTTTATTGTATCATGAAGCGTTTCTTTGGACTCAGATAAAAATTCTGATGTAAATCCGATCAGGTTTTCTGTCAGCTGTCTGATAAGGACATCCTGAGCAGAGAATTTTTCCAGAAAGAAATCTGCAGCAGCAGTAGGAGTGATGCAGTTCTTAAAAGCAACCATTTCAGTTACCGTTTCATTTGTTGCATGACCGATTCCCGTAACTATCGGCAGCGGGAAACTTGCTACTTCTTTTGCAAGAACATATTCATCATAACAGGCAAGTCCGGTATCGCCTGCACCACCTCTGATGATAGTGACAACGTCAAAATCACTGATACGTGAAGCAATTTTTTGTAATGCTCTGATGATAGTTGTTACTGCATTATCACCTTGAAGAGTAGCTTCAAAAAGTGAAAGCTCGAGCACAAACTTTTTGTGATAATTATTGATCGTACTGATGAAATCCTGATATCCTCTGCTGGTTTCAACAGATATTACAGCAATTCTTTTTGGTAAAATCGGAAGTACTTTTTTCTTATTCAGATCAAAAACATTTTCCTGTTTGAGTTTAAGAATAGCTTCATTTTTCATTTTGGCCATTTCACCCAACGTAAAAGCAGGTTCTGCATCTGTCACGTACAATGAAAATCCATGGATAGGATGGAAAGTAACATTACACTGAAAAAGAACTTTCATTCCAGAGCCAAGTTCTGCATTGATAGTTGACCTGAATTTTTTCTGAATGATCTGATAGAAATCTGACCAGATAATTCCTTTGCATTGAGCTACCATTGTCGATTCATTTCTGTCGACCAGTTCAAGATAACAATGTCCGCTCGCCTGATGAAAGTTCAATTTTACCAATTCGCATTTCACCCAGAATTTTCTCGACTCGTAATTTTTTTTCACGACCGATTGAACCGAATTCATCACTTCCAGCAAAGAATATGATTTTTGGACGAGATCGGAATTTTGTTCGTTCATAGAAAAGTAAAATGGGAGTTTAGGCAGTCACAAGATGCAAAAAAAGAGGCATTTATTATTCTAGTCTGATTCAAAGGAAGTTCAATTGATTGAACGAAAGGACCATAAATCTGTAGTTTCGTTTTTTTTACCTCCAAAAACATGCTTTTTACAATATTTTGAGCAATTTTCATATATTAAACAGCATCTTTTAAACAGCATCGCCGTATATTTGTAAGTTCTTAATAATCAAGTCAAATTAATGCGGTTTTCAAGCGGTCAAAAAGTAAAGAGTTCTGTCGTTTTTTTTTCATCGATACTATTTCTTTTATTTTCTTTCAATAGTTGGAGTCAGTCAGTTTTATTGGATGATTTCAATCGCCCTGATAACAATACTGTCGGATTAAGTTGGGTTGAAACGCAAACTGTTTCTCCAACTTCAGCAACTGTCAACACAAACGTTTTAAGAATGAGTAGTGGAACAGCAGGTCGCGATTATGTGACTTACGATGTTTCAGCAATGTACAATACAGTTCTTTCATCAAATACAGGTTTGCTTGAATGGGCATTTAACATGCGACAATCGCGCGCAGATCCTTCCGGATTCGATGCCGGGAATTATGGAATTGCTTTTGTTTTAGGTGCAACAACAAATAATTTTCTGACAGCAAGTGGTTATGCAGTTGTTCTCGGAAATTCCGGTTCAGGTGATAATCTTCGTTTAGTAAGTTTTGCAAGTGGAGTAGCAACTAACCTTGGTCTTTCTGCCGTCATAAATCCGGCGAATGATTTTGGATCAGATTATCTGACCGTAAAAGTTACATACAATCCGGTCGGAAATGTCTGGACACTTTATCTCGGAACAGTCACTGCAAATTTTGTCGATCCTGCACTTGCAACCTTTAACACAATTGGATCAGCAAGTAGTTCAACCTATACATCACTTGATCTGATGTATCTCGGTTGTTTATGGAATCATGCAACCGGTGCTACAGAGTCAGGAGTTTTTGATAATATCAGAATTCCAACATAGCGCGAATACTACGTTTGGAAGTGGTACTCAAATTTCAGCAGGTGAATATGTAGTGTATAGCGGAAGTGCAAACACAATTTCAATTTCCGGTTTGAATGCTACTACAACTTATTATTTTTCCATTTTTGAATTCAATGGAAACGGATGTACATCCAATTTTCTCACCGGCCCGGCAACAGGTAATGCAACTACGATTGGTTGTGTACTTGCAAGTCAGCCAACCGTTGCCCCAAGCGGACTTTCAGTTTCTTCTACTATGTCGAATAGCATGAATGTAACATGGACACGCGGGAACGGTGCTTATTGTATTGTAGTTTGCAGAGGCGGAAGTGCAGTGACTTCAGCGCCTGTCGATGGGACAGCATATACTTCAAATGCTACTTACGGACTTGGAAGTACAACTTCTCCCGGCGATTATATTGTCTATTCAGGAACAGGAACGAATGTAAATGTTCTTGGTCTGATGCCGGGTACTGCATATTTCTTTTCTGTTTACGAAATGAACGGAACAGGTTGCAATACAAATTATCTGATCACGCTTAATACTACAACAAGTACAACAAATCCTGTTGTAGCGTACACAACTTACTTTGGAAATCTGCATTCGCATTCAGATTATTCTGATGGCGACATGGACAATGTATGCAACGGTGCGGGAAGTCCTGACTGTTGTTATACAATTGGAAACACTGCCAGTTATTTTGATTTCATGGGCATCAGTGATCACAATCATAATGAAGGTCCGATCATGACACCGGCTTTATATTCAAGTGGTGTTTCTGAAGCTTCAACGTATTCATCAGTGAATCCCGGCTTTGCTGCATTGTATGGAATGGAGTGGGGAACGATCTCTACCGGTGGTCACGTTGCAATTTATGGAGTGAATCAATTGATTGGATGGAATTCCGGAAACTATAATATTTTCGTAGCAAAGGGTGACTACAATGGTTTATTCAATGTGATCAACAATACATCGGGAGCATTTGCAACGCTTTGTCATCCGAATAATACGGACTATGGTAATTTACTTGGATCGGCCTATAACGCTGCTTATGATAATGCTATCGTTGGAGTAGCAATTAAGAACGGACCATACAATTCATCGAATGTGACTTATTCTGATCCGGCAACGAGTACAAATATTACTTACTGGAATTCTCTTTTAGGAAAAGGATATCACCTCGGTCCAACTATGGATCTGGACAATCACAATTCAGTTACTATGGGAAAATCAAGTCAAGCCCGTACTGCTATTCTTGCACCTTCCATGAGTGTGAATAATGTAATGGAAGCCATGCTGAATATGCGTTTCTATGCAACAGAAGATTATAATTTAGGATTGACATATAATATAAATGGAATTTTTCCATTAGGAAGTATCGTTACTCAAACAGTTGATCCAACAATTAATGTTACGACCTCCGATGGAAATGGTGAAACGATAACTCAGATCAGAATTTTTTATGGTGTACCCGGAAGTAATGCGGCTCCGACTGTATTAACAACCGTAGCCGGTTCTTCGCTTGTCTATACGCATACATTCGCTTCCGGAACGTATTATTATTATGCGGAAATAACACAAGCAGACGGACAAAAAGCCTGGACGTCGCCGATCTGGTATACAAAGATCGTAACACCATTGCCAATAGAATTATTATCTTTTACAGGCGAAGTTACATCGAAAGGAAATCTGCTGCAGTGGAATACAGCTTCTGAAACGAACAACAATTATTTTTCAGTTGAAAGAAGTGCAGACGGCAAAAATTTTAAAGCAATAGGCCAGGTCAAAGGTGCAGGTAATAGTACTCAGGAAAACAGTTATAGCTTTCTTGATGTATGGGCTCCTGAAGGAATTAATTATTATCGTTTGAAGCAAACTGATTTTGATAACAATTCAACCAATTCCCACATCATAGCTTTGCGATCAAATAAGAAAGATGAACTTTTCTTAATTTATCCGAATCCGGCGTCAGGTAGTTTTATTGTTTCTGTAAAGGAATTTAGTTCCGAAGGGTATAGTATCTCAATTTCAAATTCTGTAGGACAAGTTGTTTTTACAAAAGACAATATTACAACCGAACAGTTAAAATTATCACCTGATTTAAGAGACGGAGTTTACACGATAAGTCTTTTGATAAATGAAGAGATTTTCAATAAGAAACTGATAATCCGCGGTAACTAAGCCCTGTTATTTTCAAAAATAGTTGACTATCAATCTGAAATAGGCATTATTTTAACCCTGTTGGCATAAATTTTTTATAGCATTTTCGAATGATTTTTTTGCCGAACGCCTGCTTTTTATTAACTTGAACACTTAAAGCAATGCAAATGAAAAGCCGAACATAAATTCATGGTTCGGTAACATTGTTTTGAAACCGTTGTTTAAATGTAAATCTGCTGAATTGAATCATCAGAGCAAATAATAAAGAGTAAAAAAAATGAAACTGAACTTCCACACACCGCTAAAAATGATCTTTTGCTTTTTTCTTTTATTTACATCTTCTTATGGAAGTGCGTTTGCCCAGCAACCCATTATTCCAACCTTGACATTATCGGCTACTGCAGGTTCTTGTAACGAGATCAATCTGAATTTTTTTCCAGGAGATGGAAACCGCAGATTGATCATAGCAAATGCAGGTTCTCCGGTATCGGAATTTCCGGTAGATGGAACAGGCTATAATGGCGGATCGATTTATGGAACCGGATCAAATCTGGGGAATGGAAACTTTGTTGTTTACAACGGTAGTGGATCAAGTACAACTATCAGTGGATTAGATGGCGGAACAGAATACTTTTTCGCAAGTTTTGAATTCAATGGAAACGGTGGCGGAACGAATTATCTGCTTACAGGTTATCCGGAGTCAAATGAGATCGCGCCGGGAATTTCGCTTACTGTACTTTCTTCTTCAGGAGATATTTGTATAGGTGACAGTGTTCAACTGCAAGCAAGTGGTGCATTGACTTATTCATGGACACCTTCAGGAACTTTGTCCAGTAATTCTGATCCAATCGTTACTGCAATTCCTGTTTCTACAACAACATATACAGTTACTGGGACTGATGTTGGTGGTTGTCAGGATTCAAAAACTTTGACAGTAATTGTGAATCAATTACCATTGGTAACCTTAAGTTCATTTCAATCCATTTGTATAAATGAAGGTATTGTTGAGCTCTCAGGTGGAAATCCGGCCGGAGGAACTTATTTTGGAACAGGAGTTACTGCAAGTGAATTAGATCCGACAATACCAGGTCCCGGAAACAATCAGATCGGATATACCTATACTGATATTCACGGATGTATTGATACAGCCACCAGAAATATAAATATTAAAAGTGCACCGGTTGTAACTTTAAGTACACTGGCAGATGTTTGTATTGATGCATCTCCATTTGCAATGAGTGGTGGTTCGCCTGCAGGAGGAGACTACTCAGGAACAGGAGTAAATGGAAATGATATTTTCAATCCGGCAACTGCCGGAGACGGAGCGCATACTATAACATACATTGCAACTGCACAGGGTTGTTCTGATACAGCAACAAATACACTATCAGTAAATCCATTGCCAACTGTTTCATTTTCTAATTTGCAATCGACATGCGTCAACACAGCTGCATTTACTTTGACTGGCGGTAGTCCTGTCGGTGGTACATATACCGGAACTGCTGTAACGAGTAATCAATTCAGTCCTTCAACAGCAGGTGAAGGAACTTTTAATATTACCTACACCTATACTGACATCAATGGCTGTTCTGACGAATCTTCAGAGTCAATTCTTGTGAATGGTATTCCTGCAGTTTCGTTTTCTGCATTACCAAATGTATGTCAGAATACTGGACCTGTTGCCTTATCTCAGGGAAGTCCCGCAGGCGGAACATATAGCGGTCCCGGTGTTGGCGGATCAACTTTCTTTACAGGTATTGCAGGTGCTGGAACGCATAATCTGACATACACTTATACCGATGCAAACAGTTGCTCAAATTCTGCCGGACAAAGCATAGTTGTAAATCCGATTCCGACTGTTAATCTTGGAGCAGATACTACAATTTGTTCAAATTCTTCTATCGTTCTCAATGGTGGAAGTTTTAGTACTTATGCCTGGTCGACAGGTGCAAACACTCCTTCAATTACTGTAGATAGTTCAGGCAGAGGATTAGGCTCATTCCGTTTTATTTTAATTGCGACAAACACGTTTGCCTGTGCTAACAGGGATACGATTTTTGTGACTATTGATGCGTGTAATGGAATTGATGAGAATTCTAAAATCAGTTTTGAAACATATCCCAATCCATTCGCAGGGAATTTTGTAGTCAGAATGAATTCTCTTTTTGATGTTCAGGTTTATGATCTTACAGGAAAGTTAATTTTTAACAGAGAGAAGATCATTGATCAGGTTGTTCTTGGAGATGAATTTCCTTCAGGATCATATCTTTTGAGAGTGAAAACTTCACTCGGCGAAGGTTCTTCGATTATTGTGAAGCAATAAATTCACCGCAATTTTCAGAAAGTTTTTCCGGCAATCAGTTCACAATTATTTTTTCGACATGAAAAAAATCACTTGTGGAATTGAAATGTGCTTTTATCTTTGCCTCAAGACGGAAAGATAAATATGGTAAAACTAAATCTTACTCATCATGAAGAGCAGCTGATGAAGCGTGTTTGCGAGCTGCAACTGGATTCATTTGAAAGAATCTTAAGTGGACAAAGAGAATTTGATATTGATGATAAATTAAAAGAACATCAGGTTTCAGAACCTGAGTTAAAAGAAATGATCACGCAGGTTGTCCGTCAGTATATGGACATCAATCATAAACCCGACTCCCTTTTTCATATTCATGCAGATCTTCTGGTAAATTTCAGAGATGCGCTTGATTTCAATACAGAGTCATTATCCGAACATTCTACTCATATTCCTTCGCTTCTAAGTAAGCTGGATTATGCTATGTTTATTTCGCAGCACAAAAATTGATTTTTTGTAGTATATAATTCGGGATTCGTTTTTCGAAGGACGTTATCCACTTTCACCTATTGGTTATTTTTTATTTGTTGTGACTTTTCATGACTGAAAATCGGGTATATTTACATATGAATAAGAAATTAGTAGTACTCTTCAGTTTACTGTTATTGGCAGGTATTTCCCATGCCCAAATGTATTTTAACAGGACGATGAATATCCCTGTTGTAAATGGATCACAACTTCAAATGCCCTGGGCAGGCGGATTAAATTATCCTCTTTTCTCCAATATCGATTTGAATGATGACGGACTGATCGATCTTTTCGCTTTTGACAGAAGTGATAATCGCGTTACAACATATATTAACACTGGAACTTCCGGATCAAATTGCTGGCGTTATGCACCGGAGTATGAAAATATTTTTCCGAAAATGACCGGATGGGCATTTTTATACGATTACAATTGTGATGAAAAGCCGGATCTATTTACCGTAGGATTCAGAAACAACAGTATCTCTCAATACATCAATGATTCTCCTCCGGGTGGATTACATTTTACACTTATTGATTCAACAATGCTTGTAGATGGCGGTGCCGGTGGTCCTGCCAATATTTTTGCCAGTGCATTGTTAATGCCGAACTTTAATGACATCGATGGTGATGGCGATATGGATATCATCGGACAACAGTTTCAATGTGTTGGAGCTTTTGCTTATTATAAGAATATGTCAATGGAGCATCATGGAGTGTGTGATACACTGAATGATTATGTAATCAGAAACATATGCATGGGGAAAATTTGCTCTGCGTTCAGGTGCGTATGCTGATGTAACTGTAGGTTTTTAACATCAACTGTTTTTCAAATCCCAATGATAATTATGATATGTCTGTTGCTGCACCTATGGACGATACTTATGCTAACATCGCTACGATCGATATCGATGGCGATGGAGATATGGATGCATTGATAGGTGATTCGCAAACAAAAAACAGTTTACTTGTTGTAAATGCTCCTGCAAGTGGAACAGATTTTATGGTATCACAGGACACAGCATTTCCTTCTTATAATGTGCCGGTTAATATTCAATCATTCGCCATGCATTCATATGTTGATGTCGACAATGATCAGATCCGCGATCTTGTAGTTTCAAATTATGAATATGAAAATAATAATGGAACGATCTATTACCATAATACAGGAACGGATAGTCAACCGATATTTGATTATATAAAAAGAAATTTTCTTGCAGATCAGATGATTGATGTTGGTGAAGCTGCTGCTCCTGCACTCTTTGATTATGATAATGACGGATTGCTTGATCTGGTAATTGCAAATAAGAAAAAGACGATTACTCCATCCACTTATTCCACCGGATTGGCATTGTACAGGAATACCGGTACAGCAACGATACCGTCATTTGAATTTGTAACGGATGACTATTTGAATCTGATTTCACAAAATTATATGGGTAAACTTTCTCCTGCTTTTGGTGATTTGGATGCTGATGGAGACAAAGATCTTCTGATAGGAATTGATTCAGGAGAATTGATCTACTACCGGAATGATGGTGGAAGTTTTGTTTTTATTACTGCTATGTATATGTCAATTGATGTAGGTAATGGTGCTTCTGTGCAGATATTTGATGTGAATCAGGACGGGAAACTGGATCTTTTAACAGGTGAAAAAAATGGGTCTTTAAGTTATTTCGAGAATGTAGGCTCGGCAACGATTCCATTCTTTACTGTTACGCCGACTATTAGTTTGTTTAGTGGATTTAGTTTTAATGTTGCTCCATCAACTGATTCTTATTCTACAACATATATATTCCGGCAAAATAATGATACAAAAATGCTGGTGACTACTATGAGTGGTGACATTTATTTGCTTGGTAATATTGATGGAAATCTGTCCGGTACGTTTACTGTCCTTGATACTGTAGTTTCAAAATATCTTGGAAACCGTTATGGTCCTCATACTTCAATTTGCGGAGGTGATCTGAACAATGATCAGAAGGATGATATAATTGTTGGATTATACGGAGGCGGAGTGCAGGTATTTTATCAGGATATTGTCAATTCCACATTTGAATCTTCTTCTGACAAAGAGATAAGTGTTTATCCAAATCCGGCAACTGAAAATCTGATCGTGAAATTGAGATCAGGATCCTTGAATACAAAATGTCTGATGTATGATTTACATGGCAGAAAAGTCGACGAGAAATTGCTGATTGATGGTTACACCGTTTTCAATACTTCAAAACTGGCATCCGGAATTTATTTCATTCATATCCGTACAGGAGAATCTGATGTAGTGAGAAAAGTTGTTATCACTCAATCAAATTAGAATTGAATGTCTGATTTGAACTATTCTGAATTTGCGATCGACTTTGATCTGCAGCTTAAAGATCATTTGGTAAAAGTATCACGGATCAGAGACATTGATAAACTTTTCAATCAATTACTTTCGAAAGCTCCATCGGATCTGAATATTGTCGATGAAAGAATGCCATACTGGGCCGATCTCTGGCCATCAGCGATCGGAATTTCAGAATATATCGAATCGCATACTGAAATTGTAAAGGATAAACATGTTCTTGAAATAGGCTGCGGATTAGGATTGCCCGGTATTGTTGCAGCTTTGTGTGGTGGAATGGTCACCATGACAGATTACCTTCAGGAGGCACTTGATTTCGCAGAGAGTAACTGGAAGAAAAATTTGTCGGCAAAGTTTGCCGGACAATTATTGGATTGGCGTCATGTGAGTCCAATAGCGAAAACAGATGTCATAATTGCTTCTGATGTTGCCTATGAAAGCCGGTCGTTTGAGCCTTTGAAAAATGCCATAGAAAATATTTTGAAACCTGATGGTGTCTTGCTCTTAAGCGAACCTAACAGAAAATTTGCCTCGCCATTTATAATGCTTTTAAAAAAAGATTTTGATCTGAAAAAGACAGACATCAATGTAACTTTGGATAGCATAGATTATATTATTTCAGTTTACAGAGGAACCAAAAGAAAGTAATACCACTTCTCTTATTTTATGCGGTTACGATTCCGGTTTTTGTTGACGATTTTTGAAATCAAAAATGAAAAACCGAATCAAAAAAATGTCAGACGATCTGCTATGGATTTTTTATCCGACGCTTTGTGCCGCATGTGATCGGCCATTGCTAATGGGCGAAGAATGTTTATGTACATTCTGTAAATTTTATTTACCGCGTACTAACTTTCACTTGCAAACTATTAATCCTGTTGCCAAGCATTTCTGGGGAAAAGTTCCTATACAAGCAGCAACCGGGTACTATTATTTCAGCAAAGGGGAGAAGGTGCAAAGGTTAATTCATAAATTGAAATACAAAGACCGCAAAGATGTTGGAATGTATATCGGACAGCTGATGGGTTCTGATATCAAAGGGTCGCCATTTCCTGTGCCTGATATCGTTGTTCCTGTTCCTTTGCATGAGAAAAAACTGAAGATCCGGGGTTATAATCAAAGTGATTTCATTGCAGAAGGTTTTGCAAAAAGTATGAATGCCGTCTTTGAACCACAAATGATCTATCGGAATAAAGAAACAGAGACGCAGACAAGAAAACACCGGTTTGAGCGCTATTTAAATATGGACAATGTATTTAGCGTCAATAAAGAATTAGCTCCGGCAGATAAGAATATTTTGTTGATAGATGATGTGATCACCACAGGGTCCACTTTGATTTCATGTGCGGAAGCCTTACTTGAAATTCCCGGGACTAAATTGTCGATTGCCTCGATTGCTTGTGCATGATATATGGTTGGACGTTTTAAATCAATCTTTTTAATTTAGAATTTAATTAATCATGCCGCTTAATTATTTTTTTCAATTCAAAGATATCGATTGACCACGTGCGACTCCTCCGGAGTCGTTTCGGTTCATGGTTTGTTTTTTTTCTACAAATGTGTGACCACTAACGTGGTCAAGACAAATTAATCATTCTACGTTGGGCTTTAGTTCTTGATGGCGACCTTTTCTCTGTCTAATGTTTCTTGAACTTCTATTGATTGCCATGACTCGAAAAGGTCGCATGTGTAGAAAATGAATTAATGAAGCGGCCCTGACTCTAGAGTAGTCGAATCTGAATTGTGTGAATTGTACAATTTGGATTTCAAAAATGTATTCAAATCTGATCACGAAAAAAATGTCTCAAATGTTTTATAAGCCATTATTAATTGCAGGACCACGTAGTGGTCACACATTGGTAGCTATGGAATAGGGCAGCGGCCTCCGACTCCGGAGGAGTCGAACATGAATTCGTAGCGATTTTAATAACGGTACATCAAGTCGCGGAATTGAATTTTAAGACAGGGAAAAGCGAGGATAAAGGCAATTTTTTGTGACCTTTAATTTCCCGATAAAATAACCGTAAAATTTCCCATCTTTGCAGCACATTATGTCTGAGAATATTCACATCGAAACTCATCTGAGCAAGGCGGAAAAGTACAGTGCACTTTTACCTCAATTGAAAGCACTTACAGAAGGAGAGCCGGATAGTTTAGCAAATATTGGAAACATCATCGCCGGACTAAAAGATACATTCTCTTTTTTCTGGATTGGGTTATATTTTGTTAAACCATCTCCCAAAGGTGAAGAACTTGTTTTAGGGCCGTTTCAGGGACCTGTTGCTTGCACGAGAATTCAGAAAGGGAAAGGTGTTTGTGGTACTTCATGGGAGAATTCAGAAACGATCATAGTTCCTGATGTTGATCTTTTTCCCGGACATATTGCCTGCAGTTCGTTATCAAGATCGGAAATTGTCGTACCAATTATTAAAGGCAACATGGTTGTTGCAGTTTTGGATGTCGACAGTGAGTTTGTTTCGCACTTTGATGAGACTGATGGAAAGTATCTTGAAGAAGTATGTAAAATGATCGCTGCCTTTGTATGATAAAAAAGGCTTCCATATATTTTCTGCTTGTACTTCTCACATCATGTGCGATCCGCGTTGATCCATCAGGTGGGGAGAAAGATATTCTTCCTCCAAAAGTTCTGAAGACTGTTCCTGAAAATTATTCGATCAATACAAAGCCTACAGATATTGTTTTGACATTTGATGAATTTGTACAGCTGAAAGACATCTCTACCCAGCTTGTTGTTTCTCCTTTACTGAAATATCCTCCTGAGTCAAAGATCAAAAAGAAATCTGTTTATATTCATTTTCAGGATACATTGGAAGAGAATACAACTTACACTCTGAATTTTGGAAATTCAATAACCGATAACAATGAAGGTAATCCACTGGAAAATTATCAGTTTGTTTTTTCAACAGGAGCAGTTGTTGATTCACTGAAAATAAGTGGAAAGATTGAATACGCTTTTGATCATAAAAAAGAAAAGAATCTTCTTGCAATGATCTATAAAGGAAACGATGATTCGTTACCATTCAAACAACGTCCGAATTATTTTGCAAAAACGAATGATAATGGTGAGTTTACAATAAACAATATTGCACCCGGTAATTACAAGCTCATCGCACTGGAAGACAAAGACGGAAATTACCTTTATACAAATGGAGAAGAACATATAGGCTTTGCTGATTCAAGGATTGAGGCCGGTGATGAAAAAGTTCAGATGAGATTATTCAAAGAACCTCCGCCTCTGCGTTTAAATAAGTCCGTTTCTTTATCCCCCGGAAAAGTTTTACTTGTATTCTCAGCAGCAGCAGATACAGTTAAACTTAACTTTTTGAGTGATACTACTAAGTTGGAGATATTTTCAAAAGAATTTTCTGATCAGAAAGATTCTTTAACGATACTCTATAAAAACACAGAAGTAGATTCTTTGAGTTTTTATTATTTTGGCGGAAAGAAGATGGATACTGTCGATGTCCGGTTATTCAAGCAAAATTCTCAGGTAACAGGAAGAGGTAAATTTGCTCTTTTGTTCGAGCCTGCTGATAAAACATCAGAACATCATTTTTACTTACCTTATAAAGTGATGAGCAATCATCCATTGGTGAGCTTAAATGAAAGTGCATTTGTTTTGAAGAGGGATACTGTTGTAGTTTCTGATTACAAAACCTTTTTTACCGATAGTATAAAATCGTCTTTTCTAATCGATGCTAAATGGGTAGAAAAATCTGAATATGAATTATTCATTCCTCCCGGGACAGCAACTGATATTTATGGATTGAAGAATGATACCACCATTTTGGAATGGACAGTCCGCCCTGAAACTTATTACGGTACTATGATGTTAAAATTGTCAGCAATCAAGGCGAATGTAATAGTTCAGCTTTTGGATGACAATGATTTTGTAGTCCGGCAATCGTATGTAAAAGGAGATACTGCAATTCAATATTCATACCTCGATCCGAAACTATACAGGGTGAAGCTCATTGATGATGCAAACGGAAATAACATGTGGGATTCAGGAAATTTGATGAAAAAAATTCAGCCTGAATCAACAAAATACTATCCGGAAAAAATTACGGTAAGAAGTAACTGGGATGTTGATGTTAAGTGGGATTTTACAATTAAACCTGAAACAGAAAAATAAAATTTAGTGCTATGAGAAAAGGAATATTCCTGCTAACATTATCTGTAATAGTTTTTTTATTTGGTGGCTGTAAAGTTGGCCGGTATTTCTGGTATAATTTTTCAAACATTACGGATCATAAAATTTTCCCTTCACGGCCGCTACATGGGTCGGCGCAACCATTTAAGTTTATCGATGCACAAAATAATATGGCTGTCGATAACAACTTAAAAATTAAAGATCACGCAGGCGTTACAACAGATTTCAAGACGTTCATTGAAAAATCGCCTACAGTCGCATTTCTTATCATTAGAAATGATAGTTTGATATATGAAAAGTATCAGGATGATTATGACACTGCTTCCGTCGTGGCTTCGTTTTCTGTTGCAAAGTCATATGTTTCTGCATTGATAGGAATTGCAATTGGAGAAGGAAAGATCAAAAGTGAAGATGATCCGATTGTAAATTATATTCCTGAATTAAAAGATAAGTACAACTGGAATAATGTAACGATCCATCATGTATTGCATATGGCATCAGGGGTTAAATTTTCGGAAGGATATAATTCGCCATTCAGCGGGGCAGCTTCGTTTTACTACGGTAAGACTTTGAGAAAAAGTCTTACAAAACTGAAGACTGAAAAAGGACCGATGGAAGGATTCGATTACAAGAGTGTGAATACAGAAATTCTTGGGTTAATTCTTGAAAGAGCGACCGGAAAACCGATCACAGAATATTTAGATGAAAAGATCTGGCGCCCTTTGCAAATGGAATACGATGCCAGCTGGAGCATCGATAAAAAGAACAATGGTTTGGAGAAAGCATTTTGTTGCATCAATGCAAGGGCAAGAGATTTTGCAAAGTTTGGAAGGTTATATCTGAATGGCGGCAACTGGAATGGTCAGACGATCGTTCCTAATGAATGGGTGAAAAAATGTATTGCTCCAAATACAGAAAAGGGTGGAGCAGAATATTACAATCGTCAGTGGTGGGTAGGGCCTAAGGAAAATGATTTCGCAGCTATCGGACACCTTGGTCAATACATTTATGTTCTCCCCGAAAAAAATCTGATAATAGTTCGCTTAGGAACAAGCAGAGCGAAGGAGGAGTGGATCGATATTTTGAGACAGGTTGCCAGGCAGATGTAATCTTGTATTGTAAGAAAAATTTCAACACTAAGATCACTAAGTTCTTAGCACAAGAACACAAGTGATGCCTTTATAAGTGCTCTTGTGATAAATTTTAGTGAACTTAGTGTTGAAATTTAAACTTAAAATTTTATTTCAAACCCATCCCCATCCTGAAAAAAAGCAAAATGCTTTCGATATTCTTTCAATTCTTCCGGATTGAGTTCAATGGTTTCAACAGATTCTACATGCGCCTGAGTTTTTGAAATGATTTCTCCTGTAAAACCATATACAGCACTATCGCCTGAATGGTACACATCGTTTCCATCGTTTCCGATTCTATTCACACCAACAACGTAAGATTGATTTTCGATTGCTCTTGCCGGAAGTAAATTTTTCCATGCAAAGATCCGGCGCTCCGGCCAGTTGGCTACATAAACGAGCAGATCATAATCTTCAGACTTTGTACGTCGGCTCCACACGGGAAAGCGCAGATCATAACATACCATGAGACAAATTTTCCAGTCTTTGAAATTAACGATCAGTTTAGAATTTCCTGCTGTATACGTTTCATCTTCTTTAGCGTAAGAGAAAAGATGTCGTTTGTCGTATGATTTGATTTCATCAGGTGTTACCCAGATCAGTCGGTTGAAATAGTTTCCGTCCTCTTCTATGATCACACTTCCTGTAATTGCACAATTTTTTTCTGCTGCAATTTTTTTAAGCCACTGAATGGAGTTCCCTGTCATTGGTTCTGCCATCGGTTTGGCATTCATCGTAAAACCTGTAGTGAACATTTCAGGAAGAATAATTACATCAGTATCTTCAGCAATTCCGGAAATTGTTTCTTTTAATTTGGCGAGATTCTCATTCTTCTTTTCCCAGATCAAATTTGTTTGTATGATAGTAACTTTCATAATTTGATGCAGATTGTTAAACAGTAATTTTGCCGGGAGATTTTACGGATTTAATTGAGCAGATCTTTTCTGCAGCTTGTTCAAGTGTTTCATTTGTTTTTGCAAAACAGAACCTGAGCATTTTGTAATCATTCTTTTTATTATAAAATGCAGATACAGGAACAGAAGCGATTCCATTTTCTTTTGTAAGGCGAATAGCGAAATCCAGATCTTTTTCATTTGTAAGTTCACTATAGTCCAGACACTGAAAGTAGGAACCTTTTGCAGGAATAAATTTAAACTTGGATCCGGCTATAAGTTTCAAAAAGTAGTCGCGCTTTTGCTGATAGAAAGAAGCCAGTTCGAGATAATTTTTATTTTTCATAAAATCCGCGAAGGCATATTGTACAGGTGTATTGCTGGAGAATACAACGAATTGATGAACTCGTCTGAATTCAACCATTAAATTCTCCGGAGCCAGGCAATATCCCATCTTCCATCCGGTGTTATGATATGTTTTTCCAAAAGAAAAAACCACAAAACTTCGTTCAGCTAATTTCGGATAGCGCATAACACTTTCATGTTTCAGGCCGTCGAATAAAATATGTTCATACACTTCATCACTGATAATTGTGATATCAGAATTTGATGTGATCTTCTCCAACTCTTTCATGTCTTTCGACGTAAGAATTGTCCCCGCAGGATTATGCGGAGTGTTGATGATGATCATTTTCGTCTTCTGCGTAATGAGTTTTTTAACCTTTGTCCAGTCGATTGAATAATCCGGAGCGATGAGTTGCATATAAACGGGAATTCCTCCTGCAAGAAGTATAGCAGGCGCGTAAGAATCATAAGCCGGTTCGAAGATGAGAACTTCGTCACCTTCCCGGATCATTGCTGTTATGGCCGTGTATATCGCCTGCGTTCCGCCGCTTGTAATGTTTATCTCCGATTCAGGATTATAGGTTGCACCATAAAGGTCCTGAACTTTTTCTGCAATCCGTTCTCTCAGTGAAATGATTCCCTGACTGGGCGCATACTGGTTCATCCCTTTTTTCATGTAATGATTCACCAGAGAAATTAATTCTTCGGATACATCAAAGTTTGGAAACCCTTGCGAAAGGTTTATGGCTTTATGTTCATTTGCCAGAGCAGACATAACTGAAAAAATGGTTGTCCCTGCTTTGGGTAATTTTGATTTGATGTGATTGGGATAGTGAGGCATAATTTAAAAGCTGCTTCTTATGGGTTAATGTGAAGGTATGAAAAACTTTTACATCTCTTTCTCTTGTGAATTTCTTTAACTTAAAAATTCAAAAAAGTTTGTAACAAAAAAAAGCCTCATAAAAATTATGAGGCTGGTGTTTATTTGTTGAACAGAGATCTTACATCCATCCCGGACTTTTGGCAATATATCCCATTTTATAGAGTACAATGACAACGATGATGAAGGTTGCGAGACAGACTGCAAATAGCAATGTCAGTTTTTTGTATAAACGAGCTTCACCCTGAAGTTTAAGTCGTTTGATAATATTAAAGATTACATTTTCAGAACGGTGAAAAGCACTTTCGCTTTTTACGATGTAATCGAAAGCGCCATACTTAATCGTATTGACAGCGACTTCGATTTTATCCTGACCACTGATCATTACCACTTCCGTTTCAGGTCTGGCAGCTTTAATTTCTTTCAGAATTTCAATTCCATCCATAGCATTTTTCCTGCCTTGTCGAAATTGTAATCCAGGAAAACGATATGTGGTTCCTTATTCAGGTTTTTCAGACATTCCTCGCCGCTGTTAAAAACGGAGATAATGAAAGTGGAATATTTACTCAGATAATCCTGAAGCATCATTGCTTGCATGGGATCATCATCGACAATAAATATATTCTTAACTTGTTTCATAATATTTCTTGGGTGCCCAAAAATAGAAAAATTAAATTGGATTGAAGTGGAGATTTCAAAACAAAATAAGGATTTCTAACAATTGGGATGTGAGTAATACCTTTAAAAAGATTGATATTTCGAAGTTTTAAGGCCTTTTTCTTAGAAAACAGGAATTAAGCAATTTCCTGCTTAAGTTCTTCCATCGCCGAAGTGCAGATCGTTTGAAAGTTTCCCAGCATTTCAGGAAGTTTCTCGACATTCGATTTTGTTCCAGCCAGATTTTCGATTCCTTTGATAAGGTCTTCACCACCTTTGATTCCCATATAGGTGATCTGTGGCTTTAAAGCATGGGCTGTTCCCCGAAGTCCATCGTAATTTTGTGATTCAAGTTGATCTTTCATAGTTTGCAATTGACTTGGGCAATACGACAAGAACATAGAGATGTATTTTTTCATCTTGTCAGGATTTCCTCCGGTGAATGATTTCAGAAAGGTCATGTCAGTTGTGCGTTCCATAATAATTATTTAGTGTGTTTGAGTTCAGATTTTTGATTTAAGTATTGTAAGCTTGCCAAGTTTATTCAAAAGGTCTTGTGTTTCGAATGGTTTAGAAATATACGCATCCATACCGGATTCAAAACATTTGCTGACTTCCTCCGGCGTTACATTTGCAGTCATCGCCATGATTGGTGTTGCGCGTTTTTCGGTATTCATTTCGCGGATCCGTTTTGTTGCTTCAAAGCCGTCCATTTCCGGCATTTGAATATCCATTAACAGAACATCGTAATTTGCAGCAGTGATCTTTTCAATAGCGATCAATCCGTTTTCTGCAACATCTATCACCAGTTCAGGAATAAGATCGTTTAATGTATCGATAGCAACCATTTGATTGAATGGATTGTCTTCAACAAGTAAAATCCGGATACCTTTTAAGTCTGCGCCATTGATATCTTCTTCAGTGCTACGCTGACGGCCGATAGCTTTATCGCCGATCGTATAAGGAATTGTGAATATAAAAGATGTTCCTTTTCCGGGTTCGGATTTCACACCGATCGTTCCGCCTTGCAACTCTACCAACTGCTTCGATATGGTCAGTCCAAGTCCGGTTCCTCCGAATTTTCGCGTCGTGTCGCTGCTTGCCTGCGAAAAACTGTCGAAGATCTTATTGATACTTTCTTCTGAAATACCAATTCCTGTATCAATTACCGAAAACTGAATGATACTTCCATTGCCTTGTTTATTGATTTCTCTGATGTCGACAGTTACGCTACCTTTTTCAGTGAACTTGATTGCATTTCCGGCAAGATTGATCAGGATCTGATTCAATCGCGTCGGATCCCCTACAATTACAGCAGGAACATTCGGTTCTATATTTATTTTGAAAGAAAGACCTTTTTCATCAGCCTTAAAAAGCATTGCATGATAAACGGTTTCAACAGCTTCTTCGAGAGCAAATGGAATCTTTTCAAAATCCATTTTTCCGACCTCTATCTTGGAAAGATCAAGAATGTCGTTGATGATAACAAGTAAATTTTCCGAAGACCTTTTAATTACGTTCAGATATTTATGCTGATGTTCATCAAGATTTGTTTTGATCAGAAGATTCGTCAGACCGATAATTGAATTCATCGGCGTGCGGATCTCATGACTCATATTCGCAAGAAACTGCTGCTTGAACTTTTCACTCTGAACAGCTTTTTCTTTATCACGAATTGTATCAACCAGTTTTTCCTGTGCTTCCTGTCCGGCACGGATATATCGCATTTCTTCTACAGTCTTATTGATCGTAGTATCCAGGTCGGTAAAATCTATCGGCTTGGTAATAAAGTCAAACGCGCCCCGGTTCATTGCGGTACGGATATTTTCCATATCGCCATATGCACTCACAACAACAGCTTTATAATGACGGAAACGTTCTTTGATATTATTAAGAAGAGTTAACCCATCCATTTCAGGCATGTTGATGTCTGTAAGGATCATGTCGAATCCATTGCCGGTTTCGCCAAGTTTTTCGAGCGCAATTCTTCCATTCGCAGCGAATTCAAAAGTCACTTCATTATTTTTGATCCGATGACGGAATCGCTGTTTGATCAACAACTCCAGATCCGGCTCATCGTCTACCACAAGTATTTTGGCAGGTCTTTCCATTTTAAACAGAGTTATCTTTTAGCTAAAGTTAGGATTTTTTCTTTGAGGATATTAAAGTCGACAGGTTTCGTCACGAAATCATCGGCACCAAAATCCATTGCATTCTTATAATTGTTGTCGTCGCCATAGGCAGTGACCATCATAACTTTTAAGGTAGGAAAATCTTTCTTGATCGATTTTAATAATTCAAGTCCTGTCATTCCCGGCATGTTGATATCACTCAATACTAAAACGACATCGAATGGGTCTAATTTTTTCAGAAAGCTAAGGGCATCTTCTCCGCTGAAAGCAAAGTTGATAATAACTTCATTGTTCTTAACCTCTTTACGAAACCGCTGAGTGAACAACATTTCAACATCTTGCTCGTCGTCGACAATTAATATTTTGATCATAATTATTATTCTAAAATTATTTTATTCAGACTGGCAATGTAATCAGGAATTCTGTGTACTCTCCGGCTTTTGAATTTACTACTAATCCGCCGTTATGGCCTTTCACAATAATATCATAGCTTATCGAAAGTCCAAGTCCTGTACCTTGTCCGGTTGGTTTTGTAGTAAAGAATGGATTGAAGATCTTGTCTTTTATATCATCAGGAATTCCTTTGCCATTATCGCGAATGCTGATGAAGACTTTTCCATTGTCAAAAGAAGTTGTTATGGAGACTTTCGGTTGATAATCTTTACCATTAGACTTACTTCTTTCGTCAACTGCATAGAATGCATTATTGAAAATATTCAGGATCACACGACTGATGTCCTGAGAAATTATTTTGATCTGCGGAATATCTTTCGCCAGATTCTTCTCCATCGTACAATTGAATCCCGGATCTTTTGCGCGCATACCATGATAGGCAAGATTAAAGAATTCCTCCACCATTTTATTTATATCTGTCGGTTGTTTTTCAGCAACTGACGATCTGCTGTGCTGTAACATTCCTTTTACAATACTATCAGCACGCTTACCGTGGAAGTTTATTTTTTCAAGATTCTGCTTAAGGTCGTCGGTAATATCTTTCTGTTCTTCCGGACTAACACCTTCCTCGAGTTCTGTGATCAGTTCAACTGATAATTCAGAAAAATTATTCACGAAGTTCAATGGATTCTGGATCTCATGGGCAATTCCCGCAGTCAACTGTCCGAGTGAAGCCATCTTCTCAGATTGTATAAGTTGTGTCTGAGTAGACTTCAGATTCTCCATCGTTTGAGTCAGCTCATTGTTTTTTTCTTTCAATTCAGATGTACGTAAATTGACTTTATCTTCAAGCAAAACATTTTGTTTGACAAGTGAATTTGTTCTGAATCGGATATAGACAAAAATAAGTCCTGCAACAGTTAAAGCAAAAAGTGCAGTAAACCATTTTGTCTTCCAGATCGGAGGAGTGATGGTGATTTTGATAGCAATACCGGTATCATTCCAGACTCCATCGTTATTGCATGCTTTTACTCTGAAAGTATATTCACCCGGATCAATATTAGTATAAGTAGCATAACGTCGGTTTCCTGAATATGTCCAGTCTTCATTCAGGTTTTCCATCATATATGCATATCTGTTTTTATCAGGGAAAAGATAATTCAATGCAGAGAATTCAAATGAAAAGAAATTCTGACGGTAATTTAAATTCAGTGTATGTTCGTCCGTAATCAAAGTATCCATCCGCGCAGGTTTCTCAAATAAATAGAATCGTGTGATGACAACCGGAGGAACAACCGTATTGTCGTTGATACTGTCTGGGTGAAAAGCATTCAACCCATTATTACCGCCAAAATACAGCCAGCCACTTTGCCCTCTGTAACATGCATTCTCGTTAAACTTGTTTTGTAAGCCGTCCTGAATATTATAAGTTCTGCTGTTAGCTGTCAGCGAAGTCTGGCCGTTTACAATGTTAAGTTTACAGACACCATTGTTAGTACTTAGCCAGATATTATTTTTTGCATCTGATAAAACCCCGTTGATAATATTGTTGGGCAGTCCATCACGTTCAGTATAATGCTTGAATGAATCATTCCCGTCATAAATATTCAGTCCGCCACCATAAGTTCCGATCCAGAGTTTTCCTGTGTTGTCTTCAAAAACAGAATGAATAAAATTGCTGGAAATAGTTTTACTGTCTAAAGGATCATTTTTGAAAGCTGTGAATTTTTCCGCAGACCTGTCGAAATTACATAATCCACCACCATAAGTAGCGATCCACAATTTGCCTTTAGAGTCTTCGAATATATTCATCACAACATCGCTGCTTAACGATGTTGCGTCGCCACTTTTCGAACGATAAACTTTTGATTTTCCTGAAATGCGATCGAAAGCATTTAGTCCACCGCCATGTGTTCCAATCCACAAAACTCCTGCCTTGTCTTCAAAAATACAACGGATGTAATTATTGCTGATCGCCCCTGACGATGCTTTGTATTCCCTGACCTGGCCGGTAGATTTTGAGAAAGAAATAAGTCCGTCAGAAGTTCCAACCCAAAGCACACCGGCTTTATCTTCTGTCAGAGCGAAGACGTTACAGAAACGCAATGCCGGATTACTTAATCCCGGAAATCGTTCATTCACAAAACGGTTTTCTGTTCTGCTGAAAACATTGAGACCGCTACCAAGAGTTCCTGTCCAGATATTTCCTGAACGATCTTCACAAATAGCAAAGACGCTATTATTACCTGCAGCATCACCCGCTTCATTTACTTTGTATGTGACAAATTTCGCTATGGTTCTGTTATAAAAACTCAATCCGTTTGCTGTAGAATACCATAATGTGCCGGCATTGTCTTCAAAAATATTGTAGATCTTATTGCTTGAAATAGATTCAAGGTTTTGCGGTTCTTTGTGATAGTTGATGATTTTTCCTGTACGGGTATTTAATGCATCGAGCCCGCCAC
Source organism: Bacteroidota bacterium (assembly GCA_016711505.1). Lineage (NCBI taxonomy): Bacteria > Pseudomonadati > Bacteroidota > Bacteroidota bacterium. The sequence continues at coordinate 115,105 of JADJSV010000016.1, read as the reverse complement.
CGAAAGTGCCGATCCACATAATACCTTTTGTATCTTGCTTAAGAGAGAATATACTATTAGAAGAAAGGCCGTTTGCCGTATTGAAGCGTGTAATTTTCCCTGCCGGTGAAATAATATTTGCGCCACTGTTCAGAGTTCCCACCCATAAATTATTCTGATTGTCGGAAGTAATGGATGTGATTTCATTCTCGCTTATGGAATTATTGTCACCGCCTATATTAATGTATCGTTTAGCCGTCCCTGAAGAGATATCGAACTTGTTCAGCCCGTCTGATGAAGTCCCGACCCAAAGGTTATTGGTCTTGTCGAAATAAAGACAGGAAATAATATTACTAGTCAGACTAGCGGAATTATTTGCATCACTTCTGAAAACTGAAAACTTCCCTGTAGAGATGTCATATGCATTCAATCCATTCCCGGTTCCGATCCAGACGATCCCTTTATTATCTTCAGTGATCGAACTGATCAGGTTATTGCTGATAGAATTCACATTGCCTGGAATATTCTGATAGCGTTGAAAGGATCCGTTTTTTCGGATGAGTTTATTTAGTCCGTTATCAGTTCCTACCCAGAGATTATTTTTTTTGTCTTCAAAAATGCATCGGACAATATTATTACTGATAGTAGCCGTATCAGTAGGATCAAATTTGTAGATATCGAAAGTATAGCCATCATATTTATTCAACCCGTCTTCTGTTCCGACCCAGATAAATCCCTGACTATCCTGATAAGTACAGTAAACTGTAGATTGAGAAAGGCCTTTATCGACAGAGATCCGGCCGAATCGCAGACTCGATTGTGCGGAAACTGAATTTGCCAGAAGTATAAAGAATAAAAAAAGTGCTTGTATCTTTTTCATAGATAATTTCCTATGGATTAGTCATTGAGTAATTTTCCTGTACCCTGGCATTTGCCACAAGTTACATTTCCGGCAGGGCGAACGATTTCATTTACAGAATAGGTCACAAAATTTCTTGGACCAAGTCCGTTGCTGATATCTTTAGTAACCATTTTATTCTTTCTCAATTCTGCCTGATGAATCTTTCCTTTTCCTTTACAGACCATACAGATCTGACCGGTATTATTTGTAATTGAATTAGGTTTTGGCGGGGAGACAATTGCAATAGGTTCATTTTCTTTAACAGGGTCAGGCTTTGTTACAATTACCGGTTCTGACTTAGTTGAGATTGATGGTTCTGTCTTTGTTGTAATTGGAGCTTCTGTTTTTGTTGAAATCACCGGTTCTGATTTTACCGGAGTTTCAGGTTCGGCTTTTACTATTTGAGCAGGTTCTGCCTGTTCCTGTTTTGAGATCTCTTCAGTAGAAGTATTTTGCTTTTGAGTAGAAGATGAATTATTGATAGCAAAATTATATAGTTGAATGCCTTCTCCGATAATATCGCCATTGAGATAGTGGTAGGTTGTTCCTTCACCGGAGGCTTCAATGAAAGTACCTGTACCATGACTCTGATTATTCAGGTAATCGCCGGTATAACGGTCGCCATTTGAATAGAAATAAGTACCGCAACCATTATACTTTCCATTCAGGAATGTCCCAATATAAGGTCACCATTGTTGTAATAGAAGATTCCAAAACCTTCCATGTTATCATTTTTGAATTCACCTTCATAGCTGCTACCATCAGTCAGGACGAGTTTTCCTGAGCCGGAAAAAGTGCCGTTTACAAAATCGCCGGTGTATTCATTGCCATCATGATACCGGTACGTACCCTTTCCTGTTTGTTTTCCTTTTACAAAATTTCCGGAATAATAATCTCCGTTTGCATAGGTGATCTTTCCGGCGCCATCCATTTTGTCAGAAACAAAATTTCCTTCATACCGACTACTATCATTAAAGAAGTATGTACCCTGACCTGATTTCATGTTGTTGGAGAAAGATCCTTCATAGCGATTTCCGCTGACGTAGGTCATAATTCCTGAGCCTTCCATTTTTCCATTGGCAAATGTTCCGTCGTACGTTGTACCATCTCTATATGTATAGACACCTTTGCCACTCATTTTTCCTAGGGCAAAACTACCTTCATAGATGTCGCCATCTTTATACTCTATCTTTCCTGCGCCATGGTATTTACCATTACTAAAGTTACCGGTATAGAGATTTCCATTGGAAGTCCTGTAGGAGCCAAGCCCATTTTCGCAATTACCGGATACGCATCCTACCAGTGACCGAGTGGCCGTTGAGTCTTGCGCAAGACTATATAAAGGCAAAGCGCAGAATAAAAAAAGCCGGAAGAGGAGATTGCTCACGTTATAAATTTTCTCTTTGTTAACAAGTGGGCATTGTGAATAAGTGTAAACCCATCCGTACCCTTTACAATAATATCAATATTCCCGCTAATCGCCAAATCGCATTTTTGGGTAGGATTCTTCATAGGAGAAAGCATTTTTTCAGCTTGGTTTTACCAATGAAAAAGTGGCTAAATGCCAGTATTTACGGGCTTTTCAGAAGGTTTGAAGAATTTTGCGAATGAAAAAATAAAACAGATGAAGAGAAGAGTGAAATCAAATTGAAAGCTAAGATATTTACCTCTGAATACGACCGGAAGAGATGAAGTTTTACCTATGAAAATCTGTTTCCGGATTGTGGAAAACTTCTTTGGAGTGATGTGTTTTCCCTATGAAAAACTTCGTTGATTTGTATCAATAGAAAACCTTAAATCGTTTTAAAAATCATGGCAACTAAAAAAGCTAAGAAAAAAGCTCCGGCAAAGAAAGCTGCTGCTAAAGCAAAACCAAAAGCACCTGCTAAGAAAAAGTAGCTGCTAAAAAAGCTCCTGCAAAGAAAGCTCCAGCTAAAAAAGCTCCGGCTAAAGCTAAAGTAAAGCGTAAACCAAATGCTGCTTTCATGAAGCCGATGAACATCTCTGATGCTCTTCAGCCTGTAGTTGGTAACAAACCACTTCCGCGTACTGAAGTTACTAAACGTCTTTGGGCTTACATCAAGAAGAACAATCTTCAAGATCCTAAAGAAAGACGTAACATCAATGCTGATGACAATTTGAAAAAAGTGTTCAATGGCAAAAAACAAGTTTCTATGTTCGAAATGACAAAACTTGTAAGCAAACACCTTTCTTAATTGTAAAGAAAAGTTTTTAAAAAAGAGAGCGATCGTGAAGGTTGCTCTTTTTTTTTGACTAAAGACTTACTCAATGGGGGGGGGGGGGGGCCGTCCCCTTGGGGGGCGGGGGGAAAAATCCAAAAAAAAAAAAACCCCCCCCCCCCAAAAAAAAGGGGGGGAACCCCCCCCAAAAAAAAAATTTTTTTTTTTTTTTTTTTTTCGTTTTTCAAATTTTCATCCTTTTCCCCTTTTTTGGGGGGCCCCCTTTTTTTAAATTTTTTCCCCCTTTCCCCCCCCCCCATTCCCCCCAAAACCCAACCCCAAACACAACCCCCCCCCAAATTTTTCCCCCCCCCAAAATTTCCCCCCCGACTTTCCCCCCCCGCCCCCCCCAAATCCCCTTCGGGAGGTTCCCCAAAAAAAACCCCCACCCCCCCCCCCCCCCCCCCCCGCAAAAAAAAAAAAAAAAAAAACCCCAAACCAAAGGTAGGAGGGGTTAAAATTTTTTTGTTGGGGGGGGGGGGTTTTTAATTTTCATTTTTCCCCCCAGAAAGCCGGGGACAACCTGTTTTTCGTGGGCCCCCGGCGGGGGGTGGGGGGGGGGGTAAAGAGGGCAAAAACAAAAACCACCCCCCGGGCTAGCAAGGGGTGGGGGGCCCCATTTCCCAGGTTTTTCTCCCGTCCCAAAAGTGGGGGAAAAATTTTGGGGTGGGGAAGGCCTAACCATTGGGAACTACCCACCGATCTTAAAGATCAACTTGAACGTCGTCCCAACCCCAACTTCACTCTCCATCTCCATCCTTGCTCCATGGTTTTTAATGATCTCAAAGCTGAGCGATAAACCCAGTCCTGTACCTTGTCCGGTTGGTTTGGTAGTGAAGAACGGTTCAAAAATTTTCTCTTTGATCTCCTTTGGAATTCCTTCGCCATTATCATAGATGGTCAGGAAAGCAAAATTACCATAGACCATGGTAGACAGTTTTACGGTGGGAGTAAATCCGGGATTATTTTTCCTGGCTTTCTGATTTACTGCATAAAAAGCATTGTTGAATAAGTTTAACAAAACACGACTGATGTCTTGCTGGATCAACTCCAGCATTGGGAAATTCGGATCAAGTTCTTTTTCCAGAGTGCACTGAAAGGTTGAATCCTTTGCCCTCAGACCATGAAATGCAAGTTGAAAGTATTCCTCAGCAAGTTTGTTCAGATCAGTCGGTACACGTTCTGATTTGTTTACCCGGCTATGTTGGAGCATGTTTTTAACGATTGCATCCGCCCGTTTGCCGTGTTCTCCGATTTTTGTAAGGTTGATATACAGGCTTTCTGCGATCTCTCTACGGTCACTTTCATCGGTTGAGTCCTCAAGTTCCTTCAGAAGGTCTTTAGAGCCCTCAGCGAAATTTAAAACGAAGTTGAGCGGGTTCTGGATCTCATGAGCAATGCCGGCTGTCATTTGACCCAATGATGCCATCTTTTCTGAACGGATCAGTTGCTCCTGAGTTTCCTTTAGTTTCCTGTGTGCTGTCTTTAATTCGAGAAAGGCAGAGTCAAGGTCATTATGAGATTTTCTTTTGAGTCGGTATCGGTTATAAAGAAAGATCAGGATCGTTGTGACGAGAACAACCCCACTTAATAAAATGATGATCCATCTTTGCTGCTTTTCGCGGGCCAATTCTGTATTTGAAAGAGCAAGTTCCTGAAGTGCTTTTTCTTTTTCCAGTTCTTTTACCAGGTCTTCTCTTTCTTTATTTGCCGCTTCTTCATTCATCCGTTCTTCGTGGAAACGTTCTAAAGCTTCTTCTGCTTTTAAACGATCCAGTTCAGCTTCCGTAAGTCGTTGATTGAATTCAATGCTGTTCCTGTTCATTTCACTACTCATGCTCTTAGTGCGGGTGAGTAGTTTACTGACAAATAGTTTTTCTTTTAATTCGAGAGTGAAAGAATCCGGACTAAGCATTCTGCTGTTAAGTACATCTTCTACGGAATCTTTTAACAATTTATATTTTGTTGAATAGAGATTTTCTTTTTTCGCATCACCGCCGACTTTTCCTGAAGCATATAGTTTTAAATATGTGTCACGGAGTAAACGCAATGCCGGAAGTCTGAAATCAGAAGTCAGACTTTTTTCAAAATTACCTGTAGCACTTTGGTAGTCGCCTTTGTTAAAATTTACAATCCCAATATTTCTGTAAATGACTGCTTTCTGAATGTTATTGTTTTCGGAAAGAGTCAATGCTTTTTCCAAATATGTTAATGCTTCGTCTTCATTTCTGCTATGAATCAATTCTTCTGAATAGCTGTTGTACAAATAGGCTTTCATCACAGGATCGGAAATATTCGGTAAAATAGAAATCGCTTCCTTGAAATTCTGAAGCGTTGAAGCGTGATCTTCTGTACTTTCATAGGCCTTTGACAGAAGGAAACGAACCTTAAGTTCACCGATGAAATTTTTAGCAGCGTGATTTAGCCGGATGGAATTGTTGAAATAGTTTACTGCTGAATCCAATTGATTGTTGTACTGAAATACCAAGGCAATTCCACAGGAAGCCAATGCTTGTCCTTCAGGAGAATTAGTTTTTGAAAAAGCGGTTATTGCGTTTTTGAAAAAATCTATCGCTGATTCTTTTTGACCGGCACGGTAGTTAATTGAAGCCAGTACTAAAGCCTGATTGGCATACATAGACCAGTCTTTTTTTGAAAATGACCGGTGATAATTATCTGTTACAACTTTTTCATTCTGGGAATTGATCAGAACATTTCTTGTCAGTTCGTCATACGACATTACGCCGTTCTTTTCATTAAAGACAGCAATTGGTTTTTCAGCAAAAGATGAGAGAAAAGTGATGGCTAAAATAAAAACCATCAGAAACAATTTCTTTCCCATGAAGTAGTTTAATTTGTATGGTAAGTAACGAAATTTATTTTGTTGAATCATAAGAAGTGATTAAAAAAAACAAGTCGTTATCTATTTGAATTCCATGCTGAATTATTGGTTGAGTTTGAATATTTTTCCGGGAAGCGGAGTTAAAACACCTGAAAATTCAAGATTGAGTAAAATGGATGAAACTTTACTGACAGGCAGCATTACTGTTAAAGCTATTTCGTCTATCGACAAAAGATCTTTTATGTTTAAAGCTTGAATGATCGTTTGTTCATCAGGTTGAAAATCCTGAAATAATTGCATCTGTTTTTGCGGTGTGGTTTTTTCTTTCACGTTCCAGTTCATTGCATCAGCAATATCGGCTGCATTTTCAAAGATCATTGCTTTATTTTGTCTGATGAGAGCATGACATCCCTTCGAATAAATGTCATTTATGCGGCCTGGCAAAGCAAACACATCGCGGTTATAACTGTTTGCAATATCGGCTGTGATAAGTGCTCCGCCTCTGGTGGCAGATTCGATTACAATAACTGCATCTGTTAATCCGGCGACGATCCTGTTGCGGGCCGGAAAATTATCGCGGGTAGGTTTAGTGCCGTGTATATATTCGGAAAGAAGTCCGCCATTCAGTAACATTTTCTCTGCCGTCGCTGCATTATCTGCAGGATACATTTTATCTAATCCATGCGCAACTACACCTACTGTCTGAAGATTATTCTTCAATGCAGCTTTATGTGCCTGAATGTCTACACCATAAGCCAGTCCGCTGACAATCACCGGCTGAAATTCGCTGATCTCTTTGATAAATTTATCAGTCGCTTCTTTTTACATTAATTGTTCATCATCATCTTTGTTCATCTAATTTCTGTTTCTAATAATTCAGTAATATTGTTTCAGGAAATCTTCCCGAAAGAAAGCTGTCAATATTACAACAATGCTTCTTTTTTTACATTTAATATACTATGAGAAATTCGCTATTATTCGTTTTGTTTATTTCGCTTACGCAGTTGATGTTTGCTCAGGATGCAAATCTGACGGGTAAGCTTGTCGACGACAAAACAAATGAACCGCTGATCGGCGTAATTGTTTTTGTTGATACAACCAGCAAAGCAAGTACTGATGTCAACGGTGTTTACAATCTAAGTCTTGCTCCGGGGAGCTATCAGATCTCTTTCAAAATGCTTTCTTATGAAACAGGAAAGCAGAATGTCATATTAAATGCAGGTGAAAAGAAAGAGTTAAATTTCAGAATGAAAAGTTCGGGGACTGAACTGAATACTGTCGTTATCAGCGCCGGAAAATTTGAGCAGAAGCTGGAAGAGGTCACTGTTTCCATGGAAGTGTTAAAGCCACAGTTAATTGAAAGCAAAAACGTGGTTAACATGGAAGAGGCAATGGAATTTATTCCCGGAGTTACAATTATCGATGGACAGGCAAACATCAGAGGGGGCAGTGGCTGGAGTTATGGAGCCGGAAGTCGTGTGCAATTGCTTGTCGATGATCTGCCGCAATTGACAGCCGATGCGAATGATACAAAATGGAATTTTCTGCCAATAGAAAATCTTGAACAAGTGGAAGTGATCAAAGGTGCAAGCAGTGTCTTGTTTGGTTCTTCGGCTTTGAATGGTGTGATCAATGTCCGCACAGCATATCCCAAAGCTAAGCCAATAACCAAAGTTTCGTTTTTCACAGGAGTTTATGATCGTCCGGTTTTTAAGATCGATGGAAAAGAGTATGATCTCAAATGGTGGGGCGATAAAGTTCTTCGCACTTCAGGATTCAGTTTTTTTCACAGTCAGCAAGTAGGAAATCTGGATCTTGTCGTAGGTGAAAATGTTTTTGATGATCAAGGCTACCGTGAAGGAGAAAAGGAGCAACGAGGTCGTTTCAATTTTAATACACGTTATCGTTTTAAAAAAGTGGAGGAATTGAGTGCGGGAGTTAATATGAATACGATGGCAGGAGTAAGTACGATTTTTTTTCTGTTCAAAAATGATACTTCAGGCGCATATACACCTGCGCCGGGCACACTCAGTAATTCCAGGACCTACCGGACGAATATAGATCCATTTGTAACCTATTCAAATAAGAGGGCAGGAACATTCAGATTCAGAAGCAGATGGTTTAATACAACAAATGAAAATAATACAGATCAGAATTCGAAAGCAATTTTGTTTTATTCTGAATTGCAGTATCAGAAAACGATCAAAGAGAATTTGAATATAATCGGTGGACTTGTAAATACAAATTCAACAGTTGAGAGTGAGTTGTATGGTGATCATACAGGAGTTCAGCAAGCCGGTTACATTCAAGGTGATTTCAAGTACAAAAAATTTTCTGTCAGTGGAGGAGCAAGAGCTGAAAGAAGTAAGATCGATAGTATTCAGGAAAAATGGACTCCGGTTTTCAGAGGTGGAATAAATTTTAATCCGGTTAAAGGCACATACATCAGGGCATCAGTTGGACAAGGTTACCGGTTCCCTTCTGTTGCGGAGAAATTTATCAAGACGAATGTAGGAAGTGTTGTGATCTATCCAAATGCTGATCTTGAATCTGAAAGAGGCGTGAGTTATGAAATTGGAGTTAAGCAACTTTTTGGGTTTAAAAAATGGACCGGCTATATTGATGTAGCCGTATTCAGAAATGAGTACAAGAATATGATCGAATTCTCTTTTGCACAATGGGGCGCGTCGTCAGAGCCATTGATTGGAAATGGATTTAAGTCTTTGAATATAGGAGATACAAGAATAGAAGGAATTGACGCATCATTATTTATCAGTGGCTCTCTTGGAAAAAACTGGAAGGTAAATGCGATGACAAGTATTACGCTACTGGATCCACGGCAAGTTTCGTATGACAGTGCTTTCATTGTTAAGGTTGGTGGTATTGGAACTGTGATGGGTAGTGATTCAACTGACTTTTTGAAATACAGGTAGAAGAGTATGATCAAAGCAGATCTTGGTGTTGAATGGAAAAAATTTGAAATTGGTCTGAGTGTCAGGTACACCAGCAGAATGGAAAACATAGATAAGATCTTTGTCAGCGGACTTCTGGATTTTGCTTTTCAGCCGGGACTGGGAATCGGTCACTACAGAAAGTATCATCGTCATGGCGATACGATCTATGATCTCCGGACCTCTTGGACAATCTCAGACAATGTAAAACTCTCTTTCATCGTTAAGAACCTGACCAACTACATTTATATGCAACGTCCGGCAGATATGCAACCGCCAAGAATGTTTATTGGACAGGTGAATTTTACATTGTAATAAATACTTGGTGTAAATTTTATAATTTCACACAAGAAAAGAGAAGACCCATGAAAGTAATCGGAATCATTCCCGCACGTTATGCATCAACACGTTTTCCAGGTAAGCCATTGGTAGACATTCAGGGAAAGAGTATGATCCAGCGCGTTTATGAGCAATGTGGAAAAGCAAAGAAGTTGAGTTCGGTATTAATAGCGACAGATGATCAGCGCATCTTTGATCACGTGCAGAGTTTTGGTGGAAATGCGTGGATGACTTCTCCTGAACATCAGAGTGGAACCGATCGGTGTGCGGAGATAATTAATTCAGGAAAAGCAAGGGAGTGGGATGCAGTAATTAATATCCAGGGCGATGAACCATACATTCATCCGGAGCAGATAGATATGCTTTGTGCTTTGCTTGAAGATAAAAGTGTTTCTATTGCGACACTTGTAAAAAAGATCGATGATCCCTCAGAACTCTTCAACCACAATAATGTGAAAGTAGTTTTGAATAATAAAATGGACGCGATCTATTTCAGTCGTTCACCGATTCCCTTCAACAGGAATTTTCCTGAAGAGGAGTGGCTCAAACATTCAACCTATTATAAACACATCGGAATCTACGGATACAAAACAAAAATTCTCGGCGAAATTTCCGGAATGGCAAAAACGAATTTGGAAATTACAGAATCACTTGAACAGTTGCGTTGGATAGAAAACGGCTATCAGATAAAAGCAGCAGTTACTAACCTTGAAAGTGTAGCTATTGATACGCCGGATGATTTGCTGAAGATCAAATAAAGAAGTTAAAAAAAATTAAACACTAAGGTCACTAAGTTTTTAGCACAAGAGCACAATAGAAAGTAAGCATCAACACGTGTTCTTGTGATGATTTTTAGTGATCTTAGTGTTAAAGTTCAGGCCGCCCACGAATTACGAATCTCGAATTACAAATCCGGCGCCACAATAAACTCAATCTGCAAAGTATACAACCCCGGTCTGTAAGTATATCCCGGAACAATTCTTAAGTCAACGCGGAACTGGTAGCACTGCGGATCGGAAAGATAACTTCCGGCAGTATTTGTTCCTACAGGTGAAGGATCAGAACAATTTACAGCGGCGTCAACGATATTATGATTACCGATAATGTCTAATGTAGATGTAGCAATATCCTGTAGTGGAACAAATCCGGAGATCTGTGGCGTACCACTTAAATTGTGAACTCTGGTCTGGACAACATTTACACTCGGTGCGCTATTTCCACTCGAACCATAATACTGAACATTGTCCCATACACCCGGAACAGATGTCACTGAGCCCATATAAAGATCCCACTGAGTACCGATCGCTTCTATATTAAACGTTATTGCATTGGCAATGAAAATACCATTGGTAAGCTTGTAGAATGTGTCAAATCTGAAATCAACATTGGTCGCACTGATCAGGTCGATGTCGACTGTTTGAGCTTTGCTCAAATTCGGCAACTGACAAATAAAAAAAATAAGAATGATCTTTCTGATTTGATGCATGTGTGTAAGGCTGTAGGAGCCTCAAGGGAGATTTACTCATTATAGCACTGAATGTTTCAATTCTACTCAAAAAAAAACACCTGAAGGGCCGTGCAAAAATTTCTTTTTTTTAAAATCCTAAAGGATTTTTATGGCTTATAGATCTTCTGTAAGAGTATAAACTACTTCTAGATCATAGTAACCCGGTTGAGCATACGGAGTCAATGCTGTGAACGTAGTTGCAGCAAGAGCAGGGTACTGAGTTGTCAAATCAGGGAAGTTCGCTGGAACACCCGGTTTGATACGGTAGTGAATAAGGAATTTGTTTGTCAACGGACTAGAAGTTGAAGTTGATGGAGCGTAGCTTGAAGAAACACCTTGAGCAAATTCACCCGCAAGGAATTGCGTGTTCGCTGATGGAGTCAATGAAGCAGTGTTTGCACCTGCATTACTTGAAAGACCTATGAAGCTGTTGAATGTTAGAGGAGCAGCAACAGAGTTTGACTGGATTGCCTGCATTTCTAATACTTCAGAAGGAATTGTTCCCTGACCGTTAGTACCTGCACCGTAAGCAATTTGTTGCGTCCAGTATTGAGTACTTGGTTGAGCATAAAGATCCCAAGGTACAGTAGATTCTACTTCAAGACGAGTAGCATTGTACTTTGTAATACCAACCTGGTATTTTTGAATCGTGTTGAACACGAAGTCAACTTGAGGTTCAGTAGTCATGTTAAGTTCAAGGATACCTTGTAGGTCCATTGTAACAGCTACATACTCTTGATCTGAAAGCTGTGCTTTCGAAGTGTTAACTGCAAATACTGATGTAATTGCTGCTACTGTTAACACACGTGAGATAAATTTCATTTTCATTGGGGGGTGTGATTTTTTAATTTGTTTAAATAATAATTGTGTATTGGACACTACAAATATGTGTCGTTTGGTTTGTGAGTATTAGATAAAGTGTAGTGCGTTCTTACAGTTTTATCCCACTCTTCACTATAATTCCAGAATTGGGCATTTCTACTTAATTCCGGTACTATTAATTGAACTCCTTTATTTAAAGCTAGCATTTTCAATAAAGTCATTCTTTTAATTTTATTTAATTCTGATTTAACTTGTGGATCAAAGCTATTTCAGATCTATTTCCATTTCTGCTGCCAGTACATTTTCTCTGCTGCCAAAGTCGACAACGCCTAAGACAGAGTATTTTCCTTTTGACAATTCCTTTGGAATAGCGAATTTGATTTCTCTTGATGCTCCCGGTAATAATGTGAAAGCAAAAGGTTTTTGTCTGTCGTCTTTTCCACTTTGCAAGTGCGTGTATTCAAGATACGATGCACAGTCAAGGATTGATTCTCCGTTATTTTTTACTTTTAATAATAATATACGTACTGAATCGGTTTCTGTTGATGGCATTTCACGGAAGCTTACAAGTTCAGCGCTCTTGTCAACCACTGTTGGTGGCGATTGAAACACGTGAACAACAAACTGAAATGTTTCAGTGATACCTAGTCCGATTGCATTTTTGTCTGCGCCATCAGCACCTTGTTTTTCTTTAGCAAGTTTGATCTGCATTGCAGCCCACTTTACTTTATTCGCTTCCGGTGTTGCCGGAACTTGCATCAGTACCTGAACTTTTTGTGTAGTTCCCGGTTCTAATTCAAAGAACGATGGAGTAGCGCTCAGCCATTGCGAACATGAGTTCTCGCTTTCTCCCGGTTTCATGAAACGTGACTTGCCTTCAATTCCTGCAGGTTCAAAGTCAGAGAATGAGATCACAAAAGCTTGTTTATTTTTTGAGCTGTTAGTGATATTAATTTCCTGGGTTTTGTACTCGCCAATTGCAGTCTTATAATAAAGTCTGCTTGGTGAAATACTCACATTCTGTCCTTTTATTACGCCCGACGAGAGCAGGATGATTGCGAATAATAATCTACAAATAATCTTCATTGGTTGGTTTTTGGATGGTTTTGCTAATATTTACGAATGACATTAAGGTTAGTTTTGTCATTTTTGCTCTTCACCTTGCAGATTGAACTTTTTTATGTTCATTTTTCGCTTCTTTTCGACAGCGTTAAATGTGATACTGAAGTTGTCAGAGAAATAACTCAAGTCGATATTGATCTTATTTTGCAATAACATATAATTACTTCCTAAGGCAGATTCATTTACGGTTAATGTGTAAATACCGGTTGGTACGTACATCATGAAACTTCCGTTTCCATCAGTAAGTGCTGAATACGTTTTTCCTGAAGAATCAATTGCTGTTACCCGGATTCTCGCTATGTCAAGTTTGACATCAGAATTTGAATATTTGTCTTGTTCAACCAATAGAGAGCCTGTTATACGCACTCCTTTTGTCAGTGGAATATAGATAGTCTGGCGTTTGTCCATCAGGTATTCGCCATTATTGGCATCGAACCATTCGCTTTGAGACACCAATGAATTACATTTTACACTATAAGTACCGGCAGGAATATTTTCATAGGTGATCTCGCCTTTTGTATTTGTAATGAAATCTTCTCCATGTGTTTTATCCATTGAAGTTGTATCACTGCCATCATTTTTGAAATGAAGCGGACGGATATTTACAAGCATGTCTGTCACACCTTCTTCATTAGCATCTAATTTCCTGTTTCCGTTAAGATCTTTGAATATGATCACAGTAGTGGAAATGTATTTTTTACCGGGAACAGGAATACCGATTTGTTTTCTGACGCCGAATCCTAAACTCAATTCGCTGTTTGCTGTAGCCTCGTAATCTTCTTTTCCCGGACGGTCTTCCAGCATTGGATTTGCACCTTGTTTAGTGCTCATATATGATGCATAGAATGAAAGTCGCATTCCTGTCTTAGTATAATAGTAAAGCTCCGGACGTAATCTGAAATTAACTTTTTTGAAGTACGATTCATACATAAGATTAGTAGTAGTGGTCAGAAGTAATTTTCCACCAGCCATCCAGTAATCGTATGCGCCAACAATGTGCACCGATTGTGGAGTGATCTTATCATTAATGAATCGTTTTTGTTCAGAGATCTGGTTAGCACCATAGTAATAACGCATGCTGACAAACATTTTGCTCCATCTTGCAAAAACACTCATTCTTGCCATGAAGAAATCAGGAACATCATAGTCGATCGCTTTTGCGTATCCGAAGAAACCACTTGTAGAGATCCTTACGCTTTGCAGGTTTCTCAGATTGTATTCTACTCCGAGTCCTTTCGTTCTTGTACGAAGAGTTTGATTTTCTTCATACATGTACGTTGGTTTTAGAAATGCAAATGCAGTTGGAGACTGAATTCCATAACGCAACTCATATCTGTCTGACCGGGTTGGTGAGCCTGATGTGATCACTCCGTTGAAGAAGTATTCCGGACGTTGTTTAAAATTCTGATATGAAAATGCAATCAGTTTTTTGGCATTGATATTATAGTTTGCACGACCCGAGATCATCGTTGTTCCATGAGCAAGCGCATAATTTCCTGTACCGGTAGAATAGGATAGAGAGCCATTCAGTTTATTATAACTTCCTGAATAAGTCATGTCGTACCCAAAACCCGGAACAGCAGAACTAACAGAATCTCTTTTATAACTGTCGATACTTGCGCCACCACCAAATAAAATCTGGTGATGAGGATTTATCTTATAACTTACTGATGTATTTGCAAGATCAGTCTTTGAGTAAAGTCTTTCATTTTTTTGAGTAGAATAATAATTATTCCAGACCAGTTTTTTATTTCTGAAACTATGGTAAAAACCCATTCCTTCAGAAAAATTATTTTTAAAGAAGCCCGGTCCTCTTGTATACATGGCGCCAACAGTGTTTTTGCCGTATGTGTAAGATGCTTTGATTCCTTTTCCTGTCAACAAACTTCTTCCCCAGCCATTTACTTCTCCCACTTCAACAATTGCATTGTTTGAGAAATATCCGATATAGTGATTGTTACCAAGGAAAGAATTTTGTTCAAGGAAATTTGTGATGAACACAGTTTGAAAACGGTAATTGATGATCGTATTTTCTTTTGGAAAACACTGCCATAAGCATCGAGTGACATAGTCGTTCCGTCGGAAAGCACATCATAGACATTTGCTTCAAGTACCAATGGAATTGCAGAGCGACCGAATTCATTTTGCTTAACGGTATTTCCCAATTTAAAGAACTGAATTGTTCCGCTCCAGCTTGTAGTGCTCGACAAAGCTTTTGCCAACACCTGAATAGTATATAATTCTTTTGAAGGAGCAGCATGCAGATCGGCATCTTTTTTTCCGATGTTCTTTGCTTCAGCTCTTTTATTAACGGGAAAAGTCAGCACAGTATCTGCGCCGACCGGTAAGCTTAGTGTAAATGTCAGAAGAGCTGCTCCGCCATCACTCTGTCGCAAGACTTCTATTCTATGATCAGGGATCAGGGAAATGCGAATTTGTTCATCGGCATTTCCCGTATTTCGGAACCGGACTTTGAATCCGGAGGAATCAACACCTGTTATGAAGTACTGCTGTTTGACCGGAATATTGGCACTCCATTCGGAATGTATAGGTATTGTTACATACCAGTTTTGTGAAGAAAACTGAACGCCTTTGTCAGATGACAACCAGGCAGTTACAATATAACTTGTACCACCTTTTGAATCGCGGTTCACAATTAAACGAACAGGAAGGAAAATGGAATCATTTCCTGCCAATTCAACGTCTTTTTCAGGATTTCCTAAATATTCCCAGCCTGAAGGAAGTGAAAAATTCACATGAAATCTTACAGGAGTGGGAGCGTTGTTGATAATACGAAGTGTATTGTTTGCCACCTGATCAACGCTCTGTTTGGTGTTATTATGTACAAACGCCGCTTGCACACCGAACGAGCCGGCATACGATGTACTTGCGCAAAGCTGAATTTTCTTTCCCGCAGATTTGCGCAGAAGACGCAGAAAATCCGCAGAAATTCCTTTGGAATTAATTGTTTTCTTAGGGTATATAAATTCAGTCTAGTTCACAAACCAATACGATCTCACAGAGATCTCTGCGGATTTTCTGCGTCTTCTGCGCAAATCTGCGGGAAATATTATTGTAAGATTAAAGCAAGACAAAGAATAATATATATCACCTTCAATACTTACCTTTATTGGGAATTAGAAAGAATAATAAATCATTTATGAAACCGATTTTAATTGCAACCCTATGTTTTTTGATTTCATGTTCTGCCAAACAAAAACAGGAATCAGGACGCGGAAACAATCCGTATTATTCAAAATCAGACACGACGCACCTGAATGTAAGTAATGCAGAATGGAAAAAAATTTTGTCGGCAGAACTTTACAATGTTTCCCGGGAGAATGGTACTGAGCGTGCGTTTTCCGGAAAGTATTGGGACAAAAATCCAATCGGAACATATTACTGCGCTGTGTGCGGTAATAAACTTTTCAGATCCGATTCAAAATTTGAAAGTGATTGCGGTTGGCCGAGTTTTTTTGAACCACTCAGAAAAAACAGTGTGATCTATAAAGTGGATAAGTCATATGGAATGGAAAGGACAGAAGTGATCTGCGCAAGATGTGATTCGCATCTAGGACATATTTTTGATGATGGTCCGCCGCCAACTTATAAAAGGTTTTGTATGAATTCGGTTTCGCTGGAGTTTGAACCGGACTTAGTGAAATAAGTTATTTCCAGGTAGGTTTAAACACAAGAACACTGAGATCACAAAAGTTCACGGAATTAGGCATTTGAAAAAGAAACAGCAATTGTTTTTATAAACATCCTTGCTATTTCAAACTTACCTTTATTTTTTCAGGTAAAACCACTAATTTGTATAAGCATAGTTTCGGCTATGAAAAATTTAAATTCCGTGAACTTTTGTGATCTCAGTGTTCTTGTGTTTGTATTTCAAACCTATTTCGGCAAGTTTGATTTAAAGAATTCCAGACACCTCTTCCTCGCAAACGCATAATCAACAATCGGCTTCGGATAAGAAAAATCTTCAAACTCAGGGACCCATTTGCGGATGTATTTTAATTCCGGATCAAAGCGTTTAGTTTGTTCGCTCATGCTGAAGAGTCTGAAATAAGGTGCAGCATCAACACCTGTTCCTGCGCTCCATTGCCAGCCACCATTGTTGCTCGACAATTCGTAGTCAAGAAGTTTTTGTGCAAAGTATGCTTCACCCCAGCGCCAGTCGATCAGTAAATATTTTGTCAGGAACATAGAGACGACCATTCGCACACGGTTGTGCATAAAACCTGTTTCATTGAGTTCGCGCATTCCGGCATCAACGATCGGATAACCGGTTTTACCTTCACACCATTTTTTGAAATCAGTTTCGTTATGATGCCATGGCAGCTTGTTGTATTGACTTTTGAATGCCTGATCGACAACATGCGGAAAATGCCACATAATCATCATATAAAATTCCCGCCAGATCAATTCATTCACCCATTTCTCATAAGGCCATGCTTGCCTGACAAGTTTGCGGATACTGATTGTTCCAAAGCGGAGGTGAATACTAAGTCGTGAAGTTCCTTTGACAGATGGTATATCGCGTTGTTGAATGTAATTTTCTAAAATATCTTTTGAAACTTTTGGTTTTGGAAATTCAATCACAGAATCTTTAAAGCCCATTTGTTCTAATGATGGAATTGATCCTTGATTTGTTTTTGCAAATGCGTCGAAATATTTTTCTGTCGGATAAGATTTTAAATGAAACGGTTTTACTATGGATCGCCATTTTTTCATAAAAGGTGTGAAGACGGTGTATGGCAATCCATCATCTTTTGTCACTTCGCTTTTTTCAAAGATGACTTGATCCTTGTACGTGTTGAATTGAATTGATTTTTTCTGAAGCAATATTTTTATTTCTTCATCACGTACTTTAGCATACGGTTCGTAATCGTGATTGGTAAAAACATTTTCGATCTTAAATTCTTTTGCAAGGTTAATTCCATATATCTGCGGGCTTTCCGTATCTGACAAGCAGAGAAGAACCTAATTCAATTAATTCATTGTTAAGTTTTGAAATCTGTCTGTGAATAAAAACAACCCGCAGATCATTCTTGTTTTCCAGTTTTTCTAAAATTTCCGTATCAAAAATAAAAACGCATTGCACCGGTTTGCCTGAACGTAGTGCATGGTAAAGTCCAGCATTATCGTCTAATCTTAAATCGCGGCGGAACCAGAAGAAGTTCATTGTTTTTTTTGTAGTTTGATCTTTACTTATAGGTAAGTGTGAAAGTTTTTCAAGTTTATTTATTTCCCGCAGATCTCGCAGATCCAACTTCATTCATTCATTTTTTCATCCACTTCATTCCACTTCACTCCACTTCATTTTTCAAAACCTCTTCCAGCGCCACTCTCACATCATTATACTTGAAAGCAAACCCTTCCTGTCTGATCTTTTCATTCGTTACTCTTTGTCCTTGCAATACGACAACTGCTTTTTCCCCAAGAATTGTTTTCAAAACAAATCCCGGAATATTGATCGGCCAGATGGGGCGATGCAGAACTTTTCCTAATGTCTTTATGAAGAAAGAATTTTTTACAGGAGATGGTGCTACAGCATTGTAAGCACCATGCAGCGATTGATTGCTAATTGCAAATTCATATTCTCTGCAAAGGTCATCGAGATGGATCCAAGGCATATATTGTTCGCCATCACCGAAAGCAGCACCCGCAAATAATTTCACCGAAAGCGCCATTGGTTTCACTGCGCCATCTTCTTTTGCAAGTACAATTCCTGTTCTGAGTATTACTACTCGCATTCCGAGTGTTTCGAATTGCATGGCAGACTTTTCCCAGACCTTGCATGTGTTTCCCAAAAAATCATCAGCAGGAGGTCGCGTTTCATCGACCCAGGTTTCGCCGCTTTCACCATAGTATCCGGTGGCTGATGCAGAAATGAAACATTTTACCTGATGCGAATTACTTTTCAGCACTTCGAAAATCAGATTTGCAGAATCAACTCTGCTTCTGACAATTTTCTCTTTATACTTTTTCGTCCAGTACTTATCAGCAATTCCGGCGCCTGCTAAATGCACAATGAAATCAACATTATTAAGAGCTTCTATTGGGAAGATTTTTTTTTCGGGATTCCAGATGAAAGTTTTGTGTTCTGAATTTCCGGAAGATCTGCTGAGCAAAGAGACTTGATGTCCATTCTGACTAAGCAGTTTCGCCAGGCGAGTTCCCACAAGTCCGGTTCCGCCGGTGATTAAAATTGATGACATATAAAAGTGCGTTGAAGTTTTAACAATAAGAGTACAAATTTGTTTATTTTCGCGGGAATTAATGTGATATTCAATTAAACATCTAAAAATGAGCCACTCTGCCTATTTGCCGTATTTGATCCTGCTTTTAATTATAACGATGCTGATTTTGCGTGTCATGCGTAAAAAACGAATCGGATCGGCTGCTGTTAAATTTGAGGTCCTTTATTTGATGGTTTACAGCTTTCTTGGCGGCGTTCTGGTGACTTTTTTTCTGGAACATCAGGAAATCGGATGGATGTCGTTGTTAATTTTAGCAACTTTTTTCGTCGGTTTCTTTGTTCGGACCCTCCCATTATTCCGCCTCATCAAAGATGTTGAATCCAAAGCAGAAGGCCGATTTTGACCTAAAAAGGGAGTTAATTGAAATAAAACAGTTGAATTACTACCGATCAATCCGAAATCCGAAATCCGCATTCCGAAATTTTTCAATAAAAACCGCTGTTAACCACATCAGTCGTGATAAATTAATTGCACAAGCATTTGTTAGTAAGAAATATTATCCTACTTTTGCAACCCCTTCGTGGGAAAGCTATTTATTGGAAAATAACACTATAAATATTAAGTAAATTGGACGCAGTGAGCTATAAGACTGTTTCTGCAAACGCAAAAACAGTCAATAAAGAATGGGTGCTAGTAGATGCAACTGACCTGGTAGTTGGAAGAGTTTCTTCTGAAGTTGCCAAAATGTTGCGTGGTAAGCACAAAGTAAATTACACTCCACACGTGGATTGCGGTGATAACGTAATTGTTATTAACGCTGAAAAGATTCGCTTTACCGGCAATAAAATGCAGGAAAAAGAATACGTACGTCACACGGGTTATCCGGGTGGACAACGTTTCGCGACTCCTACAGAGTGGATGAAAAAAAATCCGGCCTTGATTTTAGAGAACTCCATTCGTGGAATGTTACCTAAAACAAAGTTAGGAAGAGAGATGTTCCGTAACCTATATGTATTCGTAGGAACAGAGCATCCGCATACAGCACAAAAACCAAAAGAAGTTAAATTTTAATCAAAAGAACTGATTTAAACATGGCAACGATCCATTCTCTCGGCCGTAGAAAAACATCAATTGCACGCGTGTATTTAGCGCCGGGCAGTGGTGACATTACAGTAAATTCACGTGACTTCAAGGAATATTTTCCTACAGGTCCGTTGCAATATATTTTAAGACAAGCCCAAACTGTAATCAACGTAGTTGAGACGTATGATATCAAGATCACCGTTGATGGTGGTGGTATCAAAGGTCAGGCAGAAGCTGCACGCTTAGGAATTGCACGTGCTCTTGTGAAGGTTGCTGAAGAAAACAAATCGCCACTTCGTAAAGAAGGTTTATTGACGCGTGACCCTCGTATGGTTGAGCGTAAGAAGCCGGGACAGAAGAAAGCGCGTAAGAAATTCCAGTTCTCTAAACGTTAATATTACGATGGCGGAAAAGAGTTTATCCAAACTCTTTTCCGTTGTCTTTATAAAAATAAATTCATTCGTCAACTTCAATTCAATGTCAAGAGTTTCATATCAAGACTTACTAGATGCAGGTGCTCACTTCGGCCACTTGAAAAGCAAATGGAATCCGAAAATGGCTCCATATATTTTCATGGAAGCACGTGGTATCCACATTATCGATCTAAACAAAACAGTTGCTAAGATCGACGAAGCAGCAGCAGCTATAAAGCAAATCGCAAAATCAGGTAAAAAGGTTTTGTTTGTTGCTACAAAGAAGCAAGCTAAAGAGATCGTTGCAAATGGTGCAACAAAAGTAAACATGCCTTTCATCACAGAAAGATGGCCGGGCGGAATGTTGACTAACTTTGCTACTGTACGTAAGTCGGTGAAGAAGATGGCAGGATTCGAGAAAATGGCGACGGATGGTACATTCGACAACATTTCCAAGAAAGAGCGTCTTCAGATCTCTCGTCAGAAAGCGAAGATGGAAAAATTCCTGGGTTCGATCTCTGATCTGAGTCGTCTACCTGCTGCATTGTTCATCATCGATACAGTGAAAGAACACATTGCAGTAGCAGAAGCTCACAAATTAAATATCCCGACTTTCGCAATCACTGATACAAATACAGATCCTACACAAGTTGATTTTGCAATTCCTGCAAACGACGATGCTACTAAATCAATTGCAATCATCATGGATACTATGGTGAAAGCTATCGAAGAAGGATTAGCTGAACGTAAGATCGACAAAGAAGTAGAGAAAGAAAAAGAAGGCGAAGAAGGTTCTGAGAATGCTGAAATGGCAATGGAACTTAACTTCGACGAAGAGCCATCAACTGAAGGTGGAGCTCCGGCAAGTGCACCAAAAGGTGGAGCAGCAGGAAAAGGTCGTCCACGTCGTACGAATACACCAGCGGGCGGACCACGTAAAAAATAATTCGAACATTAATCAATAAGGAGATATAACAATGACTACTGCAACAATCAGCGCAGCAGATGTAAACAAACTTCGCCAACAGACCGGTTCCGGTATGATGGATTGCAAAAAAGCATTGACGGAAGCCAATGGTGATTTTGAAGCTGCTATTGACATTTTACGTAAAAAAGGACAGAAGATCGCAGCGAACCGTCAGGATCGTGAAGCGAAAGAAGGTTATGTTTTCGGAAAAGTAACTGCAGACGGCAAAGAAGGTTTTGTAATTGCAGTTTGTTGCGAAACAGATTTCGTAGCTGTAAATGCTGACTTCCTGAAATATGGTGAGTCAATTCTTGATCTTGCTGTTAGCAATAAAGCTAAATCTGCAGATGAACTGAAAGCAATGAAACTTGGTGACAGAACAGTTGCTGAGACATTAGTTGATCAGATGGGAAGAATCGGTGAAAAAATCGATCTAGTAGATTTCGCATATGTGAATGCAGAAAAAGTGATCATCTATAATCACCCGGGTAACAAACTTACGTCAGTTGTAGCTTTTGATACAACGAATCAAACGGCTGCTGATGCAGGCCGCGATATTGCAATGCAAGTTGCAGCTATGGCGCCGGTAGCGATCGATAAAGACGATGTAGATTCTACATTACTTGAGCGTGAAGTGGAAATTGCAAAAGAGCAGATCCGCGCTGAAGGAAAACCTGAGAACATGATCGAAAAGATCGCAGCAGGAAAGATCAACAAATTCTATTCTGAATATACTTTGTTAAATCAGCAATTCATTAAAGACGAAAAGAAAACGGTTCGTCAGTACTTGGAAAGCGTTGACAAAAACGCCCATATCACAGCGATGAAACGCGTGAAAATCGGGTAATAAGTAAAAAAGATTATAAGGAGAGCGAAGGTTCTCCTTTTTTTTTGCCCTTAACTTGTTCAAAGTTCAAAGTTCAAAGTTGGCGTTGTAGGTGACTACAAAGCCAACTTTGAACTTTGAACTTTGAACCTTGAACAAAAAAATGAATATCTTCGCATACAGAAACTCCCTTCTATGAAATACAAACGCGTACTCTTAAAACTCAGCGGTGAAGCCCTCATGGGCGAAAAGGATTTTGGAATCGATCACGACCGGTTACGAAAGTATTCGGAAGAGATCAAGTCTATCGTTGATGAGGGAGTGGAAGTAGCTGTTGTTATCGGCGGAGGGAACATTTTCCGTGGTGTTGGCAATGATGCCGGAGATGTGATCGACAGAGTTCAGGGCGATTACATGGGGATGCTTGCGACTGTGATCAATAGCATGGCTTTACAGTCGGCTTTGGAAAGAGTAGGAGTGAAGACAAGGTTGCAGTCGGCCATTAAGATGGAACAGATCTGTGAGCCTTATATCAAGCGCCGCGCAGTTCGACATTTGGAAAAAGGCCGTGTTGTTATTTTCGGAGCGGGAACGGGAAATCCATATTTTACAACTGATACAGCAGCGTCACTTAGAGCGATTGAGATCGGTGCTGATGTGATCCTGAAAGGCACACGTGTAGATGGAATTTATTCATCGGATCCGGAGAAAGATAAAGATGCTGTCAGATATGAAACAGTGACATTCGATGAAGTCTATGAAAAAGGGTTGAAAGTGATGGATCTTACTGCCTTCACTTTGTGTAATGAAAATAAAGTTCCTATCATCGTATTCGATATGAATAAACCCGGAAATCTTCTGCGCGTTTTAGAGGGAGAAAGAGTTGGAACACTTGTTGAATTTTAAAATCATAAATTAAAGTCATAAATCTTAGCTTATGTTAGATACAAATAAATTGATCAGTGAATCAAAAGCACACATGCAAAAAGCAATTGATCATCTTGAAGCAGAGTTAACAAAGATCCGCGCCGGTCGTGCGAATCCATCGATGCTGGATATGATCCAGGTAGATTATTATGGAACAAATACTCCGCTTTCACAAGTAGCCAGTATCACAACACCTGATGCTCGTTCATTGGCAATTCAGCCGTGGGAAAAATCGATGATCAAGCCAATTGAAAAAGCGATCACCGATTCCAATCTGGGTTTCACTCCGCAGAATGATGGAACTGTTGTGCGAATCAACATTCCTGCATTGACAGAAGAACGCAGAAAAGATTTAGTGAAGAAAACAAAAGCAGAAGCAGAGCATGGCAAAGTTGGTATCCGTACCATCCGTAAAGAAGCCAATGATCTTATAAAGAAAGAAGGAAAAGTTATTCCTGAAGACGTAGCAAAAGGTTTAGAAGACCAGATCCAGAAAATGACGGATCAGTTTATTGCTTTGGTCGATAAACATCTTGAGGCGAAGGAGAAGGAGATAATGACGATATAGTTAGAGTGAGTGGTGAAAAGTGAAAAGTGAAAAGTGAAAAGTGAAAAGTGAATAGCGCCTGCTACAAGCTAGACAGATAATTACAAATTAAAATAGAAGAGGCTCTTGGTATTTATTCCAAGAGCCTCTTTCAATTTTCAAACTTTAATTTTATGCAGACTATTTCAATTTTGTAACCGGTGCTAATCACTACTCACTACTTTCTACTCACCGGCCGTAGGCCATAAACAAAAAACTCCGAGAATTAACCCGGAGCTCTTTGATCAACAATTCAAATTACTTAACTTAAACTTAACATGAAACACGCCTTTTATAACGGGCGAATTTTAGTAAGGTTTCATTTTTTTTAAAGTTGGAGAAAAAGTTCGTTTTTGGTTTAAAATTGATTTCGCTAACCAACTTTTTAATTTATGTTGAAAATTATTCTTAAATAAAGCGTATGCTACAAAAATCATAAAGTTTAGAACGAAAAGGTCCTTTCAGGATGACAATTGTTGACTTACTGATATGCCGCAACGTTTTCCCTTGTTAACAGGGTCATCCTGAAAGGACCTTTTCGTTTTCTAAGGTACACAGTTTCATTTTTGAATTAATATTTCAATGGCAACAAACTTGAAACATTACTAAAGGAACAATCTCTGTCTACCCGGCTTATCGATTCTGTACAAAATCCCAAAGATTCCCATACAGATCTTTAAACACTGCCACAGTTCCCCATTCTTCCTCTACAGCTTCTCTAACGAATTCAACATTTTTCGATTTCATTAAATCGTAGTCGGTCCAAAAGTCTGTGGTATAAAGAAAAAGAAACACTCTTCCTCCCGTTTGATTTCCTATTCGCGTTCGTTGTTCTTCATTCGCTGCTTTCGCAAGTAACAATTTACAATCCGAATCCTTCGGACCAACTACTACCCAGCGTTTCGTTTCACTCATGACTTTGTCTTCATATAGAATGAAACCAAGTTTTTCAGTGTAGAATTTTATTGCTTCGTCGTAGTCGTTTACTACTATGGCAAGTTGGGAAATAGTTTGAGACATTTTTTTAATTTAAATAGTGCAGTTACAGGTTTCAGGTTACAGGTTTGCAGGTTGCCAACCTGTAACCTGTAACCTGAAACCTGTAACATTAGGTTTCAATTGTAAACAACATTACCCGTCGATCATCCCCGGCAGTCAACAACTCATCATTCTCCAACCACAAAACTTTATTTACACTATGAGAATGTGCATTAGATTGTTCTCTGTCGATGCGATGCTCGAAAAGAAAATCGTTGCTGTTCCAGATCTTTGCTGTCTTGTCTCTGCTGGCGGTTGCGAAATATTTGTTGTCAGGGGAAAATGCAATGGAATAGATAGCATAATTGTGTGCAGGAATTTCCATGAACATAGAATAGTCGTCGGTATTCCAGATCCGCAGATGTGCATCTCGGCCGCCGCTAATCAGATATTTTTTGTCAGGATGATAGCATACGCAATTGCAGGATTTCTCATGTGCAGGAATTGATTTTTTTTCTGAAAGGTCTGTTGCATTTAATATTCTGATCGTACCATCTCCGCATGCTATTGCAAGTTCTGAATCATCATTAGAAATTGCAATCGAACGAACCTTGCCTGCTGTGATCTGTATTTTTTTGATCAATGCAAATGTGTTCAGGTCCCATACTGCTAACTCACCTCCGCTTGATCCGGTATAGATCTTTTGATTGTATAAAGAGAACTGAATATCGAAGATTCCGCTTTCATGAAAGCGGGAAGCGAGGATCAGTTTTTTCGTGGCAACATCAATCGCATAAAATTCTCCCAGCCCTGTTCCTGAAAGCAACAACGATCTTTCCTTGATCCACCTGATAGCATAGATGGGTGAATTCATTTTACTGAAAGCTTCCGGCTGAATAAAATTATGTTTTTCCCATTTCGATAAAATGCCATCACTGCCGCCGGAGAAAAAGAAATCCGCATCCGGACTTTTTTCTAAAGTGTAAATAGCGCCTTCATGACCTACAAAGACTTCTGATTTATTGATTATCATAAACTAGATATGATGTTTTAAAGAATAGTTTTGAATATTTAAAATGGAGAATTGCACTAAGCCCAGATCTTTCCGCCTTCTGAACAATTTTTGCAAATATCAATTTCTTTTCTGCTTTTTAAGAGACTTTGTCGGAAATTCCGGAATGAATTTCCTTTCCAGACCGACTCGAACGATTCATTAGATAGATTACCGATCTGATGTTGCGCATCCTTATCGAAACAGCAGGGAACGACTTTTCCGTCCCATGTTATTACCGCAGATTGCCAAACCTTCCAGCAATGATTCAGTAACTTGTTTTTTGGAGCAAAACTTCCATCCGGCAATTTTTTGTAACGCGAAAATTCGGTATTTGCAGGAATCAAAGAATTCCCGTTTTGATAATCATTTATCTGAGCAGTTTTGAATGCAATATCATCGACACCGATATCTGCTGCCAGTTTTTTTATATCTGCTAATTGATGCTCGTTCGGAGCAACTACTAAAAACTGAAATACAACATATGGAGTTTTAGACCGCAGTTCTTTTTTCCATTTGATAATATTTTTTGCTCCTTCTAAAACCTTGGTCAATTGCCCACCGATACGATATTGCTCATAAACTTCCTGCGTAGTGCCATCAATGGAAATGATCAACCGGTCAAGTCCCGACTCTACGGTTTTTTTAGCAACATCATCATTCAGATAATGTGCATTAGTAGAAGTGGCCGAATACATTTTCTTTGAATTTGCATATCGGACCATTTGAAGAAAGTCGGGATTCAAATAGGGTTCGCCCTGGAAATAAAAGATCACATAAAGTGAGTCGCGATGCAGTTGATCGAGAACAGAAGTGTAAAATTTAGTTTCCAGCATACCGGTAGGTCTGGAAAAAGATCGCAGTCCGCTGGGACATTCCGGACATCTCAGATTACAGGATGTGGTAGGTTCAATTGAGACGGAGAATGGAAGTCCATAGACATGAACTTTCCCGCTGATGCGCGACATATAATATCCCAAAATGACCTTGCTGAAATTTGCAAAACGCCGCAAGGTCAGTTTTGACAATAGGTTCAGAATGTCTGCAGCATTTTTATTCATCGGAATAACAAAGATGCATACAAAGCGTGAATTTTATGGCATGATTTGGAGACTTTATTTTAACGGTTTCCATTCGTAATTTCATACAATTGAATGTTAATAATTCAATTTGAATTCAAAATAGAACCATCAAATATTAGTCTATTTTGGTTGCTTATAATACAATTGAATGAAATTACTCATCAGCACCTTTTTACTGTTGTTCATCTGTTCTTTTGCTAAAGCACAAGATAATTGTTCAGCAGCCATCGCATTATGCGCCAATAGCACTACAAGCCGCACCACTGTTGGTGCGACGACAACCGGAACCGATCCTGTTTTAGGTTGCGGCGATGGAATCGTAGACAATAGTGTCTGGTTTACGGTCTTCAGTCATAATACCGGAACAGCAACAGTTACCGTAACGGGAATCGATAATAATCCCGGATTAGCGATGGAAGTTTACACCGGAACATGTGCGGTATTAACACCCTTAGGTTTTTGTACAACGGGAAGTAGCGGAACCGCTGGTACAATGAGTGTTACATTTCCTACAACTAGTGGAACACAGTATTACATCATGGTTGATGGAGAATCGGGAAATCAGGAAGGATTTAACATCGTTGCTTCAACTCCAAATGACGCCATCATTGCACGTCCGGATGCAAACTTTAATACAAATCCGAACAACGGCTGCGCTCCACTTGATGTAAATCTGACGAATACGACAACGCTGCATGGCGGAACAAATATTACTTACGAATGGAGATTAGATGCAGGCGCCTACATTCCTGCATCAGGAGCAGATACACTTGTAAACTTTGCTACGATCGGCAATCATACAATTACCTTAAGAGTTTGTAATACAGAATGCGGATGTAAAAGCGTAAGTCAGGATATTGTTGTACAAGAACTTTATCCGACGATTACATACAACCCAACTGTATCTTGTCCCGGAACTCCGATCTTCTTTGAAGGCAATGCTTCTATTCTACCCGATCCACCTTATCTGGATCCAAACATTACAGACTGGATCTGGGATTTTGGTGATCCGGCTTCAGGTGTTGACAATACAGCCAATGGACAGAATGTATCACACACTTTTACCAGTTCAAGTTCGTCTTATACTGTAACGTTAATTGTTGATGGTGTATGTGGTCCTGAAACTACAACAACAGTTATCAATCTTCTTCCAAAACCATTTGCAGATCCGGGACCAATGGTCACTATTTGCGAAGGAGAAGATGCTGCCTTATCCGTAAACGTAGTTTCAGCTTTAACCATAACTTCTGTAGATTGGTTTGGTCCGGGAGCGTTTGATTGCACAAGTTGTTATTCTCCGAATGTCAGCGGTCTGACCGCCGGCGGACCGTACACAATGTTTGTTTCTGTAACCGATTCATTAGGTTGTGTTGCTGATACGTTTGTTGATGTTGTCGTTAATGAAATCCCATTAGTCTTTGCGGGATTCGATCAGCAATTTTGTCCGTTCGATACATATCAGATAATTCCAACTGTTAACAACGGTGCAGCGCCTTATACTTATTCCTGGAGTCCAACAGCCGGACTAAGTGATAGTACCAGCGATAGTCCGATTGCTTTCGATACAGATGAAACGTATTGTGTAACAGTAACAGATGATAATGGTTGTGTTTCAAATCCATCATGTATTGTCCTATCACATTATCCGCCACCAACTATCAATTCTGCAAATGCAAATTTATGTGTGACGCAATCGCCGTTACAGAATCAATTTACGGTTACCGGTGCAACTCCTGGGTCAACCTATGAATGGGGATTATCACCTGACTATGCTTTGATCACTTCAGCAGCAGTTGATTCATCTGACATCACTGCTGATTTTCCTGCAGGAATTGTTTCAACATATTATTTTACATGTATCATCACTGATGCTGGAACCGGTTGTATTGATACTGTTACAGCTTCATTCGATGTCATCACCGGTTTAACAATGTCTGTTACTGGTCCAACACAAATTTGTGATGGCGACTCTGCAACATTGACTGCAAATGGTGCGAACAATTATATTTGGTCTTCTAATCCGCCTTATGGATTCGCTGATCCGACATTAGCAACGCAAGTAGTTTCTCCTGCAACAACAACAATTTTTACGATTGACGGATCGACAGGAACTTGTACACAAACTATAACTTACACTCTGACATTAAGTGCACCGCCTTCAGTAAGTGTAGCGCCGGTTGCTCCTATCTGTGGATGTCAGACGGTAACACTTGATGGAATTGGAAGTACGTCAGGTATGGTTTATACATGGACAAACACTGGCTCAAGTATAATTGCTGATTCAACACAGATCTCTACAACTGCAATTGTTTGTACAGCCGATACATTTAATCTGAATGTCCGTGATTCAGGAAGTGGTTGTTCAATCGATTCAGCAATTGTTGTTTCTATTCTTCCAAAACCGGCAGCAGTTACAACTGTAAATCCGGATCTGATTTGTCTTGGTGCTACTACGACAATTACATTGGATGGTACCGGCAGTGATGCAAATCCAGGAACGACGTATCTATGGACGAGCGATGATCCCGGTTTGACCATTACCAATGCAACAAGTCTGATCGCTTCGGCAGATGTAAATACGCCAACAATATTTTATTTGTTAGTGACTGATAGTTTTGGATGTGATTCAACAGCGAGTGATACTGTACAGATTCAACCTCCGCCGATCATAACTGCATCAACATCGTTTTTGTGTCTTGCTGATCCGTTATTAGAATCTACGATTGCAATTTTTGGTGCATCGTCGGGATCAACATATAACTGGACAACAGTTCCAGGATGTACAAATCCGAATTCAGCAACTGGAAATTCTCAGTTATTTGATTTTGCAACTTGTGGTGCCGGAACATATACATTCGATGTAACAGTAACTGATAGTGCAACAACATGTGTGTATAATTTGTCGACTACAGTTTCAGTTATCGATTCAGTTACACTTGTAGTAACTCCGGATACAACATTTTGTGAAGGTGGAATTGCAAATCTTTATGCAAGTGGAGCCAATACTTATTTATGGTCCAGCGGTGCCATTACAGATACTACTTCCATTTCCGGATTAACTGCTGTAGGTTCACCATATGTTTATACTGTTACAGGAACTGTAGGATCATGTACAGCATCTCAAACAATACAGGTAACTGTTGATCCGTTGCCGGTAACTAATCCGATCGTAGCTCCTGCACAAATTTGTATTGATGATACTGCAACTTACTACACAGTTTCTCCGACCGGTGGAAATTATACGTGGACTGTTGGTGGCGGAACAATACTTTCCGGACAAGGAACAGACAGTATCCGCATTCAATGGACAGCTTCAGGGTTAGGAACAATTGATGTAGTCGACACAAATGCTTTTGGTTGTTCAGGAATAGTGCAAAGTGTTTCAGTTATTGTTAATCCACTTCCTGCAGCACCAACGATCAGCGGACCGGTATCAGTTTGCGAAGGTTCTACAATGACTTATTTTATTACTCCTACAGCAGGTTCTACATATTATTGGGATGTAACAAATGGATCATATGCATTAGGTCCTGTCGGAACTTTCAACAGTTTTATCTGGGGATCGCCCGGTCCGGGAACTGTAACAGTTTATGAAGTGAGTTCAGCAAATTGTATTGGGCCAATGGATACACTTGACGTAACTGTAAATCCAAAGCCTGTTGCTCCAGGAATATTAGGGAACACATTGATCTGTGACAATTCCACTGAAATATTTATTCTGAATTCTACGACAACAGTAGGTTCAACTTATACGTGGAGTGCAGATACTGCAACTTCTTCAACATTGAATCTGACACAGGATACATTATCGGTAGTATGGGGAACAGCAGGAACAGGAGTTGTAACTGTATTCGAAACAAATTCTTTTGGGTGTAACAGCGATACTTCTGTTTATAATATTACTATCAATGCACATCCGATAGCGTCTATTCTTCCTGATTCATCAGCGATCTGTAACAATTCTTCGTTTCAGGTTTTTGGAACGATCAACACAGGTACGCAATATTGGTACAGTGATGGCGGCGGAACTTTCGATGACACACTTTTATTAGCACCTACTTATACACCATCTGCAACAGACAATGGTTATATTCATTTGTATATGGTGGTGTCGAATTTCCCTTGCGCAAATGATACTGCGGAAATGGCATTATACGTTTCACCGGCACCGACATTAGTTGCTACTGCTGCTCAGGGAACAATTTGTTACGGCCAACAGGATACATTGAATGCAACAGGAGGAACAACTTATCTGTGGGGTCCGAATGGTGAAACAGATAGTACTATCTATGTTAGTCCGCTTGTAACTACTACTTATTATATAGATGCAAGTAATGTTTATGGTTGTACTTCTTCCGATTCTATCACTGTTACAGTAATTCCTCCGGGTATTCCTGCAGCAGGAAACGATCAGTTGTTATGTATCGGAGATACGATCATTTTAAATGGTACGCAGCAGAATGCAGGTGGAATAGTCTGGACAACAGCAGGCGACGGAACATTTTCACCGGCTGCAAATGTGCAGGATGTTGGGTATTCACCGGGAACAAACGATACGACTTCAGGTTCGGTAATGATCTTTTTAACTACTACAGGAGCGTGTCTGAATTTGCAGGATACTGTTATACTTACAATTGCGCATCCGTCATCAGTCGAAGCGGGAAATGATACATTGATATTAAGCGACAACGGTGTTACTATTCCACTAGCGCCTGTTGTTACAAATGTAAGTGGTGTAACGTGGACAACTACAGGCACAGGAACATTCTCTCCGAGTGATACAAGTCTGAATGCTACCTATACTCCGTCAGCAGAAGATTATGCATTGGATTCGGTGGCACTTACAATTACGACATCAGGCGGATGTGGAGCGACAACAGATTATTTAGTTGTTGAATTTTCTCCTTTCACTGTTCCGAATGTATTTACACCATATCCATCAAGTCCGGGACAGAATGATTATTTCGTTATTAAAAACATTCCTGCTAATACAAAATTATTCATCTACGATCGTTGGGGATTGCTTGTTTTCAAAAGTGAATTCTATAGAAATGATTGGGATGCCTTTGGATTAAAATCCGATGTGTACTATTACGTCATCGATATTCCAAGTCCTGCTAAAACGTTTCATGGTGCGGTGCAGGTGATACGGGCGGAGGATAATTGAAATTGGTAGTTTGTTGTTAGAGAATAGTAACTAGAAATTGGTTAGAATAGAATAAAGTGATATAGGGGTTTAAGGTGTTTATGTAACACTTTGAACCCCTTTCTTTTATTGGAAAGTGGATGTCTTCGATTTTTTTTTAACACTAAGATCACTAAAATTCGTCACAAGAACACTTTATGATGCTTGTGCTCTTGTGCTGACTTTTAGTGATCTTAGTGTTTTATTTTTTAAGATGTCCTGACCATTAACTTCTCCGCAAACGAAACCAGCAACTCTTTCCTCTCATCAGCAACCTGAATAGTTTTTAAGTGCTTCATTGCTTCCTGAAAATACTGATCCATTTTTTGTTCTTCTTGTTCTTTGATCTTTAATTCATCGTAAACAGCAATAACAGTTTTTACTTTTTCTTCTGCGTTAAAATCTTTTTGATTTAATGAAAAAGTTAATTGTTCGAGTTGTTTTCCTTTTGCTTGTTCACAAGCGGATATAAGCAGAAAAGTTTTTTTATTCGAAATGATATCGCCGCCAACCTGCTTGCCGAATTTTTCAGCATCGCCGTAAGCATCTAAAATATCATCCTGTAATTGAAAAGCGATACCTAATTTTTTTCCGAAGTGATAAATGTTTTCAATGTCATCGTCTTTTGCATTAGCGCAAATGGCGCCAATAGCAAGAGATCCACCAAGAAGTACTGCCGTTTTGAGGGCGATCATTTCGAGGTATTCATCGAGACTGACTTTTTCGATTGATTCGTAATTCATGTCGTATTGCTGTCCTTCGCAAACTTCAATGGCAGTCTTCATAAAAAGATCCATGACCTTTCTGAGATATTTGTCATTCACCTTCATCATTAGTTGACATGACTGAACAAACATAGTGTCACCGGAAAGTATTGCAACATTTGCATTCCATTTTTCATGGACCGTTGCCTTTGTCCGGCGCAATGGAGCCTTGTCCATTATATCGTCATGCAGCAAGGTAAAATTATGGAACACTTCTATTCCAAGTGCAGGTGAAATTACCTCTTCCGGATTTCCACCAAACATTTCATTACTCATCAACAACAAAGCAGGACGCATTCTTTTACCGCCCAGATTGAGCATGTATTGAATCGGATCGTAAAGCTCAGCAGGTTTTTTGTCGAGCTCAAGGCTTGAGAGGCCTTTTTCGATTAGTTGCTGGAAATGTGAGAGTGAATGCATGATCTGCTAAATGATAGCAAAGTAACAAAAAAACGTGGCAATAGTTTAGTTCGATGCTCCGATTTTTTTAAACACGAAGAGCACAAGTTCACAATAAGAACACGGAATTTGTACTAAGAAATCCGTGTGCTTATTGTGAACTTGTGCTCTTCGTGTTAAATTATTACGGTCTTTTATTGAAGAACATACTGACTATTCTTCAAAATCAAATTCAACCCCGATTCAAGCGAAGTAAAATCACGATTCAGCAGATCTTTCATTTTTGTAACATCCGGACGACGGCGAGTCATGTCGCCTTCAGCAAGAGCAGGAAGATGAACAATTGCGGAACGGGAATTGGTTTGCTTGATTATGAATTTCGCAAGTTCAAGCATCGACATTTCATTATCGGATCCGATGTTGGCAACATCATTAACAAGTAAGTTATTATAAAAGGCATTCATCGTAGCATCAAGATGATCTTCGATGAAACAGAATGTTCTTGTCTGGGAGCCGTCACCGTAAATTGTAATGTCTTTATCTTTTAAAGCAGCGATAAGGAATTTCGAAATAACGAAATCAGAACTTTGTTTTGGTCCGTAGGTATTGAATAAACGGAAGATCGTAAAATCAAGATCGTATTCACGTTTGAAAGAGCGGAGATAAGCTTCGCCGACATTCTTTACAATTGCATAAGGCAATCGTGAATTTAATGGAGTCGTATATTCATTCTGTGGAAATTCAACCGGCTCACCATATACTTCAGATGATGATGTGTAGAATACTCTTTTCACACCCGTGTTCTTCGAAAGATTAAGTACGTTATTGATCCCTGTCATATCATTCAGTACCATGACCGGATTAGCAAGAGTTCTTTTCACGCCAACAACAGCAGCGTAATGAAATACATAATCAAATCGATATGCATGGAAGATGCTTGAAAGATCCATCAGATCATTAGCATCAGCTTTGATGAACTTCACATTCTGATGAACAGACTTGGGAACCTTCGATAGTGACCCTGTTAAAAGATTATCAACGATAACAACATAGTTGTCGGGATCACGGGCAAGACGTTCAGCGAGCGAGCTGCCGATAAATCCTGCGCCACCTGTTACGAGTATAGTTCTTTTCATAGTTCTTGGTTATTTACCAAAGTTTACAATTTAAGTAATATGGCAAACTTCTTTTTTACAAACGTCCCATTAGATGGGGTGAAAGACTGCCTTGTGTTTACTAAAAATCTAATTCTCCGGTAATGAAAGCAGATATTTGCCATAACCACTTTTTACGAGGGGTTCGGCAATAGTGCGTAATTGTTCTTTTGTTATATATCCCTGACGGTATGCTATTTCTTCAATACATCCGATTTTCAATCCTTGTCTTTCCTCGATGACCTGAACAAATTGTCCGGCTTGCATCAGTGAAGCAAATGTTCCTGTATCGAGCCAGGCAGTACCTTTATCGAGTATGCCGACTTTCAGATTCCCTTTTGCAAGATAGACTTTGTTGACATCAGTGATTTCATATTCACCGCGTGGACTAGGCTTAAGATTTTTTGCAATATCAATTACAGAATTATCGTAAAAATATAATCCGGGAACGGCATAATTGGATTTTGGTTTCAGAGGTTTTTCTTCGATGCTGATCGCTTTTTTGTCTTTGTCGAATTCTACGACACCATAACGTTCCGGATCACTTACATGATAAGCGAATACAATTCCGCCATCGGGATCAATATTGCTTTGAAGTACTTGTTGCAATCCCGTTCCGTAAAAAATATTGTCACCAAGAATAAGTGCTACTTTATCTTTTCCGATAAATTTTTCACCAATAACGAATGCCTGTGCGAGTCCGTTAGGAACAGCTTGTTCAGCATAGGAAAATTTACAACCAAGATTTACTCCATCGCCGAGTAATCTCTGAAAATGTGGAAGATCATGTGGAGTAGAAATAATCAGGATCTCGTTTATTCCGGCAGTCATTAAGATTGACAACGGGTAATAGATCATAGGTTTATCGTACACAGGCATGAGTTGTTTGCTCATGGCTAGGGTCAAAGGATGTAAACGGGTACCGGATCCACCGGCTAGGATTATACCTTTCACAGTTTTTGATGAAATTTCGCCATTTTCAGGACAATTACAATTAATGCAAAATACGAAAAAAGGGTGGAATGGTTCGGTTTTCAGGCTTTTAACCAAGAAATACAGAACTTTTCTTTTATTGCATGAATTATTATTGGTTGTTTTTGTGGATCAAATAGAGTCTTCAATATCAATTATATGGATTTGGAGACTTAGTAATTTAAGGCTATAACCTTAAATTGAAATCGGTTTATTAAGTCTATACCCTGATAAAAATCAGTAATAAAGTAGTGATTGAAATAATCAATTCGTAAGAAACAGCTTCCTGAAATTATTATTCAATTACAAATGCGGTCTCCCATCTTCATCAGTATCTCTTCTGATCTGCAAGTCATCCAGCTCCACATCCTCATCTTCATCGAACATCTGAATTAATTGTTCTTTCATAAATGCGCGTGTGATAATTCTTTTTTCAAGAGAGAGCAATAGAGTGGGAAGAAAGATCAGGTTGCTGATCATTCCAATGAGTAAAGTAATTGAAATTAAAACGCCGAGTGCAGCAGTTCCGCCGAAACTTGATGCAGTGAAGATGAAGAAGCCGGAGAATAAAATCACTGCTGTATAGATCATTCCCGGACCGGTTTCATAAATAGCATTGGAAACTGTTTTGGAAATACTTCCTCCGTGTCGACGTAATTCCTGCCTGTACTTGGTGAGAAAATACATTGTTCCATCTGATGCAATTCCGAAAGCAATAGAGAAGATCAGAATTGTTGATGGTTTCAATGGAATATTAAAGTAACCCATCATCGCTGCCGTAAGTAATAACGGCGACATGCTAGGGATCAATGCAATGATGACCATGCGGAACGACATGAACAAAGTAAACATCACGGTTCCGATAAATAGTATTGCAAGCAAAATACTTTCTTTCAGATTCAGTAAAAGGTAGTCGTTGTTCTTTAAAAAGATAATAGAGTTTCCCGTAAGAGTGACATCATAATCATGCGGATCAAAAATGCTATCGATACGCGGCCGGATCTCTTCAAGCAATGCTTTCATTTTTATCGAACCAATATCTGCAACCTGAAAACTTATGCGTGTCGATTGTTTTGTGCTGTCAAGAATTGACTTGAACATTCTCTGATTATCTTTTGCCTGTGTAGCATATCCTGCAAGTCGTCCGAGTTCCTGAATATTTGGAATGATGTAGTACTTCGGATTATTATCATTCAATCCTTGATAAGAAAATTTAATTCCTTCGGCAACTGAGACCGGCTCACTGAATTCAGGATAGTTTGCAAGAACTTTCTGAACGCGATTGATCTTGTAAAGAGTTTTTAATTCTAATGCTCCTTTCGGCTTTTTAGTATCGATGGCAATTTCAAAAGGAAGAACTCCTCTGAAATTCGATTCGAAGAATTTCAGATCTTTATAGATGACATCTTTTTTCGGAAGATCATCAACAACATATCCAACTGTTGTGATTCGCATCATTCCGATCACACATACAACAATGATAGAGATAACGGTCAGATAGATTCTGGGTCTGTAAGCATGCACCCAATGATCGATCTTATCGAGGATCTTGTTAAGCGTTTTTCTATCGAGGTGACTGATCTGTTTAGGTGAAGGTGGCGGAAGGTAACTGAATACAAGTGGTATCAACACGAGTGAGATCAGATACGTGATCATGACATTGATACTTGCAATGATTCCGAATTCAATAAGTACGTCGCTATGCGTGAATGCGAATACTAAAAATCCGATTGATGTTGTCAGATTGGCGAAGAAAGTTGATACTCCTATTTTGTAAATTGAGCGGGCAAGAGCTTTACTTTATTGCCATGCTTTGCAAATTCCTGTTGGTATTTATTGAGAAGTAAGATGCAATTCGGTAACCCTATAACAATGATGAGAGGAGCGATCAGACTAGTCAGGATGGTGATCTTAAATCCGAATAATTCCAATGTGCCAAATGACCAGATCACGCCGAGTACAACAACGATCATTGGAAAAAGCACTGCGTAGAAACTTCTGAAGAAGACGAATAGAATGAATGCCGTTACAACAAATGCCAGGATCATGAACATCTTCATTTCGGCAAGGATCTTTTGCGAAACGGCTGTTCTTATGTAAGGTAATCCGGAATAATGCAGATCGATGTTGTGAGTTGCAGAAAATTGCTCACTCATTTCTTTCACATGATTCACGATATCGATCCGGCTCTTGGTATTTAACTTTTCCTGATCAAGAGTGATGGCCATCAAAGTAACCTTCGTCTCCGGATTATAAAGTAGTCCTTCGTAGAATGGAAGGTTGGCAATTTCTTCTTTCAGACTATCGACTTCAGCCTGGGATGTTGGTCTGGATTTGATGAGTGGTTTAAAATCCAGTTTGTGCAGACTATCATTACGGGTAACATGAAAAGCGCGGGCAATGGATATTACTTCCTGGATGCCTTCGATGGATTTGATGTTATTAGTCAGATCATACCAGTCGGCTAACAGTTTTTGTTCCCAGATGCTGTCGCTTTGGAATCCGATGACCATGACGCTTCCGTCTTCGCCGAATTTTTGTTTGAAGCGTAAATACTGGGCATAAGTTGAATCGGTTGGTGGCAGGATCTTAGCGCCTTCATAAGATAGCTTGACTGACGAGGCCAGGTAAACCATTCCGCCGGTCAGAACAAGCAGAACAATAAGTGATATCAGTCTGTATCTTAATATAATACGTGCAGCAGCTTCGAGCATAAAAGGGTCATTTGAAAGACGGATAAATGTAAAAAAAAATGAACACCCTCATTGCGCTCCCCCGGAAATCATATTAACCGGGGAAGTTCTCTTATTATATTGGTTGTAATGGAGCTATGGAAGACATTTCTTTGTTTGAAAAATATAATAGCCATGACGAAAAAATCAAATAAATAGTATAGCCTATGGAATTGTTGGGTGTGCAATAGAAGTACATCGTCAATTTGGACCAGGACTTTTGGAATCGGTTTATCAAGAATGCCTGAAAGCGGAATTGTTAAAAAAAGGGTTTGACTTAAAAGTAGAGCATCATGTTCCTTTATTTTATAAGGGTGAAAAATTGGCAAGTAAATTGAAATTAGATCTTTTAGTTAATGATCAGGTTATTGTTGAATTAAAATCTGTGGATACATTAGCTCCAATTTTACTGCTCAATTGCTAACTTATATGAAATTTGCGCAAAAGCCGAAAGGATTATTAATTAATTTCAATAGTCAAAATATTGTTTCAGGAAGTGTCGCCTTGGTAAATGATTTTTTCGCTTCTTTGCCGGACTAAAATTCCGTGATCTTATTGTGTTCTTAGTGTTCTTAGTGTTAAAATAAACACAAGTCACTAAGAACGCACAAGAACACATTTCATTACAGTATTTAAAGTAATTAATTAATTTAAAATGTACGATACATTAAAACCAATCCTAATCTCCGAGCTTGAAGAAATCAAATCCGCCGGATTATATAAGCAAGAGCGAATCATCAGCAGCCCGCAGGGAGCAGATATTATTGCTAATGGCAAAGCAGTAATAAATTTCTGCGCAAATAATTATCTGGGATTGTCATCACATCCTAAAGTTATTGAAGCAGCGAAGAAAGCGATCGATACACACGGATATGGAATGTCTTCCGTACGTTTTATCTGTGGTACGCAGGATATTCACAAAGAACTCGAAGCAAAAATTTCTTCCTTTCTGGGAACAGAAGATACTATTCTTTATGCCGCAGCTTTCGATGCAAACGGCGGTGTTTTCGAACCGTTGTTAAATGAACAAGATGCCATAATTAGCGATGAATTGAATCATGCATCGATAATTGATGGAGTTCGTTTATGCAAAGCGCAACGCATGCGTTACAAGCATAACAATATGGAAGAACTTGAAAAAGTTCTGATTGAAACGCAACATCTTCGTCACAGAATGATCGTAACCGATGGAGTATTCAGTATGGATGGCACAATTGCGCAACTGGATAAAATCTGCGATCTGGCTGACAAATACAAGGCACTTGTTATGATCGATGAATGTCATGCATCCGGTTTTATGGGCAAGACAGGAAGAGGAACACATGAGTATAGAAATGTAATGGGTCGTATAGATATTATTACCGGTACATTAGGGAAAGCCCTCGGCGGTGCTATGGGTGGATTTACAAGCGCCAAGAAAGAGGTCGTTGAAATTCTTCGTCAGCGTTCACGTCCATATTTATTTTCGAATTCACTTGCGCCGAGTATTGTTGGTGCATCGATTGCAGTAATTGATCTGCTGCAGGAAACGCCTGCCCTCAGAGACAAGCTCTGGGAGAATACAAAATACTTCCGTGAGCAAATTACAAAGGCAGGTTTTGATATTAAGCCCGGTGAACATCCGATAGTTCCGATCATGTTGTACGAAGCCAAACTTGCACAGGATTTTGCTTCAAAACTTTTAGACGAAGGAATTTATGTCGTTGGATTTTTCTATCCTGTTGTTGCAAAAGGCAATGCACGTATTCGTGTCCAGATTTCTGCCGGACATGAACGCGCACATCTTGACAAAGCTATTGCTGCGTTTACCAAAATTGGAAAAGAGTTAGGAGTATTAAAATCCTGATTCAGGTTTTATGGTAAAAATTTATACAGATGGCAGTGCAAGAGGAAACCCCGGTCCGGGAGGATATGGAATTGTTTTGTTAAAGGGTGAACACAGAAAAGAACTTTCAGAAGGTTATCGTCATACTACTAATAACAGAATGGAATTGCTAAGCGTTGTTGTGGCGCTTGAAGCTTTAAAAAAAGAAGGCGAGCATGTAACCATCTATTCTGATTCGAAATACGTTGTTGATTCTGTTGAAAAGAAATGGGTGTTTGGCTGGGAGAAAAAGTATTTTTCCGGAAAAAAGAATCCCGATCTATGGATGCGCTTTTTAAGAATTTACAGAAAGCATCATGTGAAATTTGTCTGGGTAAAAGGTCATGCATCAAATGCTGAGAACAATCGATGCGATGAATTGGCGGTGGCTGCTTCATTTAAGAAGCCTTTGAAGGTTGATGTGGAGTATGAGAGAATTGGTGGGGAGGAGTAGTTTTTTTTAACACAGAGAAAGAGGAGAAAAAAAGGGAGAAAATAAAGAAATCTTTTTTTCTCCCTTTTTTTCTCCTTTTTCTCTATGTTAAATTTTTCAAGTGTTAATTAGTATGCAATCAAACTTCCACTACCTGAAATATTTTTCGTCAGCTTATACAAACTTCCCGTATAGTAAATATCCCCGGTATAAAGCAAAACAACATCCAGTTCACTATCAACATTGATCCTGCAATCGCCGGTGGTTGATGAACGGATGTAGAAAAGCTCTGTTCGTAATTCGGAAAAGTCGAGTGTGGCAACATCATTCATGTAAACAAAAGTAACAT
This sequence comes from Bacteroidota bacterium, assembly GCA_016711505.1. NCBI lineage: Bacteria > Pseudomonadati > Bacteroidota > Bacteroidota bacterium. Next base: position 74,431 of record JADJSV010000016.1, on the reverse strand, counting down.
TTGCTTTTCCTTTTGCGTGAAAGTCGGCCCTTCCGATATTATTGTTGATGTAAATTTTGTTTGAGTTGAAAAGAAAGTTGTAACTGCCGGAAGCGTTCCAGGAATCAAAAAGAAATTCTTCCGTTTTAATGGTGTCGGCACAGGTAAAATTTCCGGATCCGTAGATCTCAACTTTTTCAGGATTGCGCATACCTATTTCGACAGTGTATTTATTACTGAAGCTGCGGGTCCAGTTGCACTTGTTATCATTTCGGATATAGAGTGTACCATTTTCTATTTCTGTAATGATACCATCGATCAAATGCTCACCGGCAGTTACTCTGATAAATGGAGTCGTGTCTGAATAGAGTATGACATCAACATTATCTTTCAGATTAAGATTTTTGAAAGACTCAGCCCGTCTTATCTGCGTGATCTCGTCACCTGTACTTTTCAGGCAATCAAACATGTGGTCTTTCGAACAGTTTGTGAATGAAAAAATGAGGAGTGTAAGGAGAATTAATTTACGCATGAATATTTTTGATGTTCCATTGTTTAGAATTTTTTTCCCATACCAAATTCAACAAAATCTGCTCTCGCATAATGTGTCTTTAGATTCATGCAAAGAAAGAAATTTTCGAAGTATTGGCGCACGCAAATTCTGTGATAAATATTTCCGTCTTCTTTCCATCTGCTATAGAGGTAGTGCCCCATATTAAAAAGTAAACCGGTTTTACCTACAGATACTTCTATTGCTCCAAAGATTCCTGCACGTACGTCATCTGAAAAACCTTTGAGCTCAGAATTCGAGTTTTTTAGTCGGGCAGAAAGAGAATTGTCATAAAATCCATCGATGCCAATTCCCCAATTACTTTTATTTCCAATGGAAGTCATTCTTGAAAAAGATATAACTCCTATATTATATTGTTTTCCTTCCGGCGGATAGATTTTTTTCAGTCCCGCTCCAATATATGCTATCCAGTTTGAGGATTTAGGTTTTAAGTCCGAGCGTGCACTGTTGATCGCTAATCGTTCACCGAAATAGCGGGTGTAAGCAAGATTTAAAGTAGCCACATTTATTCCAAGATTTGGAATGCTGTAAGAGCCATTTGAATAATGAGTGATGCCTGTACTGATTTCAAGAAGAGACAATTTGGATAAACGCTTTTCATAACCTAAGTCAAAATGAATAATGCCATTGAAGTGCGAGCCTATAGCTGCATTTTTGAAGTTGTCCGACGAATTAAAAGTTTTCTCTACCCAGCCTAATCCGATACCATATCGGAAGATAAATTTGTTGTCGGAATTTTTATTCAGCGGAAAATCAATGTAAGGATAAACTGCAAATCCATATCCGAGTTTGTCAGGACTGCCCAGATCGAAATACGCAAAAGTTATTCCGCGGTTTGGGTTAAGAAATTCCCGCTCCCATTCGTTTTTCCCTGAAGAAATTTTTGCCAGTGAGATCTCAAAACCTGAAATGTGTTTTTCCTGAAGAGGAACCAATGCCGGCCGATGTGCAATCAGAAATCCATGATCACGACGGATACTCCAGGAGTATTTCCCAATTGTAGAATCAGAATCCGTAGCGGATATCTGATGAGTAAACAGAAGAAATATTGTGATAGCAAAAAGCCGGAAACTCATTAATTAATCTTCTTTATGATATTTCTTTTGTTCTCAATATAAGTTTGCAGATACGTCAGTTCTTGTGAAATGGCGTCTTTTGTCAAACCCGGATTCATTTCGAGCCAACGATTTTCGTTCTTGCTAAAACTTGAAGAAGCGGTTCCAAGTTTAGTTTGTGTATCTGATAAAACTTCTTCACAGATCTTTTTATAATAATCAAATGAGCTCCCCATAGCGTCTTTCGTTATAAGATCAACTGCAGATTTAATCGTTTTCAGATTATAATGATTTCCTGCATATTTTCCCAGGTCTTCAAGGATAGAAAATTTTTCCCAACGGTCAACAAATAAATATGCTCTCTTATAAACGTGGATGAAGTCTGCGGAGTCATTATTTGAATAATATGTAGAAAGTTTTGCCAGTACTTCACTGCTTGAATCCGCTTCAAGTTCAAGGGCTGCCTTCGCACCTTTCTCCGGATCTTTGTCTTTCAGATTATCGAAAGCCGAAGCAACAACAACATGTGATTTATCTTTCAGCAATTTTTCAAAAAGTGGAACGCACTCTTCAGCTTTGTAGTAAGTTTTTATCCTTTGAATTGCTGTACTACGGCAATCGGATGCCGGGTCGTTCATTGCAATATCAAACATTGTTTCTTTTATCGATGCAGGTTCATTCTGACAAATAATGCTGGCATATATCAGTGCATCCTGGCGAACAAGTTGTGCTGAATCTTTCAATGCTCTGCGAATCATATTTGACGCAGGTGAATTAATTTCCTGAACGAAACCAATCGTAGTCACTGCTTGCCCACGGTCACGTACATATTTTGAATGATCATACAAATAGATCGTTTCTTCTTCAGGTCGTTCTGTAGTAATCGTTCCTACGAGAGTTCTTTCTGCATCAACAGAAACAACTTTCGGTTTTTGATTCAAAGGAAATTCGAATTCCTGAGAGCTTTTTGTAAGAACAATTCTTTTTCTTTCAACAGAATTTTCAAAATAAAAATCAATATCAAGTGGTAGTTTATACAATGGACTTTTTGTGAGATCCTGGATCTGTTTGATCTTGATCGTTTCTTTTTTTGAAAGTTCATTCCATGAATACGAAACAGTCAGTTGTGGATGACCACCTTTGAAAAACCACTGATTAAAAAACCAATTCAGATCTTCACCGGTTACTTTTTCAAAAGCATGACGCAGGTTGTCAGCTTCAGCACTTGAAAACCGATTGTCGGTCAGATAAACATTCAGTCCTTTGAAGAATGCAGAGTCGCCGAGATAGCTTCGAAGCATATGCAAAATGTTTCCACCTTTATTATAGGAAATTCTGTCGTAAACATCTTCTGCATCGTCATATTGATACCGGATCAATGGCGGATCACTTTTTTCTGCAGCGCGGAAATAACTTCGCAGACTTTTGTTCAGATCGCTTTCGGCTTTTGTTTTGCCGTACTTGTATTCATTCCACAAATACTCAGAGTAATTTGCAAAGCCTTCGTTCAATGTAATATTGCTCCATGATTTACAGGTTACAAGATTGCCAAACCACTGATGAAAAAGTTCATGAGCAACATAATGTTCATAGTTGTCATCAATGTTTGAACCTTCATCCTGTTGCATATTCGTTCCATGAACAACAGCAGTCACATTTTCCATTGCTCCTGAAATATAATCATGCACAACGATCTGACTATACTTCTGCCAAGGATATGTAACGCCAAGAAGTTTTGAGAAGAACGTCATCATTTCAGGAGTATTTCCAAAAGCCAGCCGTGCATTTTTTTCATAGGGTGGATCAACATAGTAACTCACTTCAATCCCATTCCATTTGTCTTTTACAATTGCATAATCGCCAACGCCGATAAATACAAGGTAAGGAGCAGCAGGAAGATCATTCCGCCAGTGCCAGGTAAATGTTCCATTGTTATTATTGATCGTTTCAATCAATAATCCATTTGAAAGTGTTTTGAATGCAGAATCAACAGTGAGAAAAATTTCACTAGTCATTTTTTGTTCGGGTGATTCTACAGTTGGAAACCAGACCGAATTACTTTCTGTTTCGCCTTGCGTCCACAGTTGTGTTGGTCGACTGTCATCAATGCTATCCGGATCGACAAAGAAAAGGCCTTTGTCACTTTTAAAAGAAATGTTTCCCGGGATAACTGTTGATTCAGGTTTAGCGATGTATTCAATTGCGATTTTTATTTCTTCGTGTGAATAATAAATTCTGGGAAGTCTGATGATCAAAAGCGATTGATCATATGTATACTCCAATAGTTTTTTATTTTTCCCTGTGACCAAAGAAACATTCAGGATCGACATACTTCTTGCATTCAAAGTTATGCTGTCGCTTGGAAAAAAATGTTGCTTCAGAGTAATTTCCGCAAGACCTTTCAGTTCTTTTTCTTTCCACGATGGTGTAAGAAAGAGAGTAGTATTGATCAGATCGACACGTTTAGTATAGGCTGATTTGTAATCCGGAATTGCATAAAGCTTTTTTTCTTTATTTTCATTTTTAACCGTTTGTTCAGCAGTTTTGCAGGAGGATATAATAAATCCAAGAGCAACAACATAGAGAAAGAGATTTCGCATAGTTCAAAGATAGAATTTGAATAAAAAGAAGCCATTTTATTTCAAATATTTAAGGACTTATTAAGGTTTAGAGCTAAAATTTTTACCTTTACTAGATGAATAAAGTCACAGTTGCCGATAAATCATTTAATGTAGAATCCGAAAACGGAAGTTTTTCTATTGATAACAAGGCATTTAATGCAGATGTGTTGGAATTCAGAGAAGGAAAGTTTCACATCCTTCAAGATAACAGATCGTATACTGCTGAAATAATTTCCTTTGACAAAGATGAGAAAAGCTTTGAAATTAAAGTAAATAGCAACATTTATATTGTAAAAGTGCAGGATCGTTTCGACCAATTACTTAAGCAAATGGGTATTGACGCAACGGCCGGCAAAAAAGTTAACGACATAAAAGCCCCAATGCCAGGGATGGTTTTACAGGTCATGGTCGAAAGCGGACAGCAGATAAAAAAAGGAGACGCTATTGTAGTACTGGAAGCCATGAAAATGGAGAACATCTTAAAATCACCATCTGATGGTGTTGTGAAGACTGTAAAAGTGATAAAAGGAGATAAAGTTGAGAAGAATCAGGTAATGGTCTTTTTGGATTAAGTATGTCATTTCATGTAACAAAATAATTATTCTCCTTTTCCTCCCTTTTTTTCTTAGTGCTCTCCGTGTTTCAATTTTTAAGCATTATCGATGGATTTTTTAACATAGAGACAATGGAGAAAAAAAGGGAGAAAAAAAGAGGTCTGTTCTCCTTTTTCACAATTTTTAATTTCTATGCGCTTTATTTTTTAAACGCTGATATCATCAAATAAGTATTTAATACTTCTGTCAAACTGTAATATTGAAGCCTCTTTTGTCTAGATTTAAAACAACTTTTCAAGTCCATAAATAGTAAAATACAAGAACACGCTTCAATTCAAACAATGAATTGCAAAATTTATACTAGGACAAATTTACTCATGCAAACGATCAGAATTTTCATCTTTGGAATTCTGTTTTTCCTTTTTTCAAATGGAAGAACAAATGCTCAGACTTTTTCAGGAACCGGTGGTTCAATTATTACTTTGACCGACACATCGCGATTCAATATTGCTGTGAGTGGTTTGGCGAATCCGATTGATTTTACCTATGGACTGGAATCTGTGACTATAAATATTTCACATACTCAGGACAGAGACATCGATTGTTTTCTCGCTGCTCCTGATGGAACTCTGATCGAACTTACTACCGATAATGGTGGTACGGGCGATAATTATACAAATACAGTTTTCAAACATAGTGCAACGAATGCTATCACATCCGGAAGTGCGCCTTTTAATGGGACATATAAACCTGAAGGAGATCTTTGGCGTGTAAATAATAATCAAAGTGGAAATGGGCAATGGCAGCTACGAGTGATAGACGATAATAACAATGGTGTCACCGGTTCAGTTTCAAGCTGGAATGTGAAATTCAGTAATGCACCGGCAATGACATTTGTTTTTTCGCAATCGTCTTTGCCGATTGTGATCATCAATACAAATGGACAAACAATTCCTGATGATCCGAAGATCATTGCTGATATGAAAATTATCGACAATGGAGTTGGGAACAGAAATCATCTGACAGACATTCCGAATAATTACAATGGGAAAATTGCAATAGAAATCAGAGGTTCCAGTTCGCAGATGTTTCCGAAAAAATCTTTTGGATTTGAAACACGTGATAACAGTGGGCTGATTGATCTTGATACTTCATTACTTGGAATGCCTTCTGAACACGACTGGATCCTGAGTGCAAATTATACCGATAAATCATTTTGCAGGAATGTTGTTTCCTATCAGTTGGCAAATGAAATGGGACACTATGCTGTGAGGACTAAATATGTTGATGTTGTTTTGAATGGACAGTATTGGGGGATCTATGTTTTTATGGAAAGTCTGAAACGTGATAAGAATCGTGTCGACATCAGTAAACTTGAACGCACAGAAACAACAGCGCCTGATATTACCGGCGGATACATTGTGAAGATCGATAAATCAACCGGTAGTGGTGGTGATGGCTGGACTTCTCCGTATGCGCCAATCAATCATTCAAACGGACAAGATGTTTTTATTCAATACGATTATCCTTCTACAGATAGTATTGTTGCATCACAAAAAGCATATATAAAATCGTATGTCGATAGTTTTGAAAATGCATTAGCCGGACCGAATTTCCGTGATTCTGTTTTAGGATATGCAAAGTTCATCGGCAATGGCTCCTGGATAGATTATTTTTTCTCGAATGAGTTGAGTAAAAATGTCGATGGTTACAGGATCAGTTCTTATTTATATAAAGACAAAGAGAAAACATTAAAAGCAGGTCCGGTATGGGATTACGACATCGCTTATGGAAATGCAAATTACTGTAATGGTTCCGATACAACGGGCTGGGCTTATTTATTCAGTTGTACAGGCGATAGCTGGCAGGTTCCTTTCTGGTGGCAAAAACTTTTACAGGATACGAATTATACAAATCAGATGAAATGTCGTTGGACAGATTACCGCACCAACGTATTAAGTTTGTCCCATATAAATTCTGTTATTGATTCAATAACAACACTGATTGGTGAATCAAAAGACTGGAATTTTAATCAATGGCCAATACTGGGAACTTATGTCTGGCCAAATCCTTCACCGCAACCTTCAACTTATGCCGGCGAAATTCAGAATCTGAAAAACTGGATGAGCAGAAGACTTTCATGGCTGGATTCGAATATGCCCGGAAGATGTAATTGTACTCTGAATATTGTTCAGCAAAATGTAACTTGTTTAAATGCATGCGATGGACAATTGATTGCCGTTGGTACTTCGCCATATCAGAAAACATACGAATGGAATAACGGTAGTTCCGGTGATACTTTAACCGGAATGTGTTCCGGTAGTCAGACAGTTACTTTTAAAGATGCTATTGGTTGTACACGTACAGCTACAGCAACAATAACAGAACCTTCAGCACTGGTTCTTAATGCATCAGCAGTCAATGCACCATGCAATGCATCCGGCTGTAACGGACAAGCTTCTGCAAGTGTAAGTGGTGGAACAACACCATATAATTATTCATGGTCGAACGGACAAACTACAGCCACTGCTACAGCATTGTGTTCAGGAACATATACAGTGATCGTTACTGATTCAAAAGGTTGTTCGAAAACTTCAACAGTTACAATTACTAATCCTTCTTCTCCGATTGTTACGCTAAATTCAGCAACGAATCCTACGTGTTTTAGTCAATCGAATGGATCAGCTTCAGTTAATGTAACAGGTGGAGTAGGACCATATACGTACAGCTGGTCGCCGAGTGGTGGAAATAATTCTTCAGCTTCAAATTTAGCAGCAGGAAATTATGTTGTGACAGCAACAGATGCTACCGGTTGTCCGACAAGCTTTAATGTTAATTTAACTCAGCCAACATCAATTGCTTTATCAGTAACAGCAAATAACGTCAGATGCTTCGGTGCAAGTACAGGTTCAGCACTTGCGAGTGCAAGCGGTGGAACCGGTACATATCAGTTTACATGGTTACCAAGTGGTGCAACAGGAGCGCAGATCAATAATTTACCAGCGGGAAATTATTCTGTCAGAGTAACTGATGCTAATAGTTGTACACGGACAGAACCTGTAACTATAACACAAGCACCGTTGATCAATACAAATATTTCTTCGACAGTTGTAAATTGTAATAATGGGAATGATGGCAGTGCGACAATTACTGCTTCAGGAGGAACCGGAAGTCTATCCTATTTATGGAGTCCCGGATCGCAAACAACAAATAGCATTTCGGGACTTACCCCGGGAACTTATAGTGTTGCTGTAAGAGATAGTTTTGGATGTACCATCAACCAGAGTGTTACATTGACAAATCCACCTTTGCTGACTGCAAGTACTTCATCAACTACTTCGATCTGTACTTCAGCAACAGGTAGTGCACAAGTAAGTGCTTCAGGTGGAACCGGAACGTATTCATATTTATGGCAACCTAACGGTCAGACGACTGCTTCAATAAGTAACATCATTGCTGGAAATTATTCAGTGACAGTAACAGATCAGCGTGGTTGTACAGTCAATCCTTCTGTCATAGTAAATAGCGCAAGCGGAATGACAGTAAATGTTGCAAACCTTTCTAACGTCAGTTGTTTTGGCGGAACAAATGGAACTGCTACTGTAAGAGTAACAGGAGCAAAGCTGCCAATGACTTTTGCCTGGTCACCGATCGGTGGAAGTGATTCGTCAGCGGTGAATTTGCCTGCCGGAGTTTATTCAGTTGAGATCAATGATGACAACGGCTGTACTACAATTCAGCAAATAACAATTCAGGAGCCAGATCAACTGATCGTTTCTGCAACGCAGGATAGTCTCTCATGCTTTGGCGGAAATAATGGCCGTGCTACAGCAAATGTAATTGGTGGAACAGCGCCATATATTTATCTATGGTCACCTTCCAATGGGTTTAATTCTGTTGCAAATAATCTGACAGCAGGAAATTATACAGTGAATGTAACTGATGCAAACAATTGTTCATCGACACAATCGATTTCAGTATTGCAACCTACAATGGTTTCAGCAACTTCTTCAGTTGTGAATTCAACATGTGGAAATGGAAACGGTTTTATACGGATCAATCCATCGGGCGGAACTGCTCCTTATTCATATTCGTGGAATCCATTTGTGTCAACAGCTGATTCAGCGTATGATCTGATGCCGGGAAATTATTCGATATCGGTAATTGATGCTAATGCATGTTCACGGTCAGTTAGTGTGACTGTAAGTACAACATCGTTGCCTGAAGTTACTGTTGCATCTATGATTGAAACTTCCTGTAATTCTACAGATGATGGATCGATCATATTATCTACTACCGGTGGAACCGGAGCATTGACTTATTCATGGTTGCCTGATGTTTCAAATTCATCTTCTGCTACACAGATCCTTGGAGGAATTTATTCCATTGTTGTAACGGATGCAATCGGTTGTCAGGATAGCATTGGCGTGATCTTACCAGAGCCTTCACCATTAGGCGCGCTGATGATTCCATATGATGCAAGTTGTTATGGTGTGAATGATGGAAGAATAGTTGCCAATGTTGGCGGCGGTACATCGCCTTACACTTATCTCTGGACACCAGGTGCACAAGTAACTGATTCAGCAATTAATTTATCACCCGGAACATATAGTGTCCTGATGACAGATGCAAGAGGCTGTACTGCCATAGCATCAGCAACTGTTCAGTCGCCGGATTCATTACAAATTACATCCATTGCTACATTGCATACATGTTATTCAGAATGCAATGGATTTGCTGAATTGAATGTAAGCGGAGGTTCGGCGCCGTATTCTTATTTGTGGTGCAATAGTTCTACCGATGCATCGATCACAAACGCATGTGCCGGAATCTGTACAGTGCAGATCTCAGATGCAATGGGTTGTATTGAGAACAGGCAATTTACTTTTACGCAAGACGATTCATTGACTCTTGTGACATCTCATACCAATGCAAGTTGCATATCATGTTCAGATGGTACTGCAGATGCAACTGTAAGTGGTGGATTCCCGCCCTATAGGTATTCATGGACGCCTGGTAATTTTACAACATCTTCAATTACCGGATTAACTGCAGGTACATATTTCGTTTGCATCACCGATTCAAATGCATGTGTTAAATGTGATTCAGTGATTGTTCTCGAACCGGGGACTAATACAGAAACTATCAAAGGAAATAATTCTCCACTCTATGTTTATCCGAATCCTGCCGGTGATTATGTTGTGTTTGCATTTTTGACAAATGATCATCAGTCCGTCTCAATAAAAATACATGACGTAACAGGTAAGCTTGTTAAAACGGTTTTAGATGGGAATGTGGATGAAGGAGAACATTTGATCAGGGTTGAAACGGCAGACATAGTCCCGGGAGTTTACTTTTTTACCTTTAGTAATAGAAGTTTTCTGAAAACAGGAACTCTTATTATCAGTAAGTAATAAGAGACATATAGATATCACTACTACTATTCGCAGAATATTAGTTTTTTGATATGGCCAGACTTTGAAGTTATTGACTTCAGTTCACTAATTTCTACTTAACACTGGAAAAAGTGTAAAATTTTCCCCTTTCCCTATTGATTATTCCCTGCGAATGCACTAGGTTTGATACCAAAGACCAAGCAAAGGATGCGGAATATCATATTATTAATGAGTTTGTTGATTTTTTCATTTACATCACAAGCGCAAAAATTAAAAGGAATAATCAAAGACGATACAAATGGTGAAAGCATCATTGGCGCATCCGTTTCGATCAAAGGAACAAACGTTGGTGCAAGCACAGATGTAGATGGTCGCTTTGAGCTGGATGTTGCAAATCAAACAGCACCAATTACTGTGATCATTGCTTCCATTGGATATGCTACACAGGAATTAGTTATAACCGATTTTACAAAAGAGTTAAACGTAAAAGTTTCTTCTAAGAAAGTTGATCTGAAAGATGTAACTATTACAGGAAGTCGTGTCTCTGAAAAACAAAAGGAAGCACCGCTTACAGTTGAAAGCATAGATCTCATTGCAATAAAACAAAGTGCACAGAATTCATTTTATGAAGCACTGGGTACATTAAAAGGTGTTGATCTTACCAGTGCATCTCTTGGATTTACAATTGTCAATACAAGAGGTTTCAATAGTACTTCTCCTGTTCGTTCATTGCAATTAATCGATGGAGTCGACAACCAATCACCGGGATTAAATTTTTCGTTAGGGAATTTTTTGGGGTCGAGCGAACTGGATGTTTTGAAAGTTGAACTTATTGCAGGAGCCAGTTCTGCATATTATGGTCCGAATGCTTTCAATGGTGTTATTTCCATGACCACAAGAAGTCCGTTTGTGAAACCGGGACTTGAAGTTTCATTTAAAGCCGGAGAAAGAGACCTGATCGAAACTGCTGTGCGTTGGTCGCAGGCATTCAAAGATAAAAGCGGTGAAGACCGATTTGCTTATAAAGTAAATCTCTTTTATATGAAAGCACACGACTGGGAAGCAAATAACATGAGCGCAACTCCTGATTCACCTGATGGTCCGGGAAACCCCGGTGGTTATGATGCTGTAAATGTTTATGGTGATGAATATTATGCAACGAGTAATTACAATTCTGTCCCAAGGATCCGTCCCGGTGTAATGACATATTATCGCACTGGCTATGCGGAAACAGATCTGGTAGATTATAATACTGAAAATTTTAAATCATCTGTTGGCCTTCATTACAAAACGAAATCCAAAAATGAAATTATTTTAAACTCAGCATTTGGGGCAGGTACAACAGTTTATCAGGGCGACAACAGATTTAGTTTGAAAGACATTTTGTTTTTTCAGCATCGTCTGGAGTATCGCAAGGAAAATAAATTTTTCATCAGAGCATATACTACGAATGAAGATGCAGGAAAATCTTACGATGCATATTTCACCGGATTACTTTTGCAGCAAGCTTCTAAAGATGATTATGTATGGAGTACTAACTACATAGGTTTTTGGTCTTTGCCACAAAGTGATTATTACAATAAATTAAAAGCACTTCCCGGATTTCCAACCCCGCCTGCATTTGGTGATCCGGATTATGACAGACTTTATGCAGAATATCTCGCAGCAATTAATCCTTTTCTGATGAACAATTATTATGATACGTTGCAACTGTATCATAACACTGCAAGGGCTTATGCTGATGAGTTTACAAGCGTTTCTCAAAAAGCAATACCTTTTTTTGAACCGGGTACTCAGAGATTTGATTCACTCTTCAATAAAATTACATCCAGCAGATCTTTTACAGAAGGCGGATCAAAGTTTTATGATAAATCACGCTTAGTCCATGTACAAGGAGAATATAAGTTTACACCAAAATTCGGAGACGTTATCTTAGGTGGAAACTACAGAAAATATCTTCCGCAATCTGACGGAACAATTTTCAGTGATACATCCGGAAGAAAAATCGAAAATTATGAATATGGATTTTATAGTGGATTGGAGAAAAAAGTGCTCAAGGAAAAATTGAAGATCAACCTTACTCTTCGCGCCGATAAAAACCAGAATTTTGATATGCTGTTCAGTCCGGCGGTTTCACTTGTCTATACGATTGATCCAAAAAACGTTGTCAGGTTATCTTTTTCATCAGCAATCCGAAATCCAACTCTTACTGATCAGTATTTGTATTACAATGTCGGAAGAGCAAAATTGCTTGGAAATATTACTGGGTATGATTCACTCGTAACAATTCCTTCATTACGCGATTATCTCTCCGGTTTTCCTGATCTGGATAAATTAGAGTATTTCAATATCGGACCTGTAAAGCCTGAAAAAGTAAAAACGTTTGAAGTCGGATACCGTGCTTCGCTTACGAAAAATCTGTATGCTGATGCAAATTTTTACTATAGTATTTATACTGATTTTATTGGTTATGTAGTCGGAGCAGATGTTACAACCAGTACCTCTCCATTTGGTGGTGATTTTCTGGAGTTGAATGATGTATTCAGAATAGCAAGTAATTCGCAGGATGAAGTAAACTCACAGGGATTTAGTATAGGACTGAATTACTACATTGGAAAATTTTATAGTATAAATGGAAATTATTCATGGAACGAATTGAATAAACAAGGATCAGATGATCCGATCATTCCTGCTTATAACACACCTCGCAACAAATACAATCTAGGTTTCGGTGGAAGAGATATTGAAGCAATGCTGTTCAACAAGATAAAAATTTCAAACTGGAGTTATAATATCAATTACAAGTGGGTTCAGGGATTTTTATTTGAAGGCTCACCGCAGTTTACCGGAGAAATTGAAAGCTATGATGTTGTTGACGTCCAGATCAGCAAAAAAATTCCATCATGGAAATCGGTTTTTAAAGTGGGCGCATCTAATCTCATGAATAACTTGCATTATGAAGTATATGGTGGTCCATTAGTAGGGCGACTGGCATATGCTTCTATTGTCGTAACACTGAATTAGTTCAACTGTTAAATTATTGCAAAAGGCCCACGATATTGGGCCTTTTTTTTGTTTAATGAAGGAATCTGTCATGTTTTTTGTCGCTAATTTTTGTGTATTTTTACATCACCAAAAATCTGACTATGAAAAAAAATCTACTAAAATTGTCAATGCTGGCAATTGCTTTGTTTGCAACGCAAACTATGAATGCGCAGCGCTATTTAACAGAAGTGTTCACTGATGTATCAGTAACACCAAACGTAACTTACGGAAATAACATCACAATTTTTCCAACAGGTACTCCAACTGCACAAGATCTTAAAATGGATATCTATCAACCGGTTGGTGATGCTGCACCGGTTCGTCCTTTGATCGTTTATCTGCACACGGGAAGTTTTGTCCCTGCAGTTTTTAATCAAAATCCTACGGGTGGAAAAAGTGATTCTGCAGCAGTAGAAATGTGTACTCAATTTGCAAAACGTGGGTATGTAGTTGCCAGTGCTACTTACCGTCAAGGTTGGGTTCCAACAGATCCTGATCAGGATGTACGTACAGGTACTTTGCTAATGGCAGTTTATCGTGCTATTCAGGATGCAAAAGTTTGTGTTCGTTATTTCTATGAAGATGCTATGACATCAGGAAATACTTTTGATATCGATACAAACAATATCATTCTTGCAGGGCAAGGAACAGGTGGATATATTGCTATGGCTTATGCAACTCTTGATAAACCATCAGAGATCCAGCTTCCAAAATTCTTGTCGAATACAACAAATGCAGCTTATGGATTTGTGATTGGTCAGCCTTATGTAAATCAGGCTGCTCTTGGTGATTTTGATGCTTATGGTGGTATTCCGCAATTAAACAATCCGAATAATCACGTTGGTTATAGTTCAAGAGTAAGTTTTATTGTAAATATGGGCGGCGCTCTTGGTGATAGCTCTTGGTTAGAAGCAGGTGATGCTCCTATGGTTGGCTTCCATGTAACAAATGACCCATTCGCACCATATGGTGACGGACCGGTTTATGTTCCGACAACTCCACCACAATTCGTTGTGGACGTTAGCGGAAGTCAGACTGTAATTACAAAATCAAATCTATTAGGTAACAATGCATGTTTCAATCTTGCCGGTTTCACTGATCCATATACATTGGCTGCAAATGCAATCAATGGTGGAGAAGACGGATTGTTCCCTTTCCAAAGACCAACACCTCCATTTGCTCCGGGTGAAGCAGGTCCATGGGAATGGTATGATTCAACTGCTTTGACTGTATATGCGCAAGCAGTAGGTTTGTCAGCTTCTGCCGGAACTCAGGCTTACGTTAATGGTTTAGGTACAAATCCTGATATGTCAAAAGCAAAAGCTTTGGCATACATTGACACTATTCAGAATTATGTAAATCCTCGTATAGTATATTGTCTTGGATTGCCTGATGGAATTTCAGAATCTCTTCTGAACAAAGTTGTTTCAGTTTATCCGAATCCGGCTTCAACACAATTCACAGTTTCTGCTGATGGAACAAATCTGAATCTGAAATCAGTTGAACTATCTGATATCACAGGCAGACTCATCTGGAAAAAAGATAATCTGACAGGATCCAATTCGACTTTCTCAAGAGGAAACTTGTCGAATGGAATTTACATTGTCAGAATTTCTACAGATAAAGGAACAGTAAGCAAAAGAATCTCTCTTCAATAATATTTGATTTCCTTCTGAATAATAAATTCAGAGTGAAAGATTTTTAAAAAAGGCGGCTATCAAATCGATTGACCGCCTTTTTTTATTATCTTTCTCTCAAAATTAATACTGATGAATAAAGTTTACTTACTCCTGCTAACATCATTGCTATTTATTTCTGAAGCTCAAGCGCAACTGGTTGATTGTTCATCCGGCAGATTTGACACAGAAGTTTTTTCCGGATTTGATACTACATTGAATGTCACTTATGGTGCAAACCTTGATTACAACGGATTAAATACTGTTCTGACAATGGATATCTACCAGCCGGAAGGTGATACGATGGCTCAACGACCTCTCATAGTCTGGGTCCATGGCGGTAGTTTTTTAAGTGGAACAAAAAACGATCTGGATGTTCAGAGATTGTCTGAACATTTTTCAAAACGCGGATACGTTTGCGCATCTATAAATTATCGTCTGGGAATTAGTTTTCCTTACAATGAAGCTAATACAACGTCAACAGTATTTCGTGCAGTGCAGGATCTGAAAGCTGCTATCAGATTTTTCAGAAAGGATGCTGCAACAGCAAATGAATACAAGATCGATCCGAATATTATTTTTGCCGGAGGAAGTTCTGCCGGTGCATTTACTGCTTTGCATCTTGCCTACTTAAATGAATACAGTGAACTTCCATCTACAATTGATACTTCAATCTTAGGAGATATCGAAGGCAATTCCGGAAATCCTGGTTACTCTTCGGAAGTAAATGCAGTGGTTGATCTTTGCGGAGCACTTGGAAATAAAACATGGATGAAAATTACAGACGTTCCTGTTGTAACTATGCACGGAACTGCTGACGCTGTTGTGCCTTATGCAACAGCTATAATAAACTTACTTGGTGTTTTTCCAATCATGCAAGTCGATGGCAGCTATTCCATTTCTGCCTATGCAGATTCAATCGGAATAACAAATCAGATGTATACTTTTTTCGGAGCTGATCATGTTCCTTATTATTCAAATGTTGCTTACATGGATACAACTGTCCGGTTCGTCAGTAACTTTTTGTATTCGCAATTAGGCTGTACACCTTCAGATCCGAATCCATTGCCGAATACTTTCAATCTCAATACAGCAGTAAATGAGATCGATCGTTCTTTTGAAATGTATCCGAATCCGGCAACGTCAGATCTTGTACTGGAATTAAAGAATAGTTCAGAAAAAATTTCTTCGGTCAGAATTTATGACCTTTTAGGTAAAGAAGTTTTGTCTCAGAAAACCAACTCTTCGAAAAGTATTATCGATGTTTCTGTTCTTTCTCGCGGATCGTACTTTGTGTCGATTCAAATGGGTGAGAGGGTGGAAGTGAGGAAGCTGGTTCGTAACTAAAAATTAAACATAAGGGCACTTAGATCACAAAAGAACACGGAATATAAGACGTATTAAATTCCGTGTTCTTATTGTGAACTTGTGTTCTTGTGTTGATATTAATTCTGCGGTTTTTCTGCGTATTCTGCGCAAATCTGCGGGAAATAAATAACCCCGCTATTCATTGAATTTGTCCCCCCGAAAAGGTATGTTTGCACCCTAATATCACATCAAGTTATGAGTCAAACGGAGCAAGAAGGCAGAATTAAGGTAGGAATCACCTGCGGCGATATAAATGGCGTCGGACTGGAAGTCATTCTGAAAACTTTCCTGGATAGCAGAATGCACCAGGTTTGCACTCCTGTCATTTATGCCAGTAACAAGATGGTCTCCCTGCACAGAAAGCTCCTGAACTTTACCGATTTTCAATATATCACCGTTAAAAGTTCTGATGAGATCATTCTAAGAAAAACCAATGTCATCAATTGCTGGGAAGAAGATGTTCATGTGGAATTCGGTCAGGTAAATGCTGATGGCGGAAAATATGCATTACTCTCCTTGCAGCATGCAATCGCAGACCTCAAGGCAAATAAAATTGATGTCCTTGTAACTGCGCCAATCAACAAAAGCAATATTCAATCTGATCAATTCCGTTTTAACGGACATACAGAATATTTAGCAGAAGAATTTAATGCTCCTGATCACTTGATGTTTTTAGTCAGTGAGAATTTAAAAGTCGCTGTCGTTTCCGGACATATTCCTGTGAAAGATGTTGCAGCTACTTTATCTATAGAAAAGATTATTAAGAAGATCCGTTTGATGAACGACTCCCTCAAACGTGATTTCGGAATTCGTAAACCGAAGATCGCAGTTCTTGGATTGAATCCACATGCAGGCGATGCAGGCTTGATCGGAAAAGAAGAAACAGAAATTATTATTCCTGCAGTTAAAAAGTGTTTTGACGATAAATTATATGTGTACGGTCCTTATTCGGCAGATGGATTTTTCGGTTCAGGCACTCATCGTAAATTCGATGCAGTACTTGCTATGTATCACGACCAGGGACTAGTACCTTTCAAAGCACTCAACTTTTCAAGTGGTGTAAATTTCACAGCAGGTTTACCGGTTGTCCGGACATCTCCCGATCACGGAACAGCATATGATATCGCAGGAAAAGGTGAGGCCAATGAAGAATCATTCCGCGAAGCTATCTATACTGCAATCGATGTACTCGCCAAACGCGAAGAATACGATGAGATCAATGCGAATCCGCTGGCGTTTTCGAAGCAGACGAGTGACAGATAGTGGTGAGTAGTAATTGGTAAGTAGTAAGTCGCACTAGTTACTCATTTATACTTTCTACCGTCAAATCAGAGTTGTCATTTTGCAATCAAGTAAGCAGTGCTACTCACCACTTACCACTTACCCTTTCTGCGCTCACCAAAAATCAACGAGAACTTACAAAATCAACAAGGAATCTAACTCCAACTCCCGTTCCACCTTTCCCTCTATAACTCGAAGGAGAATGCAGATAAGACGGACCTGCAATATCAAAATGCATCCAAGGGTAATCCGTATAACGTTGTAAGAATTTTCCGGCAGTGATGGCGCCACCAATTGGGCCACCGATATTTTTCATGTCTGCAATGTCTGATTTGATCAGATCATCATACTCGTCCCAGAATGGGAATTCAGCCAGACGTTCGTATACACGATTTGCACTTCTGTTTAATTTTATTCTTTGTTCATCAGTTGCTGTTCCCATGCAAACAATTCCATACGGTCCTACTGCCGCAGCAGCTGCACCTGTTAGAGTTGCAAAGTCTAGAACTAATTCCGGTTTGAATTTTTTTGCATAATGCAATGCATCAGCAAGAATCAAACGGCCTTCAGCATCAGTATTCAGAACTTCAACTGTATGTCCACTCATCATTGTAATTACATCCCCTGGAGTATAAGCATCTTCAGCAACGCGGTTATCGGTTGCGGGAACTAAAGCGATCACATGAACAGGTAACTTTGATTTAGCAATGGCATACATTGCAGAACCCACTGCAGCACCACCGGCCATATCGCTTTTCATATAATCCATTGAATTCGGTGTAGGCTTTAAGCTGTATCCGCCTGTATCATAAACTACACCTTTTCCAATGAAGACAATTGGTTTTTTATTCTTAGCATTTTTTGGTTTGTATTCCATTACTGTAAAAGTCGGTGGTTGCTGACTGCCTTTATTTACAGAAAGTAGTCCACCCATTTTCAGTGATTTTATTTTCGCTTTATTGAAAACAGTTACTTTAAAACCTGCTTCTCTTCCCATTGCAACAAACTCTTTTGAAAGTTGTGTAGCGGTCATGAAATTTTGTGGTTCGTTGACAAGAGTCCGTGCGCGCAAAACGCCATCGACCATATTTTGTAAATTCTTAAGCTGTGTACCTTGTAGTCCTTTGCTCTTAATTGCAATCTCCCGCAAAGAGTTTAATTCCCTCTTTTTTCCCTGTCGATATTTCAGAAACTGGTAATTGCCAAGCGCAATTCCTTCAGCGACAGCCATAGCCAGATTCGGATTTTCTCCCTGGTCTGCAATCACAACACGGCGTTGCTTATGACGGTTCAGAGATGCCAGAAAAGTATCACCTATCCGGCGGCACAATTCAAGTAAAATATTGGTATCTTTTGAATAATCAGGCTGATAGATGCAGATCAATCGCTTGTATTGATTGATTACAATGCTCTTTTTGTCGGCTTTCAGCTCATTTTTAATAAATTCAGATTCAGTGGTAGAAAAAAGACCGGAAGGGACACTTCCTTTGTCATCCAATAGTAAAATGATGGAATCTGCAGTTTTGTATGAAGGTGTTAATACGATTGTGGTCTGCATATAATGTTGTATTTTTGAAGTGCGGAAATTAGGTAAAATATTTTTCAACTAACCAATAAAGAAATAATACTCTTTAACGAAAAGACTTCCGCAGGAATTATGGTTTCAGATCAACTCTTAAAAAGAGCACTTCAATTCGATTTCCTGACGGCCGAAGAAGGTCAGTTTCTCTATGAAAATGTACCGACTGCCGAGTTAATGGATGTTGCTTTCAGCATGCGTAAAACGTTGCATCCTGATAATTATGTTACATGGATCATTGACAGAAATTTAAATACAACAAATGTCTGTATAGCCAATTGTAAATTCTGTAATTTCTATCGTATTCCCGGTCATGCTGAATCGTATATAACTACAATTGAGCAATATAAGGGTAAAATTGAAGAGACCTTCCGTTATGGAGGTGAGCAATTACTTCTACAGGGCGGTCATCATCCGGAATTAGGAATCGACTATTATGCTGGATTATTCCGTGAATTGAAAAAACTTTTTCCGACATTGAAGTTACATGCACTCGGGCCTCCTGAGATTGCACACATCACAAAACTTGCCGGGACAACTCATACTGAAGTACTACGTACCTTACATGAAGCCGGACTGGATTCTCTTCCGGGAGCTGGTGCGGAAATTTTGAATGACCGTGTTCGTCGTTTGATCTCAAAAGGAAAATGTTCAGGGAGAGAATGGTTAGATGTAATGCGCGCGGCCCATCAGTTGCATATTACAACATCAGCTACAATGATGTTCGGACATATAGAAACAGTGGCAGAACGGTTTGAACATCTGGTATGGCTCAGACAAGTTCAGAGCGAAAAACCGAAAGATGCGAAAGGTTTCATCGCTTTCATTCCATGGCCGTTTCAGGATGAAGGAACTCTGTTGAATCGCATTAAAGGAGTTCATAATACTGTGACAGGTGAAGATTATATTCGTACAATTGCTATCAGTCGGATAATGCTTCCCAATATTCAAAACATCCAGGCAAGCTGGTTAACCGTAGGTAAAGAAGTAGCGCAGATCTGTCTGCACGCAGGAGCAAATGATTTCGGATCGATCATGATCGAAGAAAATGTTGTTTCAGCAGCAGGAGCTCCGCATCGCTTTACATCAAATGGAATTCAGGAAGCCATTCGCGAAGCCGGATTTATTCCTAAATTGAGAACGCAACAATACGAACACCGTCCGCTACCGGAAGTTATGGAGCAGCAGGTCATAAATTATTAAGTAAATTAAAATCTAACCTATGAGGATGAAACAAATTCGTTTCTATCTTTTTTTATTTTTTCTCATCTCATTTGGAGAAAATGTTTTGCGACTCATAACAGGGCTGGTGAAATAACTTATGAGTGGATTGGTGCGGCACCTAATGATTACAAATACCGGATTACTATTATTACCTACACAAAAAGATCCTCGGTGAATGTTGATAGACCAAGGTTGGATTCAGTCTACCTTGGTGATAATCTCAATCCTACAGTATTTATCAGAAGCCAGCAGATTCAGATTCCGAATGAAGACATTAATAAGAATGTTTATGTAAAAGAACATACTTATTCTGGAAATGGTCGATTCTTAATCTATTTTATTGATCCAAACAGAAATGAAGGTGTTGTAAATATTCCAAACTCAGTAGATGTTCCTTTTGAAGTTCAAAGTCTTTTAATTATCAATCCATATCTTGGAAATAATAGTTCACCGGTTCTGACATACCCACCAATTGATAAAGGTTGTGTGAACAGAATTTTTATTCATAATCCCGGAGCTTTCGATCCTGATGGCGATAGTCTGGCTTACGAATTAGTGCAGTGTAATGTAGCATTGAATACACCTGTACCCGGATATTCATTTCCAAATGCATCAAACTCATTTGCACTTAACCCTATCACCGGCGATCTTGTATGGGATTCTCCTGTAACACCCGGTGAATACAACGTGGCTTTCCACATCAATCAATACAAGAAGGGCCAATTTGCTGGTTATGTTCGACGTGACATGCAGATCCTGATTGGAGAATGCACAAACAATCCGCCATTCATAGAAGTAGTTTCTGATACATGTGTTCTTGCA
Source organism: Bacteroidota bacterium (assembly GCA_016711505.1). NCBI lineage: Bacteria > Pseudomonadati > Bacteroidota > Bacteroidota bacterium. The sequence goes on along the minus strand of JADJSV010000016.1, from coordinate 53,260 downwards.
GGCGATACATTGCGTTTCGATATGACAGCAATAGATCCTGATCGTAATCTTGTTGAGATCTCAGCATTCGGTGCTGTATTCGATAGTGCATTAGTTGGTGGCGATCCTGCAATCTTTTTCAGAATTACTGTTCCAAATAACGATACAGTAGTCGGCCGCTTTGAATGGGCTGCAAAATGTCATCATGTTCGTGCAAGTCCATACACTGTTCAATTCAAAGCACGCGATGTACAACCTGTAGACAGTATTGCTCTTGTTGCATTGAAAACTACAACCATCAGAGTAATTGCTCCCGGACCTGCTACCGTTACTGCTATTGCGAATGGAAATGCAATTGATCTTTCATGGAGCATGTCACCATGCAGTGAAGCAATAGGATATCATATTTATCGTCGGACAAATAGTTATCCGGGAACGATAGAGTGTCCTTGCGATAATGGAGCGCCATCATATACCGGATATCAACTTCTGGAAACTCTCAACTCAATTGACTCAGTTAATTTTTCCGATAGCAATAACGGACAAGGATTAGCAATTGGGGTAGAGTATTGTTATATCATCACAGCATTCTTTGCTGACGGTTCAGAGAGTTGTGCTTCACCACAGACTTGTGCAACACTGAAAAAAGATCTTCCTGTTCTTACTCATGCAGATGTGACTTCAACAGATGCATTGACAGGTACAGTCTATGTTGACTGGAGTAAGCCAACTGAACTGGACACATTTCAGTTCCCGGGCCCTTACGAATACAGAGTTTTTCATTCACCTGATTTCTTTGGAAATAATTTCACTCAATTTGCTGTGTTGAATGATCTCAACGATACAACAATTGTTGATGCAAACATCAATACGGGTTGCAGGACCTTGGTCTTATAAAGTTGATCTGTATTACAACAATTCCGGAGTACCGACATTGAAAGGTAGTTCGACAAATGCTTCTACAATTTTCTTAAGCATCAGTCCGACCGACAATCGCCTGAATCTGACATGGGAGGAATTTGTTCCTTGGACAAATACTTCATATGATGTTTTCCGATTGAATAATACAACACTTTTATATGATTCAATTGCAACAGTTAGTGTACAACAATTTTCAGATACAGGTCTTGCGAATGGAACGCAGTATTGTTATTACATCCGTTCTTCCGGATCCTATTCGCGTGACGGGATTCCTTCACCATTGTATAATAAATCACAGCAATTATGTTCTGTGCCTGTTGATAATGTTCATCCTTGTGCAACTGATCTGGAAATTATTTCTGATTGCATAAACAATGCGAACATGCTTACCTGGGTGAATCCGAACCTTGTTTGTTCTGATGATGTCTTGAAATATTATATTTATTATTCACCGGTCGATTCATTGAACTTCGAACGAATAGATTCCATTCTGGATCCAAATGTTACATCCTATCTGCATTACGATCTGGAGATCATTTCAGGTTGTTACAAAGTGACAGGAGTCGATTCAGTAGGTAATGAAACTCTGAATGCAATTGCTGTTTGCATTGATACTTGTCGGGAGTATGTTTTACCATCCGTTTTCACTCCTAATGGTGATGGCATGAATGATATTTACCATCCATGTGATAGCACTACCGACGAACAATTACAGTCTACAACATGTCCACCGTATAAAAATGTGAAAGAGATCGATATGAAGATCTACAATCGTTGGGGTAAAATTGTTTATGAAACGAAGGACAAAGATGTTTTGTGGGACGGCAAGGATATGGAATCAAAAGCAGACTGTGTAAGCGGTGTATATTTTTATACTTGCAAAGTCTATTTCTATCGTATATTTGGCGAGGATGTTCAGGAGTTACATGGCACCATCCAGTTGATACGAAATAATTGAGCTGATATGTTTACCGGTATTGTTGAAAGTATGGCAAAAGTATGTGCAATTCAGAAAGAAGGCACAAACCTGCGATTCACATTAGAGTGTAATTTCACATCAGAATTAAAGATCGATCAAAGTCTTGCGCATAATGGAGTTTGTCTGACTGTTGTAAATATCAATGAGGATAAATACGATGTTGTTGCCATTCACGAAACACTGATCCGCACTAACCTTGGCGTTTTAAAAGTTGGCGACAAAGTAAATCTGGAGCGATGTATGCAAATGAATGGCCGGCTTGATGGACACATTGTTCAAGGCCATGTCGACACAACAGCCAAGGTTGAAAAGATCATTTCAGAGAACGGCAGTTGGAGAATCTATTTTTCTTACGTTCCTTCACCGGCACATATTACAGTTGAAAAAGGTTCTGTATGTATCAATGGTGTCAGTCTGACCGTTGTTGATTCCGGAAAGAATGATTTCTCCGTAGCGATCATTCCCTACACATGGGAGAACACAAATTTTCATTCCCTGAAACCCGGCGATGATGTGAATATTGAATTTGATATTATTGGGAAATACGTTGGGAAATTTTTGTCTTTAACTAATAACTAATAACCACTTACCACTCACCAAAAAGAATGAAAATCACCGAACACCTTTCCACTAACAAAAACAAAACACTTTTCTCAGTAGAAATTCTTCCGCCATTGAAGGGGAAGAGTATCAGAAGTATTTATGATATTCTGGATCCGATCATGGAGTTTAAGCCTGCGTTTGTGGATGTGACGTATCATCGGGAAGAATATGTATATAAAAAACGTGAGAATGGTTTACTGGAAAAATTTTCGATCAGAAAACGTCCGGGAACAGTAAGTATTTGTGCAGCGATCTTAAATTATTACAAGGTTGATCCTGTGCCGCATATCATCTGCGGAGGATTTTCGAAAGAGGAAACAGAGAATGCTCTGATCGAGTTAAGTTATCTGGGAATTGATAATTTGCTTTTGCTTAGAGGCGATGCAATAAAAAGTGAAGCGGCATTCGAGCCGCATTTAGGCGGACATAAATTTGCGCTTGATCTTGTGCAACAAGTGGCAAATATGAATAGCGGTGTTTATCTTGATGAAGAATTGCAGGAAGTAACAGCCTCTGATTTTTGTTTTGGAGTAGCAGGTTATCCCGAGAAACATTTCGAAGCACCGAATCTGAAAACGGATCTTCGTTTCCTGAAAGCAAAAGTTGATGCGGGTGCATCATTCATCGTAACACAAATGTTTTTCGACAACACTAAATATTTTGAGTTTGTAGAGAAGTGCAAGGAGAATGGAATCAATGTTCCCATCATCCCCGGATTAAAGCCTGTAACAACAAAAAAACAAACTACCGTTCTCCCTAAAATTTTTCATGTCGACTTACCCGAAGATCTTGCCGATGCAATCGACAAATGCAAGAATGACAAAGAAGTAAAAGAGCTCGGAATAGAATGGTGTACCAACCAATCCATCGAACTAAAAAATGCCGGCGTGCCATGCTTACATTACTACACCATGGGCAACGCCGAAACCACCTGCAAAATCGCGAGTAAAGTATTTTAATGCTTCTGTGATGTTTTTTTAATTAGTGAAACATAAATTCACTAGTATTTTCAATTTCTTTCATCCGTATTTTTGTCTGATGAATGAAAATGAAATCTCATACATTATTCGTGGAGCAATAATGAAAGTGCATTATGAATTAGGGCCAGGATTATTAGAATCTGTATATGTTGCCGCTTTGACATACGAAATTCGAAAGTTGAACTTGAATGTTAAGGTGGAAGTTGGACTTCCAGTTATTTATGATGAAACCAGTTTAGGGTTAGGTTTTAGAATGGATATTTTAGTAGAGAATACAGTCGTTATTGAAGTTAAATCAATTGAAGCTTTAGCACCAGTACATCACAAACAACTTTTAACTTACCTTAAGCTTGCTAAGTTAAAACTAGGTATTTTAGTTAATTTCAATGTGGATGTAATTAAGGAGCATATTTTTAGAAAAGTAAACGGACTATAGCCTCGAAATTGACTTTCTTACCCAATTTTCTGCGTATTCTGCGCAATTCTGCGGGAAATTTAAGCGTCTTTTATTTCCCGCAGAATTGCGCAGAATACGCAGAAAAACCGCAGATTTTCGTCACATTTTCATTACCTTCGCAATCCTTCTAAGAAAATTACCCAAAGTGAAAAATATTCGAAATTTCTGCATTATTGCCCATATCGACCATGGCAAAAGTACCCTCGCCGATCGTTTACTGGAGTACACCGGTACAGTCAGCAAACGCGATGAAAAAGCTCAGGTGCTCGATGACATGGACCTTGAACGCGAACGCGGCATCACGATCAAGAGTCACGCAATTCAGATGCAATATACTTTCGAAGGCGAACAATACACTTTGAACCTTATCGACACACCCGGTCACGTCGATTTTTCATACGAAGTTTCCCGTTCAATCGCAGCATGCGAAGGAGCACTTTTAATTGTCGATGCTGCTCAGGGTATCCAGGCACAAACAATTTCAAATTTATATTTAGCACTCGAACAAGGACTGGAAATTATTCCTGTCCTGAATAAAATAGATCTTCCTTCTGCAGACCCTGAAGTTGTAAAAGATCAAATAGTAGATCTTGTAGGTTGCGACAGAGATTCAATCATTCCCGCATCTGCCAAAACAGGTTTAGGGATCTTTGATATTCTTGAAGCAATTGTTAAAAGAGTTCCTGCACCAAAAGGAAATCCTGAAGCACCACTAAAAGCGTTAATCTTCGATTCAGTATTCAATTCTTTCCGCGGTATCATTGCATACTTCAGAATATTTGATGGCGAGATCCGAAAAGGTGAACGCGTAAAATTTTTTGCAACAGGAAAAGAATACAATGCCGATGAGATAGGGATTTTAAAACTTGAGAAAGAAAATCGCGATGTTGTAAAGTCAGGCGATGTTGGATTTATTATCTCCGGAATCAAAGAAGCAAGTGAAGTAAAAGTAGGAGATACGCTTACAACTAAAGATCATCCTTGTCAGGAAGCCATCAAAGGATTCGAAGATGTGAAGCCAATGGTATTCGCAGGGATTTATCCGGTCGATACAGATGAATACGAAGAGTTACGTAAGTCAATTGAAAAACTTCAGTTGAATGATGCATCATTAGTATTTCAACCGGAGTCGTCAGTAGCCTTAGGTTTTGGATTCCGTTGCGGATTCCTTGGAATGTTGCACATGGAGATCATCCAGGAAAGACTTGAGCGCGAGTTCAACATGACTGTGATCACTACTGTTCCAAACGTATCCTACAAAGCATATATGACAGATGGGTCTATTCAGGACATTCACAATCCGTCAGAAATGCCTGACCCGAATTATCTGGATCGTATCGAAGAACCATATATCAAAGCACAGATCATTACTAAAGCAGAGTTTGTAGGTTCTATCATGACACTTTGTATCGGAAAACGCGGAGTGATCATGGGTCAGTCATATCTTACAACAGACAGAGTTGAATTAACTTTCAATATGCCTTTGGCAGAGATCGTTTTTGATTTCTATGATAAACTAAAATCGCTCAGTAAAGGATATGCATCATTCGATTATCATCCTATTGGTTATCATCAGAGTGATCTTGTAAAACTCGACATTCGTTTGAATGGCGAACCGGTAGATGCGTTGTCAGCACTTGTACATCGTACACACTCATTTGATTTTGGAAAAAAGATGTGTGAGAAATTGAAGGAGTTGATCACGCGTCAGCAGTTTGAAATAATTATTCAGGCAAGTATCGGTGCAAAGATCATTGCACGCGAAACTGTAAAAGCACTTCGTAAAGATGTAACAGCAAAATGTTATGGTGGTGATATCTCCCGAAAACGTAAACTTCTTGAGAAACAAAAAGAAGGCAAGAAACGAATGCGTCAGGTAGGAAACGTTGAGATTCCGCAGCAGGCGTTTCTAGCCGTATTAAAACTGGATTGATCTGAAATAAAATTATTAGAAGGGCCTGTAAATTATTTTTTTTACAGGCCCTTTTTTGTTTTTCTGTGTGAGGCAACTATTTTCTTTTCTAACGTAATAACTTTACAAGTCTTAATTAAAATAAATAAGGATATTCATTTATTAAAAACTAAAGTATCATGAAAACTCTACTTAAAGTAATAGTGACATTCGGTCTTTTCTTATTGTTGATCGTAACCAACTCGGCGAGGGGACAAGTGATAGCAGGTGCAATTCCTGCGGGAGGTTATATTGTTGATCCCGGATTTAATTTTTCAGTTGTTATTGTTGATGATGATACTTCGGGTACATTGGATTTGAACTGTGATAATGTACCGGATCTGTCAGTAAGTTTATTCAGAGGACTTACGGCAGTTGATCAGGCGAATGTGGTTTCACTTCATGTATTAAATTCTGCATATAGCATTTGTGCCGGACCAAACTCTGGTTTAGGAAAAGTGGTGAATTATTATGACTCAGGAACGGTGGTTGATTGTTCCGGTTCGTTTTCGTGGCAGGTTGATTCTTTATTTATTTTAGGCAACTATGGATGTCTTGTTTGTAATGGACCCTGGACAATTAACGATAAATATTTTGCTTACAATGACGGAACTAATATCGGGTGGATTAAAGTTTCCTTTGATGTGATGGATGCGGGTGGTTCACTTCCAATTACCTTACGTATGAATCAATATCTTACTTATTGTCTTCCAAATTCTGTTGATGAGAATTCTATTGAGAATGATTTTCAAATAAGCCCAAACCCAACTGTGGACGGAAAAGTTAATCTGCTGTATAAGGGCAGTATTGCTGAAATAGAAGTTTACAATTCAATCGGGCAAAAAGTTGATTATTTACTTTCAGGTAATGAATTATTTTTGCCTGAAACGAAAGGTGTTTATGTTGTAAAAATTAGAAAATCAAATGGAAGGCAATTGAGTAAAAGTGTGGTGAGAAATTAATTTATAAATGGTTGTGAATAAAATAAAACACTAAGACCACTAAGTTTTTAGCACAAGGGCACAAGTGAAATTTCAATTATGTGATCTTGTGACGAATTTTAGTGAACTTAGTGTTTTATTTTTTAAGCATAAGAGCTTACTGTTTAATCCATTATTTTTTAAGAAAATGAAACGCCTGCGACCACTGATTATGCAGAAATCCCGGTATACACCACAACTGACAAAGCGCCTCAATCGGACCGGATGCTTCTATTTTTCCCATGTCTTCAATTTCCCAATTGAAAGCCGTTAATATTTCTTTCACTTTTTCTTTTGCACCATCACTGTTGCCTGCTATGAACATTGTAGGTTTCACACCTCCGAAATCCGGATTAACCATGAAAGCACTTCCAACAGAATTAAATGCTTTTACAATGTGAGCATTCGGGTTTTCGTTTTGCAAAATTGCACCTAAAGAATTATTCTGTTCAGTAAAATACTGAATGACACCATTAACAGGAAGTTTGTCAGAGATCGGGTTGGTAGTATCAATGACAATTTTCCCATCTGTCCGAATTTGTTTCATGATTGAAGAAGCAACCTGACCTTTTACAGCAAGAACAATGATGTCTGCAAAATTTGCTGTTTCTTCAAAACTACCGACGGAGACGTTAGGAACATTCGCCAATTTACTCGCGTCCCGGGTTCCCATTTTTACTTCATAACCAATTCCGTGAAATCCTTTTGCAAGAGCCTTGGCTACAGCTCCTGATCCTATTATTCCTACTTTTTTCATTTGTATGTTGATTTGAATTATTGTAACATTTTTGCAGACGAATTTGTTTGCTTGATATTTTATTTTCCAGGTTTTATTTAAGAAAAAAGCACTGTACTTTTTAGGTGAATTGTTTCAGGTTTTCAGGTTGGCAACAAACCTGAAACAAATCACCTCCACTTGTGCTCTTGTGCTAATAACTTAGTGATCTTAGTGTTAAAATTTAATCTGCTACTTTCAAGTAAATTTTTATTTTTACAATTCAATCATACCACATGACCAAAACCAGACTCGAAGCATTTTCCGATGGCGTCATAGCCATTATCATTACCATCATGGTACTTGAACTTAAAGTTCCCCATGGCGAATCACTTTCTGATTTTATCAGCTTGATACCAATCTTTATCAGTTATGTATTAAGTTTTGTGAACGTAGCAATATATTGGGGAAACCATCATCATTTATTGCATACCGTTAAAAATGTAAACAGCAGAATAATCTGGTCGAACACGCACTTATTATTCTGGCTTTCTCTTACTCCCTTTGGTACTGCTTATATGGGAGAAAATCATTTCAGTACGCTTTCTGTGATCATCTACGCATTTCTTCAATTGATGAATGGTGTTGCATATTACATTTTGTTGAAAGGAATTACTGCAAGCGAGACTCATAACCCCAACTTAACAGAATCTTTGCGAAAGCAAACAACTAAAGGAATGTTTTCTTTATATGCTTATCTGACAGCAATAGCAGCAGCATTTTTAAGTCCGTATATTTCAGGAATTCTTTTTGTACTTGTTTCTGTTATGTGGACAATTCCTGACAGAAACATTGAACGTGATCTGAAGAATCTTGGAAGTTAAAAAGTCTATTTATTTTTCCGGAATTTGTAGTTTTTTAAACCTGAAACATCTTTCCGCACATCTTTCTTCCATTTTGTGCCATGTTTATCAGTGAGATAATTGAAAATTGTATTGTTGTATTCAATAGCAAATTCTTCCTTTGGTCCTGTACAACCGGATTCTAAATATTTTATTTTAAAATCGTTTTCAAAACGAAGATCTGTGGAATAAACAATAGGTGAAATTCCACTACTCAATAATAGAAACATTTTTTGATTTGCAATATCTGATTTGGCTAACTCACGTACCTGACTTAAACTATCTGCAAATCGCACATTCTGAGCTCCACTTGAATTAACCAGAGAATCAGAATTTAATGCATTTTGTCCAAAAGAATTTGAACAAAAGAGAACAATTACAAAAAATTTTAATTTTATTTTCATTTCACTTTTCACTTTTCACTTTTCACTTTTCACTTTTCACTTTTCACTTTTCACTTTCAACATTCACTCAACCCCAACGGCACATTAGTCGCCAGCCCGCCTTCCGCAGTTTCTTTGAATTTTGTATTCATATCGAGTGCTGTATTCCACATTGTTCTCACAACATCATCTAATGATACTTTTGCTTTTTCAGGATCGCTGTTCAGTGCAAGTTGTGCAGCAGTGATGGCTTTGATAGCACCCATTGAATTTCTTTCTATGCAAGGAATCTGTACAAGTCCTTTGATCGGATCGCATGTTAAACCTAAGTGATGTTCCATTGCAATTTCAGAAGCCATTAAAACCTGACGAGGGCTTCCGCCTAAACATTCAGTGAGAGCTCCTGCTGCCATTGCAGATGATACACCGATCTCAGCCTGACACCCGCCCATAGCAGCAGATATAGTCGCGCCTTTTTTGAAAATACTTCCGATCTCAGAAGCAGTCATGAGGAAACGAATGATCTCATCATCACCGATATTATCGTTGAAGACTACATAGTATAGAAGCACAGCAGGAATCACTCCGGCAGCTCCATTAGTAGGAGCCGTTACCACTCTTCCGAAAGAAGCATTCTCTTCATTCACAGCAAGAGCAAAACAAGTGAGCCAGTCGAGTGTATATTTAAAATTATTTCCACCTGATTTCAGCAGAGTAACCCATTCACCGAAACTGGCATGCTGTCTTCCGTTAAGAAACTTATCGTTCAGTTTAGCTGCGCGTCGGGCTACATTTAATCCACCTGGCAATTCACCTCTTGCATGACAACCACGATAAATACATTCAGTCATGACACGCCAGATATTCAAAATACCTGCTCGCACTTCCGTTTCACTCTGCCAGCATTTTTCATTTTCCATGACGACATCTGAAACAGACATATTATTTTCATCGCAATACAAAAGCAATTCAGATGCTTTGTCGATCGGGAATTTCAGATTCACTTTATTCGCAGACTTTGAATGATCTTCACCATCTTTCACAACGAATCCGCCGCCAACTGAATAATATGTTTCTTCAATTAAAAGTTCGTCATCGCCATAAGCTGAAAAAGTTAATGCATTTGAATGCTGCGGTAAAGATTCCGAAAAAAGAAAAACAATATCGAATTCAGGAGAAAAGCTGATTTCTTTTTTTGCGTCAAGCGTTAACTTTTTCTTTTGTGCAATTGAATTTATAGTTGGCGTAATTGCATTTACATCAAACGTAACCGGATCGTATCCCGACAACCCAAGTTGAACTGCGATATCAGTACCATGTCCACGACCGGTCTTGGCAAGCGAACCATACAACTTAATTACAACCCTGTCAATTCCATTCCATAACTTCTGATCATCGATCGATTTCAAAAACCGGTGTGCAGCCCGCCAGGGCCCCAATGTATGCGAACTGGACGGACCAATTCCGATTTTAAACATATCGAATACTGAAATTTGCTCTTCTTGCGTCATGGGGCAAAGGTAACGGAAATGTTTGGACTTCAGATTGGAATTTGTACATGTATATTTAGCACTTTTACATCATTAGTACATTTGTTCACATAAAAACCGTTTGCAGTATTATTAAATTATTTACATTTCTATCCGATATTAGAGAGCTTAGAACAATGAACAAAAGATTACTTTTCCTTTCGTTATTTTTTATGATGAAATTCAATTCGTCATTTTCACAAGCCTTATTTGCAAAACGAATAATAGGAGGTGGGGTGAGCAATTCTCAATCTTTTGAAGTAAGTCCTGACTCAAATTACACAATTGTTTCTATTGGTGCAGAGTTTCTTCGATTGAATAAATTCGGGGATGTTATTCCGCAATCTTATAAAGGTTATGGTTTTGAGACATTGTTTGTTTTTGGCATATCAAAAACTCGAGATTCGTGCTTTCTGATTAGCGGGACTACTGATGATTCTTTAAATATACGAAGAGCTTATATAGCAAAAACAAATTTGAGAGGCGAAGTGTTGTGGGTTAAATTTGCAAATGGAGAAAGTATATTAAATGGAATGGAAATGTCTGATGGAAATTATCTTTCTTTAAAATATTATTCAGATTCTGTAACAAGTACTCAAGGGTATATTGTTCTAAGACTAGATTCTGCAGGTAGTTTTTTGTGGGGAGAAAAATAGAATGTGATTTTACCCTTAGAAATGCCAGACCTACATCAGACAACGGATTTATAGGAGTGGGAGTGAATAATGATAAAACATGTATAATTAAGGTTGACTCAGTTGGTATGATTTCATGGTTTAGAACAATTAATGATACCAACATTTGGCCAATGAATATTACAGTATTAGCTGATGGCAATTATTTAATCCAAGGTCATGACCTGCAAAGAAGTACAAGCTTTTATATGGCCAAAATTGATAATGGTGGTTCATTACTTTGGTATCGTATTTATGAGCGAAACCTTTCGCCTGTATCTCAATATGTAATTGAAAGAGCAAATCACGATTTATTGATTGTAGGTGGGTCTGATCTTGGTTATGGTTTTCTTTTGAATACTGATTCAATGGGGATTCCAAAGTTTGCGAAGAGTTATGCTTCCAGTCCAGTAGGTCCTTTTGCGCATATATATTATGCATTTGAATCAAATGATCGATCATTAACTTTATTTGGTAAAGGTGGTTTTGTATCAGGAGGAGATTCGCCATTTCTCATTAAAGTTGATTCATTAGGAGAAGGGTTTTGCAATACAATTCAGGATTCAGTAAATTTTAACAGCCCCAATTATTCAACTTTTTCAGACACATTTGCTATTTTGCCCTACTCAACTATTAACAGTTTGTCTTTTATGAGTTTTTCAAATAGCATATCATCATTAGGTGCATTAGACATGTGCACTAGCGTTGGAGTAAGCGAAGAGGGAAGTAGTAAGTTAGTAATTTATCCAAATCCTGTAAAAGATAAATTTAGATTTTCTATTCCTGATAATTTCAATTCCTCTTTAATTGAGATCTTTAATTCGCAGGGACAAAGAATTTCAAGTGCAAATATTTCAGGAGATGACGCAACAAATGAAATAAGTCTACCGAATTCAACTCCTTCCGGTAAGTATTATGGCAGACTAATTTCCGAAAAAGAAGTATTAACGTTTAGCTTTATGGTTGTGAAATGAACGCAATAAGCTTTGAAAATCAAAGTATTAGATAACTTGATTTTTTGAAGCCATATATTTTCATTTTGCTGTAACTTTGGAATGATGACACCGTCCCATAACTGAACACGACTACCATTTACCACAACGAATGACACCCGCTGAATACAATCAATGTGTAGATACACATGCCGATGGACTATTCCGCTTTATCCTGAAAAATATGCGGGATGAGGAAGAGGCCCGGGATGTAGTGCAGGATGCATTTGAAAAAATGTGGCGGAATCATGAAAAGGTGGAAGGAAGTAAAGCGAAGAGTTATTTGTTTACTACCGGTTATCATACTATGATCGACAGGATCAGAAAGAAAAAACATGTGTCGGATTATACAGAAGTAAATGAAGAAAGTCTTTTTCACTCAGAACAGTATTCAGACATCAAAAAAGTTTTGAATAATGCTTTGAATCTGCTTCCGGAAATTCAGAAAGCTGTAATAACATTGCGCGATTATGAGGGTTACAGCTATGAAGAAATAGGAAAGATCACTGACCTGAATGAGTCGCAAGTGAAAGTTTATATTTATCGCGCGCGTTTGTTCTTAAAACAATATATCGGTTCTCCCGAAAGAGTAATTTGAAAATGATCACAAGAAATAATTACGAACTCTATATCATCGATTTTTATGATGGTAAGCTGAATAAAATTCAGACGGAAGAGTTGCGTGCTTTTCTTGATCAACATCCTGATTTGAAAGAGGAGTTTGAACTTTTATCACATGCTACACTTGAACCGGAAACAATGGTTTTTGCTGATAAGAACAGTTTGAAAAAAACTGACTCTAAAGAATCAGAACTTCTGATCGCCTATTTTGAAAATGATCTGAATCCGGTTGAAAGAAAAAATGTAGAGCAAAACCTGAAATCAAATCCTGCAATGGCTCAGGAGCTGGAGATCATAAAGAAAACAAGATTGCTTCCTGACTATACAATATTGTTTGCGGATAAGTCTTCTTTAAAGAAAACTGCAAAAGTTATTTCATTCTCATCTTCATTCTACAGAAATCTTTCGATAGCCGCATCTGTCATTTTGATTGCAATTGCATATTTTATTTTCCGTCCTCAGCAAGCGGAGAAAATGATGGTTGACAAAAACAATAAGGAAACTCTTCCCGTTGAATCTCCGGTAGAAAATAAAACGATCGCTCCGGCACCAATGGCAAATAATCCGGTTGACAAAGTTGAGAAACAAAGAAAAGTCCTTCCCTTGAAAGAAAGAAATGTTGCACCATCTTCAAATCTCGCTCAGGAAGGAAAAATTAATAAAAACGAAAGTCCTTCTCAGAATAACATCCAGCAATCGGATTTGCCTGAGAGTAATCTTGCGGTTCAGTCAAAAAATGAAAACGTAATTGGTGAAATTGAGCGACAACCAATTGCAAGTAATGTATCGCAACCTGAAAAATCCGAAGTGAAAGTTGGACAAGTCACAGATCTTTCCGAAATTTTTTCTCAAGCTGAATTAGCGGAGTTAGGTCTTGCTCACAATGTAAAAGTGGAATCTAAAAAGTCCGAATCAATTCTTAATGTCGCTGCCGACAAATTGAAACGTTTTTCCGATACGAAAGAAATTGGCGTTGTTAAAAAAGAGAATTATATTGATGATGCTACGACATATGCAGTAAATGTTGGCGAGAAGTTTTCGGTTTCGCATACCAGAAGGAGATAGTTTGTTTTCTTAGCTCGTATTTCAAAACGATGATGATTAAAAACTAAACACTAAGGTCACTAAAAATTTATCACAAGAACACTTAATGATAGTTTCAATTAAGTGTTCTTGTGACGATTTTTAGTGATCTTAGTGTTTTATATTAACCAGTCCCCCAATTTTTATTTTTAATTTATTTATAAAAGCCTGTAACCTCCTTCCACCCCTGCGCGTCCCATTATTATACAACGAAAAACAAAAAAATAAATACCATATGAAATCGATCAAATTAATGTTGGCACTTATACTGATAGCTGCCACATCATTCGCTCAAAAGACTGCAAACCTCCAGGTTGAGCCGTTCTCGAAAATTAAATTATCCAGTATTGCCACAGTCTATGTTCGCATTGATCCTGTGCAAACCGTAAAAGTTGTCGGATCAATAGTAAACTCAGACGAAGTGAATGTAAAGAATCAGACACTTTACATCGACAATTCAACAGGCAATACTTATTTTATTACTGTACCATCTCTTGAAGAAGTTGAACTGGATGGAAAAGGTGATGTGTACAGTGAGTCGACTATAACGGGAAGCAATATCTCTTTAAAAATAGATGGTGCAGGAAAGATCAAAATGGATCTTGACGTAACCAATATCAAAGCAACTGTTCCTGGCGCAGGAAAGATCGAACTTACAGGTAAAGGCGATGTGGCAGAATTCAGTGTTCCGGGCTCAGGAAAGATAGATGCAGACGGCCTTAAACTCCGTAGAGCAGATGCTTCTATTTCCGGAATTGGAAAGATCAGTGTTGATGCATCTGATGAACTTAATTCTACAATAAGTGGAAGTGGAACGATTACCTACAAAACTCTTCCGGCCAAATTGAATGAAGATGTTTCCGGAATTGGTCACGTTAAAAGTTCAAACTCGGTGGATGATTCAAACAGCGATACAACAAGAATTTCTCTGGGTAAATCGCAATTATGGGTGATAGGCAAAGCGGATTCGACAAAATCTAAAACGAGAAAAACTAAACCAATCTGGGCAGGAATTGAGTTGGGTGTGAATTCATATCTTGATAACAAAGGGGATTTCAATCTTGCTGATGGAAAAGAAAATTTTGAATTAAAATTAAATAAGTCTGTTAGTTTCTCCCTGAATTTCCTTCAGAAGAATGTTCAACTCGGACATAGCAATGTTTGGTTCTTCACCGGTTTAGGTGTTACCTGGAATAACTACCGTTTCGATGATGATATAAAATTATCAAATGGAAATTTCACTAATGCATATCACGATACAACAGCAGGTGTGAGCCATCAGAAAAGCAAACTGGTAGCAAGCTATCTTACAGCACCAATCATGTTTGAGTTTTTCACAAGCAGAAAATATAAAAATGCATTCCATATGGGTGTAGGTGGAACGGTTGGTCTCCTTATTGGTTCTCACACAAAAATAAAGTTGAAATTGATGGAGAGACAAAAAAGTTAAAAGACTTCGGTGACTTCAACCTGAACCCGTTCCGTTATGGTTTCAGAGTAGCAATGGGTTACGGACGATTAAATGTTTTTGCTGATTATTATGCTTCAACATTATTTAAGGATAAAAAAGGCCCGGTACTTTATCCGGTAAATGTCGGAATAACATTAGTAGGTTTATAATATTCAATCACACATTAACAAAACACATAATTAAATTCAATTAAAATGAAAACAAATATCTTAGTTATCGCAACAACTCTGCTTCTCAATACAACTTCTTATGGTTGCCGGATAGAAGGTTCAGGACAGACAGTAACTGAAACCCGTGAACTGGAAACATTCAGTGGGATTGAATTAAAAAGTTCTGCAAATATTTATGTTACTCAAGGCGATAAGCAGGAAGTACGTATCGAAGCAGAAGATAATCTGATCGGGAAAATCACAACAGTGATCAAAAACAATTCGCTTGTTGTAGATGCTGATGACAACATCAGGTTTACAAAACCGGTTACAATATATTTAACGGTGAAAGATCTATGTCTGGTAGAATTAACCGGTTCCGGAAATATTGTAACACGAAGCCAGTTTCAATGTGAATTTATGAATTTGAAATTATCAGGTTCCGGTGATATCAGAGTAATGGTTGATAGCAAATCGCTAAAAGCAAATTTATCGGGTTCGGGAAATCTTGATCTGAAAGGAAGTTCTTCCGAAACAGATATCCGAATCAGCGGCAGTGGAAATATTGATGCCCGTGAGTTGAATAGTTTCAGAAGCGCCGTTGCAATCAGTGGAAGTGGAACGAGTACTGTTGATGTTAAAAATGATCTGAATGTTACAATTACCGGAAGTGGAAATGTTTATTATGTTGAAGAACCTGGAAAAATTTCTTCTAAGATCATTGGAAGTGGAGAGATCTCAAAACTCCGGATGTAAATATTTTTTTGTGGATTAAGTTAGTAGTAGGTTCAAAAAAAGCCGGCTCATTTGAGTCGGCTTTATTATTTTTTAATGCGCATCTGCAGCAGATACTTTTGAATTCCTGTTGAATCTTTGTAAGTAGAGTAGGGGAATACACGCAAGAAAGAATACTCCAATGAACCAAAAGCCATCCATATATGTCATAAGGTATGTTTGTTTAAGAATTGTTCCGTCAATTGCTTTGTAAGCCAGACTTTGTGCATGTGCTGCATCAAAGCCTTTTGCTATGAAACCATTGTAATAAGTCTGAAATCTTTCAGTAAATGCCGGATTGTAAGGATTGACATTTACGATCAGATCTGAACGATGATGTGCCTGACGAAGGTGGATGAAAGTTGTTACAATAGCCACTCCGAATGAACCGCCAAGTTGTCGCATCATATTGTTCAATCCTGTTCCCTGAGCAATGTTCTCAGGTTTCAATGAACCTAATGCAAGAGTCGTTAATGGAACAAATAAGAAACTCAATCCGATTCCACGAATGATCAGCGGCAGATAAAAATCACTTTCACCTGACGATAAACTTGATCTTGACAATAGCACTGTGAATGCGAAGAAAAAAAGAAACCCAAATGTGGCCATGATCTGAGGTGGAAATTTTTTCTGTAATAGTTTTCCAACCATTGGCATCATAAAGATCGTAGCCAGTCCTCCCGGGATAAGAAGTTCGCCTGTCTGCTGTGCAGTAAATCCAAGGATATTCTGACAGAAGATCGGAAATACAAATACAGAACCGAACAAACCGAAGCCAAGTATGAATGTGGTAAACATTCCGATCGAGAGTTCTCTGTTCTTAAGAATGCGGAGATCTACGATTGGATGTTCTGTTGTCAATTCACGCCAGATGAATAGAATAATTCCTAAAATTGACAGGATACTTAATACTGAAATGTATGGCGTTTCAAACCAGTCTTCTGTTTCACCTTTTTCTAAAACAATCTGTAATGAACCTATTCCTATGATGAGTAAAATGATCCCGAGCCAGTCGACTGAACCGATCTTTTGTATGACCTTTGATTCTTTTATGTAAGACAAACTCAATAATACAGCGATCACTCCAAGTGGAATATTTACGTAAAAGATCCACGGCCAGGAGAAATGATCTGTGATATATCCTCCGAGTGTGGGACCTAATGTAGGGCCGACAACAACTCCTAAACCAAACATCGCTGTTGCCATTCCCAATTGTTCTTTCGGCCATGTTTCAACGAGAATTGCCTGTGATGTTCCCAGCAAAGCACCACCACCAATTCCTTGTATGAATCGGAAAATAACCAACTCCCAGATGTTGTCTGCATTCCCGCAAAAGAAAGAAGCAACAGTGAAAAGAATAATTGAGAATATGAAATAATTTTTCCTGCCGAATTTTGCAGATAGCCAACCTGACATTGGAAGAATAATTACATTGGCAACAGCATATGCTGTAACGACCCAGCCAACATCTTCCAGGGTTGCGCCGAGGTTTCCCATGATCTGTGGCATGGAAACATTCACTACCGTTGTGTCGATCAACTCCAGCAGTGATGCCATGATCACCGTGAAGGTGATGATCCATTTATTAAAGCCTTGTTCGGGCATTTTGTTTTTCTTTCTTTAATTTAAAATTATTGATTGTAGCGTTTTAATTATTTATGATGTGTGGAACAATTCAAGCCCCTTAAACTCCTTAAACGGATTTCACTGCATTCTTTCCACAACATAAAACTCAATCAATCTTCACCGAAACTTTCACCGACATTCCCGGACGAAGTTTATCTTTCAGAGTTTCCAGTCCTTTCAATGCGATCTTGACCGGTATCCGCTGAATGACTTTTACAAAATTTCCGGTAGCATTATCAGGTGGTAACAATGAAAATTTTGCTCCTGTTGCAGCTGAAAAATTATAGACAGTTCCTTCCAGTTTAGTATCAGGAAATGCATCTACGATCACTTCAACAGGATTTCCTTTTTGCATTTTTTCCAGTTGGGTTTCTTTGAAATTTGCCAATACATATACATTATTGTCTGCAACAATTGCAAAAAGTGATGAGCCGGCATTAACAAACTGTCCTTGCTGAATATTTTTCTTTGATGCAATTCCTGTAGCAGGAGCGATGATCGTTGCATACGATAACTGAAGTTTAGCGTAGTCAAGATCAGCTTGCTTCTGACTTACGTTCGCATTCGCAACAGTGATCTGTTTCTTTGCAGCGTCAACCATTGCCGATGCAGCGTTTTGCTGACGTTGTGAAATTGATTGTTGCGCATCTGCAGTTTCCTTTTCGGCTTTTGCTGCATCATATTGTTGTTGAGTGACAGCTTTATCGTTTAACAGATTCTGAAATCTTGTGAAATCCTGAGAACTTTTCCATACTCTTATTCTTGATGATTCAACCGTAGATTTTGCTGTTTCAAAATTCGCAATTGCTGAACTTACATTTGCTTCTGCAACAGAAACGGAAGCCTTCGCATTTTCAAGTGCGGCCGCAGCTTGTTCAACTTTTATCTCCAGATCGCGGTCGTCAAGTAAAACAAGAGTGTCGCCTTTATTTACCATTTGATTATCTTCAAAACGGATCTGATCAACATACCCTGCTACTCTTGCCAGGACAGGATTGATATCGTTATCAAGTTGTGCATCGTCTGTATCTTCATGATGACGTGCATAGGAGATTTTATTGAATGCATAAATTCCAACAGTGCAAACTACCAACACAAGGATAATTGGTAGGACTTTATTTTTCTTTTTGGGTGCTGTATTTTCCATAATTTTTAAAATTCTTTTTGTAGGTTTCCTGCTGATTTTATAAGACGATAATATGCTACTTGCAGATCAGCTCTTGCAATGGCAAGATTTATTTTAGATTGGATAACAAGATTGTTTGCTTCCAGTAATTCACTAAGAATAACAAGACTGTTTTTATATCTCGAATCAGTGAGTCTTAAATTCTCTTCCGATTGAACAACTGATCTTTCCATTACCTGAAGTCTTTTGATGGCTTCATTGTAATTAAGATAATTTTGATTGACGTCGACTTTAATTGCATCAGATAGAATATTCACTCTTTCTTTTGACTGAACATAAAGAGATTGATATTCGTCTACATTGTGCTTGTTGGAGTAGATACTGATGAGGTCCCAGTTAAATGTAATTCCTGCTGCCCACGTTGAATTGAATTTATCTACCGGTGGAATGTATCTGCTATTAGGTCTTGCATCCAGGGCTTCACCTTGAATTGTTATCCTTGGCAGATAACTGTTTTTAGCGATCTGCAAATTGTTAAATGAAGCATTGGAACGGATCTGAGCAGCAGTAAGATCATTTCTGTTTTTTGCTGCAATGTCCATGTATTCCTGAAGCGATAATACAGTGTGAAAAGTAGTGATGGCGTTCGAATCAACTTCAATTTTCGTTTCCGGATTTTGTCCTAACTGAAGATTGAGATTATAGTTTGCTACCTCAAGGTTGTTCTGGATGTCCAGTAAAGTCAATTCAAGATTCGACTGTTGTAATTTCCAGCGTAACAAATCATTCTGAGTAACAAGCCCGTTTTTCTCTGCAAGTTCAGTCTCACGGATACGTTCTGCGGTTTGCTTTAAGTTTTCCTGAATTACTTTTTCTGAAGATTCTAATTTGTTCAGATTAAAATATGCATTGAGCAGATTGAAAATAATATCTTCTCTGTCTTTAACGAATTCAAATTTCGCAGCATCATTTAAAAGATTGGTAGATTCTTTTGCATACTTCAGTCTGAATCCTGAAAAAATTGTTTCAGATGCGCTGATGCCGACAGAGTAATTATTCAGATAAACAGGAAATAACGAAACCGGTTCACTTGCTCCCGGAAATAAAAACTTAGGAGCTTCAATGTCACTCAGTCTGGTATAATTTGCATTCAGCTTTACAGTTGGCAATGTTGCATCCATAGCCTGATCATATTTTGCCTGAGCCATTTGTAATTTAGCCTGTGAGATCTTCAGTGATTTACTGCTGTCCAGTCCTGTTTTTATCAATTCATTGACGGAAAGCAATTCTGATTTTTGTTGAGCAAACCCGGAAAGAGGGAGTCCTGCAATAAGTACAAAGAAAAGTGACCTGATTTTTTTGATCATATGTTCTGGAATTTTATTCATTTGAGATCATTAAATATTTTTTAAAAAGATCTGTGAGATATTTTTTCATTCGCGCTTTCATTTCAGGATATTCACTGATATGTTTGTTATTGTCGAGATCAAACAAGCGTGTAGTAAGACATGATGAATTGGAAAACTGAGCTACTGTTCCGAAAAAAGTTATGATCAGTAATTCAACATCGACCTGACGGAAAACTTTTTTTCTGATTCCATCTTCTATGATGTTTCTTACTTCAGTAATATTTTTCATAAGTATCGATTGAATCTGATTACTCATTTCATCTGTATTCTGTAATGAGATTTGCCGATGAAGAATTTTGTGAAATCTGTAATTGTCCATCACCTTATCAATATAGCTTTCGATCATACTGTCAATTCTGGCGATTGGATCTTCAATATCTTTCTGGATGTCTTGTAATTTTGTCCTGAAGATCAATGCTCTTTGTTCAACCATTTCCGTAAACAACATTTCTTTTGAACCGAAATAGTAAGAGACCATTGCAATATTGATATCAGCTTTTTTGGCTATCATCCGGATCGATGTGGCATCGTACCCGAATTCAGCAAACAACTCTTCAGAAATTGCAAGTATGTGTTCTTTCTTTGTCATATTTTAAATTTCGGGCGCAAAATTAAACGATTGTTTAAATTAAACAAACGTTTAATTTAAATTTTTTGCATTTATTTAAGAAACGATATCATTTTAAAATTACCTCGTGACTAAAACGGCTTTTTTTGGCTAAAAAGTGATATGAGAATGGTCAAATGCGAATGTTTGAGTAAAGCTTGTTTTAGTATTTTCGATACATATATATAAGGTAAATAAATAGCGTAAAAAAATGCAGTAAAATGCGAAATTGGCAAGTATAAAAACCATAAATTTGCCTGTTATTCAGACAAAAAGCCCTGAATTTCGTTAAAAATGAACCCTTCAAGTCATACTTCCGACTTTCTTCCCATCCTGATCCAGTTTTTGGTAGCTGCAGGCTTTGTTGTTACAACAATGATCGCTACTCATTTGCTGGGACCAAAGCGGAAATCCAAGATAAAACTTGACACTTTTGAGTGTGGAATCGAATCACATGGCAATGCCAGAATTCCATTTTCAATCAAATATTTCCTGGTCGCAATTCTATTCGTTCTGTTTGATGTCGAAGTGATCTTTATGTATCCTTGGGCAGTAAACTTTAAAGAGCTTGGTGTGTTGGGTTTGTTGGAGATGTTTTTATTTATGGGTTTACTACTAACAGGATTTTTCTACATCATCAGAAAAGGCGCTTTGAAGTGGGAATAGTTTAAGAAAGGAAGAAATGAAAGATATACAATCAGCATCCAACGTAAATATTGTACAAGCTCCGGCCGGATTTGAAGGTCCTGGATTCTTTGCAACGAAGTTGGATCACGTAGTAGGACTGGCGAGAAAAAATTCTATTTGGCCACTTCCATTTGCAACCAGTTGTTGCGGAATTGAATTCATGGCAACAATGGCTTCAACTTATGATCTTGCAAGATTCGGTTCAGAACGTTTGAGTTTTTCTCCGCGTCAGGCCGACCTTCTGATGGTCATGGGAACGATTGCAAAAAAGATGGGACCTGTTTTACGTCAGGTGTACGAACAAATGGCTGAACCACGTTGGGTTCTTTCAGTTGGTGCATGTGCGTCGAGCGGTGGAATTTTCGATTCGTATTCTGTATTGCAAGGCATCGATCATATTATTCCTGTCGACGTATATGTTCCCGGTTGTCCACCACGTCCTGAACAAATTCTTGAAGGCGTTATGAGTATTCAGACACTTATCCAGAATGAATCATTACGCCGCAGAAATTCTCCTGAGTATAAACAGCTTCTTGCTTCTTACGGAATAGAATAATCGAATATGAATAAGCCTTCAATAGATCAGATCGCAGAAGCTATCAATGAAAAATTTGGTAATGCAATTTTAAGCAGGGAAGAAAAATACGATTTTACTGTTTTTACGATCGACAAAAGTATCCTCGTTTCTCTATGTAAATTTTTGTATGATGATGAAAGATTTCAGTTTCGTTATCTTACAACTGCATGTGGTATTCATCTTCCTGATGAACCGAAACCATTTGCAATGATGTATCAATTGCATAGTTTAGTCTTCAATGTTCGCATTCGTATCAAAGCGTATACGACTTTGAATGATCTGCATTTTGATACACTCATTCCAATCTTTTCAGCTGCGAACTGGATGGAAAGAGAAGCATTCGATTTTTATGGCATTCGTTTCAATGGTCATCCAAAGATGACTCGCATTCTGAATGTAGAAGATATGGATTATCATCCGATGCGGAAAGAATATCCGGTTGAAGATCGTACACGTTACGATAAAGATGATACAATGTTTGGTCGTGAAAAAGCCAATTTCAAAAAATTAACTTAGGAATGCAATTAAAGCCAACGATACCAGACGATCATAAGCAGTATACAACGCTTAACCTTGGACCAACACATCCGGCAACACATGGAATTTTCCAGAATGTGTTAACGATGGATGGCGAGATCATCGTTGATTCAGAACCTACGATTGGTTATATCCATCGTGCGTTTGAAAAACTTGCTGAGCATAAACCGTTTTATCAGATCACTCCACTTACTGACAGGATGAATTATTGTTCTGCTCCGATCAATAATATGGGCTGGCATATGACAGTGGAAAAACTGATCAAAGCTGAACTTCCGAAACGGGTAGAATACATGCGGGTGATCATCATGGAACTTGCACGCATTTCAGATCATCTTGTTTGCAATAGTGTAATTGGTGTTGATACCGGAGCAATGACAGGTTTCCTTTATGTGTTCCAATGGCGTGAAGATATTTATGAAATTTACGAGGAGATCTGTGGTGCACGTCTTACGACTAACATCGGTCGCATAGGAGGCTTCGAAAGAGACTTCAATGAAACTGCCTGGAGAAAAATTAAGAAATTAGTGAACGATCTGCCTGCAGGATTAAAAGAATTCGAAAAACTTTTAGTTCGTAACAGAATTTTTATGGATCGCACAATTGGTTGCGGACCGATTTCAGCAGAGCGTGCATTGAATTACAGTTTCAGTGGACCGAATCTTCGTGCAGCAGGAGTTGATTACGACGTTCGTGCTATGAATCCTTATTCTTCATACGAAGAATTTGAATTTGAAATTCCTATCGGGAAAAATGGTGATACATACGATCGCTTCATGGTTCGTGAAGAAGAGATGTATCAGAGTTTGTCTATCATTCGTCAGGCAATGGAGAAAATTGAAAAACTCCAGGACAAGACATCTTTCCATGCAGATATTCCATCATTCTATCTTCCTCCGAAAGAAGACGTGTATAATAATATGGAAGCATTGATCTACCATTTCAAAATTGTAATGGGAGAAACGGATGTTCCGAAAGGGAGAAGTTTATCATTGTGTTGAAGGTGGAAATGGTGAGTTGGGATTTTATCTGATGAGCGACGGAGGTCGTCAGCCGTTTCGTTTGCATTTCCGTCGTCCTTGTTACATCTATTATCAGGCGTACAGAGAAATGATCAAAGGAGCTTTCTTAAGTGATGCAATTTTGACAATGAGTTCCATGAATGTTATTGCAGGTGAATTAGACGCCTGATCAGAAAATAAAATTGACCGCATTAAAATGAATACCGGTAAAGAAATTAAATTCAGTGACGAATCCCTTGCTCTCGCAAAGAGAATGATGCAACGTTATCCTGAAGGAAAACATAAATCTGCATTGATTCCGATCCTGCATATTGCGCAAGCAGAGTTTGATGGATGGCTTAGTCCTGAAACTATGGATTACGTTGCCTCTGTAATTGGAATTGAACCTGTGGAAGTATATGAAGTTGCTTCATTTTATTCCATGTTCAATCTGAAGCCTGTCGGAAAATGTGTGATCGAAGTTTGTCGCACAAGTTCATGCTGGTTACTTGGTGCTGAAGATGTAATTTCTCATCTCGAAAAAAAATTGAATATAAAAAACGGACAAACTACATCTGACGGAATGTTTACACTGAAGTCTGTTGAATGTCTTGGTTCATGCGGCACAGCGCCGATGATGCAAGTGGGTGCAGATTATTATGAAAATCTTAGTCTTGAAAAAGTAGATACACTCGTTGAGAGATTCCGTGCAGAAGGCAAAAGAAAAACCTATACAGATAAAGCGGAGGCCGGAAATTAATTATGGGAAAGAAATTACTTTTAAATAACGACCACATTCCGGGAATCAATACTTATGATGTTTATCGTAAGAATGGCGGATATGCTTCCGTAGAAAAAGCGATCAAAACAATGACTCCGGAAGCCATTGTTGAAGAAGTGAAAAAATCAGGATTGCGTGGAAGAGGTGGAGCAGGATTTCCCACAGGAATGAAATGGAGTTTCCTTGCGAAGCCGGAAGGTGTTGCAAGATATATTGTATGTAATGCAGATGAGTCTGAACCGGGAACTTTCAAGGACAGATATCTGATGGAACGCATTCCGCATCTTCTTATAGAAGGAATGATCACATCAAGTTTTGCTCTTGGAGCAAATACTTCTTACATCTACATCCGCGGAGAATATTTTTATGTAGCAAGAATTTTAGAACAAGCAATCGACGAAGCGTATGCAAATGGTTGGCTTGGAAAGAATATATTAGGAAGCGGATACTCACTCGATCTGTATGTTCAGGTTGGAGCAGGTGCATATATCTGCGGAGAAGAAACAGCTTTACTTGAGTCACTGGAAGGCAAACGTGGAAATCCGCGTATCAAACCTCCATTTCCTGCAATTGCAGGTTTGTATGGTTGTCCGACAGTAGTTAATAATGTTGAAACAATTGCAGCAGTTGTTCCCATCGTGAATAATGGCGGTGACGAATATGCAAAAGTCGGAATAGGAAAAAGTACAGGAACGAAATTAATTTCAGCAAGTGGTCACATCAACAAGCCCGGTGTTTATGAAATTGAAATGGGAATTACCGTTGAAGATTTTATTTACAGCGATGAATGGTGTGGTGGAATTAAGAATGGTAAAAAACTGAAAGCAGTAGTTGCAGGAGGTTCATCTGTTCCAATTCTTCCTGCAGAATTAATTTTAAAGACAGCAAACGGTGAACCCCGATTAATGTCGTACGAATCACTTGCTGACGGCGGATTTGCAACCGGAACAATGTTAGGATCAGGTGGCTTCATTGTAATGGATGAAAGCACAAGCATCGTAAAAAATCTCTGGAACTTCACTCGTTTCTATCACCACGAAAGCTGCGGACAATGTTCGCCTTGTCGTGAAGGAACCGGCTGGATGGAAAAAGTATTACATAAAATCGTAAACGGCCACGGAACATTAAGCGACATCGATCTGGTGTGGGATATACAATCTAAAATAGAAGGAAAAACTATTTGTCCGTTAGGAGATGCAGCGGCATGGCCCGTTGCTAGTGCGATCAGACATTTCAGAGCAGAGTTCGAAGACTATGTGCGAAATCCGAAATCGATTGTGGATGTGAAGCATTACTATCGGTTGAAGGAGCAAGCAGTTTAACTGAGGTCAGAGGTCAAAGGTCAGAGGTCACGCAGGATGTATTAATAAGAGAGTTTGTCGCTTTTATTAAATGTAAATAAAATTTATTGTCTATACATTGTAGTATGGACAATAATAAAAAAAAAGAAGAAATACTTCCCCGATCACGGAAGTTTGCAATAAGAGTATTGAAACTTGGTCATTATCTGAAGAATAAAAAAGTAGAATATTTTCTCAGGGATCAGGTAGCAAGAAGCGGAGCATCGATTGGAGCAAATTTGCATGAAGCAAAAGCAAGTAGTAGCGACAAAGAATTTTGCAGGTTCTATGAAATTGCGCTTCGTTCTGGTTATGAAACTGAGTATTGGTTTGAAATCCTGGATGAAATATATAAGATCAGTGAAGAGCCTGCATTTGTAAACTTAAGATCTGAATTAATTCAAATAAATAAGATCATTAGTGTAATTGTATTAAAATTAAAAGATAAGATAGAAAAGGAAAGTAAAAAGAAGAAAACGCTGAATTTGGTATGAATTCCATTGGATAATCTAAGAGTTGCAAGTTCCAATTAGACCAAAAAGTGTGACCTCTGACCTTTGACCTCTGACCTGAAAAAAGTATGGCAAAAGTAACAATTGATGGAAAGAGCATTGAGGTACCCGACGGTACAACAATACTTAACGCTGCTCGCATGATCGGAGGAGAAATTGTTCCCCCCGCAATGTGCTATTATTCTTCGCTGAAAACAAGCGGCGGTTACTGCCGTACTTGTATTGTGAAAGTCACAAAAGGTTCTGAAAAAGATCCTCGTCCAATGCCAAAACCTGTTGCTTCTTGCAGAACAACTGTTATGGATGGAATGGAAGTGCAGAATATTACTTCACCTGACTTGATGGAAGCACGTGCGGGAGTGGTTGAGTTTTTATTGATCAACCATCCGCTTGATTGTCCGATCTGCGATCAGGCCGGTGAATGTCATTTGCAGGATCTTGCTTATGAACATGGTCTGGCAAAAACACGTTACGAATTTTCTCGGAGAACATTTGATAAGATTGATATCGGTTCAAAGATCAAATTACACATGACGCGTTGCATTCTATGTTACCGTTGTGTGAAAGTTGCTGACCAGATCACAGATAAACGTGTACACGGTGTAATGAATCGTGGTGATGTTTCTGAGATCAGTACATATATTCAGAAAGCAGTCGATAATGATTTCTCCGGAAACATGATCGACGTTTGTCCCGTTGGTGCATTGACAGATCGAACGTTCCGTTTCAAATCGCGTGTGTGGTTTGCTAATCCAGTTGATGCTCATCGCGATTGTCCAAAGTGCGCCGGAAAAGTTACACTATGGATGAAAGGCGAGGAAGTATATCGTGTTACAGGAAGAAAGGATCAATATGCTGAAGTGAAGGATTGGATCTGTAACGATTGTCGTTTCGAAAAAAAGGCAGCTTCCGATTGGCAGATCGATGGCCCAACAAACTTCGACAGACATTCAGTGATCACACAAAATCATTATACACTTCCGGAGCCTGCTCACAAACCGTTGTTGAATGATGTAAAAGTTGTTCAGAATCTTGTCAGTGGAAAACGAATAACTAATAACGATAACTAATCGTGAATAGTGAAAAGTTGCCCGAACCGGGCAGTTTTTCTAATCTCTGATTACGAATTACAAATTACGAATTACGAAAAGAAAAAATGTCAACATACCTTCTCATAAAAATCATCATCATCGTATCAGTCTTTTTGATTTCGTTGCTGGTGGCCATGTATTCAACTTATGCAGAGCGAAAGGTTGCCGCTTTCATGCAGGATCGGTTAGGTCCAAACCGCGCGGGTCCATTCGGAATACTGCAGCCATTAGCTGACGGTGTGAAAATGTTTATGAAAGAAGAGATCATTCCAAATGTTTCGAGTAAATTCCTTTTCATTCTTGGTCCTAGTCTGGCAATGTTGACTGCCTGTATGACAAGTGCTGTTATTCCCTGGGGAAAAGGATTGTCTATCGGCGGAAATTTCTATCCTGTGCAGGCAACAGATGTAAACATTGGTATTCTCTACATATTCGGTGTCGTTTCGATTGGAGTATATGGAATTATGATCGGAGGCTGGGCTTCAAATAATAAATACTCATTGTTAGGTGCCTTACGTGCATCATCCCAAATGATCAGCTATGAGATAGCAATGGGTCTGGCAATTATCGCTCTGGTAATGATGACAGGTACACTCAGTGTTCGTGAAATTGCAGAACAACAATGGGGTGGAAGATGGAATGCGTTTTATCAGCCACTTGGGTGTTTGATATTCATCATTTGTGCATTTGCAGAAACCAATCGCGCTCCATTTGATCTGCCTGAATGCGAAACAGAATTAGTTGGCGGATATCACACAGAATACAGTTCAATGAAACTGGGCTTCTATCTTTTTGCTGAATACATCAATATGTTCATTTCTTCAGCAGTGATCAGCACGCTTTACTTCGGTGGTTATAATATGCCTTTCATTGAACGGTTTGTAACCGATCCGAATTGGTTAAGCATGATCGGAACTGCCTTCTTATTCGGAAAAATATTCTTCTTCATATTCTTCTTCATGTGGATCCGCTGGACACTTCCGCGTTTCCGTTATGATCAACTTATGAATCTGGGATGGAAAATATTATTACCTCTTTCAATCGCTAACATCTTTGTAACAGGGATGATTATGTGGTGGACGGGGAAACTAGGATAGTTGATTAGGTCAAAGGTCAAGGGTCAAAGTTATGCCTGACCCTTGACCTTTGACCCTTGACCTAATACAAACAAAAAATGCAACCTCTCACCAATAAAAGCAAACAAGTAGTAAAACAGGAATTAACCTTCGCTGAAAAGATCTATTTGCCTGCTATCTTAAATGGAATGAAGATCACCTTAAAGCATTTCTTTAAGAAGAAAGTGACTATTTCATATCCTGAACAAAAGAAAGATGTTGCACCTGTGTGGCGTGGTCAGCATATTTTAAAGCGCGATGAAAATGGTGCGGAACGGTGTACAGCTTGTGGTTTGTGTGCTCTGGCGTGTCCGGCGGAGGCTATTACAATGGTTGCAGCTGAAAGACAGAAAGGCGAAGAGAAGTTATACAGGGAAGAAAAGTATGCAGCTACCTATGAGATCAATATGTTGCGTTGTATTTTTTGTGGATTATGTGAAGAGGCCTGTCCTAAAGAAGCAATTTTTCTTACTGATAAATTGGTGACAGTTTCTCTCAACCGTGCAGAAATGATCTACGGTAAAGATAAGTTAGTGGAAGGTGTGAACGATAGAATTGATATAAGTGATCGTCAGACTCCTGAGGTAAAAGAATTTAAACAGAACAAGAATCTTCAGCATAATAAATTGTAGTCGCTAAGAAATTAAGAACATTAAAAATGAATCTTTCGTTATTTTATTTCCTGGCCTTCCTTGCAATACTCAGTGCATTGATGGTTGTTGTTGCTAAAAATCCGGTGCATAGTGTCTTGTATCTGATCATTACTTTCTTTGCTATTGCAGGACATTACATTCTGATGAATGCGCAGTTTCTCGCTGCTGTTCATATAATTGTATATGCAGGGGCAATTATGGTCTTGTTCTTATATGTTATCATGATGCTGAATCTGAATTCAAATGTTGAGCCACATAAAAATAGATGGCTGAAGTTTGCCGCAACTGTTTCAGGTGGATTATTAATGGTTGTATTGGTTGGAGCATTCCGTCAGGCATCTACATCGGTTGCAGTGGTTCAAAATTCAGAAGTAGGATTGATAAAAAATCTTGGATTGGTTTTGTTCCGTGAATATGCACTTCCGTTTGAGATCTCATCGATCTTATTATTGACAGCAATGGTGGGAACAGTAATGTTAGGTAAAAAAGAAATTAATTAATCAGGAAATGAACACGATCTTTCAAACTATACCCCTTAGTCATTATGTTATTTTAAGTACACTGTTGTTCTGCATTGGTGTGCTTGGAGTGCTTTTCAGAAGAAATGCAATTATCATTTTCATGTGCATTGAGCTAATGCTGAATGCGGTAAATTTACTGTTAGCTGCTTTCTCAACATATTTTGGTGATTCAGCAGGGCAAGTGTTCGTTTTCTTTATCATGGCAGTAGCAGCGGCTGAAGTTGCTGTCGGACTGGCTATTCTGACAATGATTTTCAGAAATACAGGGTCGGTAGATATCAATTTCCTGAATAAACTGAAGCATTGATTTAATCATTGTTAATTTCATGTCATTTTTCTAAACTCTTTGTTGAGCATGGATTAATTGTGTTTATTTGTGAATACAACCACACAATTAAAATCTTAAAATTATGTATAGAGTATTAGAAGATTTCCTAACCGACTGGAAATATGAAAGTCAGTCGACTCTCAGTTTATTCAAAAACCTTACTGATGACAGTCTGACAAAAGTCGTTCATCCCGATGTAAGAACACTTGGATTTCTTGCCTGGCACATTGTTCACACAATGCAGGAGATGATGGCCAAAGTCGGTTTAAATGTTGACATCAAAGACCAGGAAAATTATTCAGGGGAGAATGTAAAAGAACTTTGCAGTGCTTATGAAAATGGCGCCAATTCACTTGCCGAAGAAATAAAAAAGAAATGGACAGTTGACGATCTGCAAAAGGAAGACAACATGTATGGTGAAATGTGGAAACGTGGTACTACACTAACAATTCTCATCAAACACGAAGCTCATCACAGAGCAGAAATGATCGTACTTATGAGAATGCTTGGATTGCCTGTAGTTGGACCTTATGGACCTACACGTGAGGACTGGGCGAAATTCGGAATGCCAACTATGAAATAAAATGAAATGAAATGAAGTAAAGAGAAGTATAATGAAGTAAAAATAAGTGAAAATAAGTAGAAAGAAGTGAAATGTGAAGATTGTAAACAGTATAGAATGAAAGAATGATTGATTTCACTCCACTGCACTATCCTTCATTCCACTTCATTCCACTTCATTCCACTTCATTTAACTTCATTTAACTTCACTTCATTCCACTTCATTCCACTTCATTCCACTTCATTCCACTTCATTTAACTTCACTTCATTCCACTTCATTCCACTTCATTTAACTTCACTTCATTCCACTTCATTCCACTTCATTCCACTTCATTCCACTTCACTTCACTTCACTTCATTCCACTTCAGTCCACTTCATTCCACTTCATTATAGAAATACTATAAATTGAAACAACCCAAGTCTGCTCTCCCTTTCATCTTCATCACCATGCTGATCGACGTCATCGGTCTCGGCATCATCATTCCTGTATTACCGAAGTTGATCGAGGAAATGATTGGTGGCGATTTGAGTATGGCTTCAACATATGCAGGGTGGTTGATGTTTGCATATGCAACAATGCAGTTTTTGTTTTCGCCAATTATCGGAGCACTGAGCGATAAGTATGGAAGACGTCCGGTACTTTTGATTTCGTTATTTGGTTTTGGGATTGATTATTTATTAATGGGATTTGCGCCAACAATAATCTGGCTATTTATCGGCCGACTGATTTCAGGAGTTACAGGTGCAAGTTTTACTACAGCAACGGCATACATTGCCGATATCAGTACACCGGAGAAACGTTCTCAGAATTTCGGATTGATAGGAGCTGCATTCGGACTTGGTTTTATTATCGGTCCGGTGCTTGGCGGATTACTTGGACATTATGGTGCGCGTATTCCGTTTTTCGCGGCAGCCGGTCTTGCATTATTAAATACACTCTATGGATATTTTATTTTGCCTGAATCGCTGGATAAAGAGCATCGGAGAAAGTTCGAATGGAAGCGCGCAAATCCTGTAGGTTCCTTGAAACGATTATCTCACTATCCGGTAATTCTCAGTTTAGTTGTAAGTCTGGTTTTCATATATATTGCAAGCCATGCTACACAAAGTACCTGGACATTCTACACGATGGAAAAATTCAAGTGGAATGAAAAAATGGTTGGCTATTCATTAGGCTTTGTAGGATTGATGATTGCAATTGTTCAAGGCGGATTGATCCGGATTGTAATTCCCAAACTTGGACAGAAGAAATCCATTTACATTGGATTGACGCTCTATGTTATCGGCTTTGTTTGTTTTGCCTTTGCAACAAAAAGCTGGATGATGTTTGCTTTCGTTATTCCTTTTTCACTTGGCGGAATTTGTGGGCCTGCATTGCAAGGTGTAATGTCAGGACAAGTTCCGGCAAATCAACAAGGCGAATTGCAGGGAGCATTAACAAGTCTGATAAGCGTAACCTCCATTGTCGGACCGCTATTGATGACAAATTTATTTTCATATTTCACGGCAGCTGATGCACCCGTATACTTCCCCGGTGCGCCGTTTTTAATGGGAGCGGTACTGACACTTTTTTCTGTTTTTTTTGCGGTGCGTTCGCTGGAGAAGCATCATTGATGTTGTCGTGATCTTTCATTAATGTCAATTTTAAAATCCGTACCTTTAAATTCTGCGATTTATCTGCGCAAATCAGCGGGAAATAAACCGGTAAATTAATTAAACATGGATTTAAAAAAATATCGCGTCGGAACTTCAGGTAAACTCAAGTTGTCAAAATTTTCTACTTCAACGGACTCTGATAAAAAGAAAAAGAAGGATGGAAAAGAAGAATTAAGCAAAGACATAGAATCAATTTCTGATTTGCAGTACAAACTATTTGCAGAAGATCGCCAGTCATTGTTGATCATTTTCCAGGGCATGGATGCTTCCGGAAAAGATGGTGCGATCAAGCATATCATGAACGGTATAAATCCGCAGGGAGTAGCTGTTCATAGTTTCAAGCATCCTACGACCCATGAACTTGAACACGATTATTTATGGCGGCATGTATTAAAGTTACCCGAGCATGGACAGATCACAATTTTTAATCGTTCGCATTATGAGAATGTACTTATTGCAAAGGTTCACCCTGAAATAGTTTTAGCTGAGCGGCTGCCAGGTATTCAAAAAGTCTCTGATATCACCGAAAAATTCTGGGAGAAGCGATACAAGCAGATCAGTGCTTTCGAAAAGAATCTGAATCAAAATGGAACCGGAATATTGAAATTCTTTTTGCACATCTCAAAAAAGGAACAAGCCCAGAGATTGATTGATCGTATCGATGACAGAGAACGACATTGGAAATATTCTTCAGGTGATATTGTTGAACGCGGACATTGGGATGAATACCAGAAAGCTTATGAAAGCGCATTGAGTTCAACAAGTTCAGAAAAATCGCCATGGTATATTATTCCGGCTGACGAAAAGGAATCTGCCCGAAGTTTAATTGGGAAGATCATACTTGAAAAATTACGTGAGATGAATCCGGTTTTTCCGGAAGTAAGCAAAGATGAATTGGATAAAATGAAAGCCGCTAAGATTGAATTGTTGAAAGAAATTAAATAGGATCTGCAGTTGTCGGCAAGAAAATTACTTTTTGAGTTTGAAGACCAGAAATGGTTTCCGGATGTGATTCGTTCCGGGATGACAGATTATTTGAGGTATTTGCTGACAGCATTAAATTTCTATAAGCCAGTCTCGCCGCTCATCTTAGAAGTATTGTCGAAGACGAATTCAACTACTCTGATCGATCTGTGCTCAGGTGGTGGTGGTGCAATTGAGCAGGTATATAATGACCTCAGGGAGCAGTCGAACGATATCATAGTAGTTGTTACAGATAAATTCCCAAATCTTGAAGCCTATCGTTTTCTCGAAAGAAAAAGCAGCGGCAGAATTTTATATTCCAAAAAATCCGTTGATGCATCAGATGTTCCTTCTGAACTTAAAGGTGTGCGAACGATCTTTTCAGGTTTTCATCATTTCGATCCTGACTTTGCAAAATCTGTCTTAAAGAATGCAGTAGATTCCCGATCCGGAATCTGTATTTTTGACGGCGGCAACAAAAGCATCTGGATGATTCTTGGAGCAGTATTCATTCATCCAATCTTGTTTTTTATTTTTACGCCCTTCTTCAGGCCTTTTCGTTTCTCCCGTATTCTTTTTACTTATCTGATTCCTTTGATTCCACTTTGTACGATGTGGGATGGTGTTGTTTCGATTCTCCGGCTATATAGACCAAGTGAATTACTAGTTTTTGCAAATGAAACTAATTACACTTCCTATGTATGGCGCTCCGGATATGTAAAAAGTCGTTTTGGTCTGAGTGTTTCTTATTTGATTGGATTTCCTGAAAAAATTAATTAGAATAAATTATTTGATGAAGTCAATATTCTGAATTGAATTTCGTTCGGTCAGTTTATAAACTGAAATTATTAATTATTAATTCTGAATAACGTTCTTAATCGACTTAACCTCCATCTCCAATTTAGAAAGCTTCTCGATCAGATCTTCTTTCGCAAAATTACTATCCGGAATTTCCGTACTCATGTAATTGCAGAATTTCCACACTTCGCGGATCTCACTAACATTAAGCTCGTACGGATTGTAAGTGGTGTTCAGCGATTTTAATGTCAGCGATCTTTTTTTGCGCAAATGATTTTGAACGATCTTAAAAACAATTCCTTCTTCCTGTGTCAATAGAACGTAAGCTTCATCGTCTTTGATGTCGTACCAGTTTTCCAGATATTCAGCAATTACATACGACTTATCCGGAATCGGCAACATTGAATCACCGCTGATCTGGAACATTCTGTATTTCCTGTCATTGAAAAGAATTGGTAACTGAAACGTCGGAAGTTTTTTGATAAAGTCCGGATCAGCAAAACCGTTTTTATATCCGGCCTTCGCTTTGATCGGGACTACTTCGATATTTTCTCTATTATGACTATCGACAGTTGTTGCCAATACACGTAGTCGCGAACCGGTAACGAATACATCATTACCTCTTTCGAGTTCCGACAACTGGAATTCCGAAAGTTTGGTAAGGTCGACTTTTACCATTGTATCGATTGACACTTTATAATACTTTGAAAACATCATCAGTGCATCCAGCGTCGGATTTTTTATACTGCCGTTTTCATAGCTGTTCACCGTCGAGCGGCTAACATTTAATTCACCTGCGACAATATCCTGTGTCCGGTTTTTTCTTTGTCGCAGAATTTTGATGTTGTTGTTAAATATCATAGTGGTTGACATATTTTATCTGAGCGCCTACCGGGGCTCTGTCCCGGTAGTGAATATTTTATCTGATTGCACCTGAGCAAACTCCGCATGTTTTAGATATTTCCTCTTGCACACTGCAAATATATAGATTATATTGGAATCATGCAAGATGATTGTTTCGCAATCTATCTGCTGGTTTGTTTAATGACTTGGTTGCTTTGCAGAAATGCTTTAGCCGGTGTGGTTTTGGTTGTCGAATTCCTTGAGCCACACCGGAGCTACCAAAGCGTGTGTTGTCCATACACTCACACTCACACTCACACTCACACTCACTGCTCACTCACTCTCCGCACTCTCTCGCACTCACACTCAAAAAATGCGTCGTTCAATAGTACATATGGATCTGGATTCGTTTTTCGTTTCCGTTTCTTGCCTCGACCATCCCAAACTAAAAGGGAAACCGGTTTTGATTGGCGGTACGAGTGATCGTGGCGTAGTAGCTTCCTGCAGTTACGAAGCTCGCGCCTATGGTGTACATTCAGCGATGCCCATGAAACTTGCCCGCCGCCTTTGTCCTGATGCAATTATCGTCCGCGGCGATTACGAACGGTACAGTCAGTTGTCCGAGGTCGTTACAGATATAATAAAAGAGAATGTTCCCGTTTACGAAAAATCGTCGATCGACGAATTCTATATAGACTTAAGTGGCATGGATCGTTTTTTCGGATGTTATAAATGGGCAACGGAATTACGGCATAGGATCACGAAGGAAACAGGCTTACCGATTTCTTTTGGTATGTCGGGAAATAAAACCGTTTCCAAAGTAGCAACAGGTGAAGCGAAACCTAACGGTCAGCAGAAGATAGATTTCGGAAATGAAAAAACATTTCTTGCGCCTTTGCCTGTACGGAAAATTCCAATGGTAGGGGAGAAGACTGCAAATTTATTGCGCACCATGGGCGTAGAAAAAATTGAGACCGTGCAGAAGATGCCTGTGGAACTGATGGAAAATGTGTTAGGAGAAAACGGCATTGCTATCTGGCGGAAAGCAAACGGTATCGACACCACGCCCGTTGAACCATATAATGAACGCAAGTCACTTTCTACAGAAGAGACATTTGATCAGGATACAATAGATATAAGTTATCTGAAGTCGCTCATCGTTGCTATGACAGAAAAACTTGCCTTTCAATTACGTTCCGAAGACAAACTCACCGCATGCGTTACGATAAAGATCCGTTATTCCAATTTCGACACACACACAACGCAGTCACGCATACCGTATACTTCCAACGATCAGACACTCATCGATCGCGCAAAAGAATTATTCGACAAACTTTACCAACGCCGCATGCTCATTCGTCTGATCGGAGTTCGCTTCAGTCATCTGGTTGGTGGTGGACAACAGATCAATCTTTTTGAAGACAGCGAAGAGATGATCAAACTCTACCAGGCCATGGACAAAATGCGCAAGCGATACGGCGATAGTTCTATTCAGCGCGCAGTAGGTACAGAGTACGAACGCCGGCGGTTTAATCCTTTCAACGGGATGACGACATGAAATACAGTTTGAGTTTGAAGTGTGTAGTTTGTAGGTATGCCACACAACACACTTCAAACTCAAACTGTATTTATTTTCCTTTCAAACTATTCTGCAATGAAAAATCATAGATCTTCAAAGAAGAATTTTGTTCACTGCCTTTGTTATAATAAAATCCATACTCACCGGCAGGAACATCGGCATCGAAATAAACTTTATACATTTCGTTACTGATTTTTTTGAAGCGGAATTGAATAGTACCTTCAGTGAAACCCGACTCGCTTTTAAAACGAGTGTGTCGGCCGACAGTAATCTCGCGACCTTTATTTGTAACTCTCGCTTTAACCAGAACGAAATCATTCGGACTTGCAACACCTTCGAACATGCTTTCAGCAACAGTATTCATATTCTTTCTGTCACCGCTGAATATAAAATAGAAAACAGGACGTGGATCTTTGATGATCATATTTGCGCTTGTATTCGACAATCCGACTTTTTCACTTTTACCTGTGATTCCACCGGTTCTATTATTCAAAATCGTTTCACCGAATCCGCCACCCTTAGCCTGATTAGTAGTTGTTGGTTCAAGTTGCGTATAGTTACTAGCCGGATTATATTCTTCATAATAAATTCCGTTCTCGGAAAATTTTGAAAGTGCCGGAGCAGGAAGATCTACAGGATGCGGTGGAAGATCGCCGGAAATCAAATTCTGACTTTTTACTGATGCAGATGAGCCCGGTGTTAACATTGCTTTCTGTACAGTCTCTGGAACTTTTGCATTTTTCAATTCGATCATTGCATCCGTATTTGTATTGAAATCGCATTTTGAAAATTGTATCTTTTTATAATTATGTCACGGGATACACCTCCCTGATGCATGTCAATTACATCTTTATTTGTTACCAATGGTAAATTGTTTGCGGCAAGCAACATTTCCTCAACAACCATATCTGATACCCTGGAAGTTTTTAAGGAGATCAATGCAGTAGAACTCATGTCGAATTGATTTGGATTCGATTTTACTTTCTGAATGATAATGTCTTTAGAAACTTTTGCAGTTGTAAGGGAAATAATGTTTTGATTCGTCAGAATTTCTTCAGCAATAGAAGAAAATGTGATGAGAAAAAAAAGAATAGCAACTCCGAAAAAGTTTTTCGTGCTTGTTTTGTTTTGAATTGTTTTCATAATTATAATATTAATTGATGTGGTTTGTTATAATATAAAATTAATTAGCAATAATTCCTCTTTACTTATACAAAAGCAATATTCAAAATATAATTTGACTTTGCAAATTATCTTAAATGGCAATAATTGAAACATTCATTTAGTTGTATTTTCCTGTGTTTTTACTCATTTGGAAACGATTTAGGATTTTTCTTTTAAGAATTTTCTTTCAAATATTAGCTGCCGGCCACATTTTTCAGAAGATTAAAACAGGCACAGACTTTTAATAAGATCTTCTTAAATCGGATCATGGTCCATGAACTAAAAATTAAATTACAACCATTATGAAAAAATTATTTATGATTGCTTTATCAGTAATGACAGTTCTTACTGTACAAGCACAAACAAAAATAGGCGTTAAAGCCGGAGCCAATTTCGCAACTTTTGAAGGAAGTGACGTTGAAGACGCTAAAATGCGTACTTC
The DNA here is from genome assembly GCA_016711505.1 of Bacteroidota bacterium. Classification (NCBI taxonomy): domain Bacteria; kingdom Pseudomonadati; phylum Bacteroidota; species Bacteroidota bacterium. The sequence goes on along the minus strand of JADJSV010000016.1, from coordinate 15,198 downwards.
TGTCAATGCCGGCTTGTTTGCAAATTTTGCTTTTTCCGAAATGCTAAGTTTGCAACCGGAAGTTCTTTACTCTGGACAGGGTGCAAAATACACAGTTTTGGGAACCGAAATTACTGCTAAACTGGATTACATTAACATTCCCATTTTACTTCAATTTAATGCTTCAGGATTCTATGCTGAAATCGGGCCTCAACTTGGGATATTAATGTCCTCTTCAGTTGAAGCCGGCAGTCTTTCCATCGCAACCGATGATCTGTATAAATCAACAGATATTGGTGCCGGCATAGGACTCGGTTTCAAACTCGACAGCGGTTTTGGAGCAGGGGTACGTTACACAATGGGATTAACTTCTATCGACGACACAGCCGGCGACGAAGCAGATGTTAAAAATGCTGTGATCACAGTTGGATTGCATTATGCATTTGGTGGAGAATAAAAAAAACATTGTTTTCATGGAAGGGAGATAGGTTTAAACCTGTCTCCCTTTTTTTCAATTTGAATTTGTTAGTACGGAAGAAATGAAATGGTATTTTTTTTAACACTAAGACCACTAAAATTTCAGGACAAGTCACTTAAGTGTTCTTGTGCTAAAAATTTAGTGATCTTAGTGTTTTATTTTTTTACTCCCAACTTATTATTTAAGATCTGCAAAAAAACTATTCGCTAAAAAATCAAGCGGTTCTATATTCGAACTTTTTTTTTCTTGGATACCTCTTCGAATATGATTACATTATAATCAACTAAAATGATTGTATTGCTACCTAGCATTCTGCACACATTCCTCACTGCATTGCCGTGTATTTCAACACCCACTCCCACTTCAGCTTCAACTTCGGCACTCTCAGTATCGAACAGCTCTTCCATGAAGCAAAGCGATGCGGGATCACGAAGCTTGCACTTACTGATATAAATAATACGTCCGGGGTAATGGATTTCATCCGCCTCGCACCGCAGCATGAAATTGAAGTAGCAGTGGGAATTGATTTCAGGATAGGAGCGAAGCAACTTTACGTCGGACTGGCAAAAAATAACGAAGGCTTTCGGGAGTTGAATGAATTTCTGACAAACTGTTTGCGCAGAGGTACAAGTGAAGTTCCCGACATTCCGCCTGTACCGCCTTCATTACAAAATGTCATCTGGATAATTCCTTTCAGTTCTGCAATGAGTGTAAAGCCTGAATACATTCGTAAAGAACCAAATTGTTTTGTCGGAATTCGTGCATCGCAACTCAATCGTTTGAGATTTTCAGAATGGGAATATGTGAAACATAAACTTGTTGCACTAAGTCCTGTTACATATAAACTCAGCGGCGGATTTCAGTTGCATTCATTCTTGCGTGCAGTTGCAAACAACACTTTACTTTCTAAACTCACTGCCGATGATGTTGCCGCACAGGATGAGATCATGTTCACGCCTGTCGAATTACTGAAACGCTTTGAAGATTTTCCTGCGCTGATAGAAAATGCACTACGCATCCTCGATGTATGTTCCATCGCTTTCGATTTTCATGAGAGTAAAAACAAACGGACTTTTTCCGGAAGCCGGCCGCTTGACTTGCAGATCCTTCGGCGTGAAGCGTACAAAGGTGCAGAGTATCGTTATGGAATTCCAAGTGATCTTATCCGCGAACGAATAGAGAAAGAACTGAAGATGATCTCTGAACTTGGTTTCGCGGCGTACTTTTTATTGAACTGGGACATTGTTCGTTATGCGCAGCATAAAAATTATGCGTACGTCGGACGAGGCAGTGGTGCGAATAGCATCGTTGCTTATTGTCTGCGTATCACCGATGTAGATCCTGTTGAACTCGATCTGTACTTCGAACGATTCATCAATCCATTCCGCGCTAATCCGCCCGACTTCGATATCGATTTTTCCTGGACCGATCGCGATGATGTGACCGATTATATTTTCCGTCGTCATGGAAAAGAAAATGTTGCTTTGCTTGGTGCGTATTCAACGTATCAGTCGAATGCTGTTGTGCGCGAACTTGGAAAAGTATTCGGTTTGCCGAAAGGCGAGATCGATGCTATCGTCGAGAACAGAAGGCATCCCGATACACCCGACAAGATCACGAAAGCGATAAATTATTTCTCCATGCAGATGCACGACATGCCCAATCATCTCACCGTGCATGCATGTGGAATTGTGATCTCCGAAAAACCGTTGAGTTGGTACACAGCTACCATCATGCCGCCGAAAGGTTATCCGACAACGCAGTTCAGTATGCTCGAAGCGGAGGATCTCGGATTATACAAACTTGATATTCTCAGTCAGCGCGGACTTGGTCACATAAAAGATACAGTCGACATTGTCAAAAAAAATTATGGGTTGACGATAGACATTCACGCCATCAAAGAATTCAAAGAAGACAAGCGTGTGAAAGAACTCATTCGCACAGGCAGATGCATGGGATGTTTTTATGTTGAATCACCTGCTATGCGCATGTTGCTGAAAAAACTGGCAGTAGATACGTACATACAGTTAGTTGCTGCAAGTTCCATCATTCGTCCCGGTGTTGCGAAGTCGGGAATGATGCGCGAATATATAGTGCGCACGCATCATCCTGAGAAGCGTGTGTACATTCATCCGGTGATGGAAGAGTTGATGCAGGAAACGTATGGCATCATGGTATACCAGGAAGATGTGATCAAGGTCGCGCATCATTTCGCAGGACTTTCGCTTTCTGAAGCTGATGTACTTCGTCGTGGTATGTCGGGGAAATTCCGTTCGCGTACGGAGTTTGCAAAGATTCAGAATAATTATTTCGAGAGTTGCAGGAAGAAAGGATATCCGGAGGAAATCATATCAGAAGTGTGGCGGCAGATCGAAAGTTTTGCAGGTTATTCTTTTTCGAAAGGACATTCAGCATCGTATGCGGTTGAAAGTTTTTCAGAGTTTGTATCTGAAGGCATATTATCCGAAGGAGTTCATGGTAGGAGTGATCAACAACTTCGGCGGATTTTACAAAACAGAATTTTATGTTCACGAAGCTCGAATGTGTGGCGCGACGATTCATCCGCCGTGTATTAACAGTAGTGAGTATGTTACATCCATTGTGGCCGATGATATTTATCTGGGCTTCATTCATCTCGCAGGACTGGAAAAAACTGTCGGCAATAAAATTGTGAGCGAACGAAACGAGCATGGTGATTATAAAAGTCTGGAAGATTTTACAAAGCGTGTTTCGATTGAAATCGAACAATTACGAATTCTCATTCGCATCGGAGCGTTTCGTTTTACCGGTCGTACGAAGAAGCAATTGTTGTGGGACATCCACATGATCCTTGGTCGTGAGCGCAAAACAGAAGTACGGCAAGAGTTGTTTGAGACCGGAGTGAAGACCTACACTCTTCCGGCGCTGGATCAAAAACCACTTGACGATGCCTTTGATGAAATTGAGTTGCTGGGTTTTGCATTACGTTCACCTTTTGAACTTTTGAAAGAAGAGATGAAAGTAAATACGCTCGCATCCGATCTCCCGAAATTTATCGGAAAGAGATTCGAGATCATCGGTTATATGGTTACGATCAAGTACACAACTACAGTGAAGCGGGAGATGATGATGTTCGGCACTTTCCTCGACCGCAACGGATATTTTTTCGACACCACCCATTTCCCGAAAGTCACCGATCAGTATCCATTCCGCGGAAGAGGTTGTTATCTGGTAAGAGGTAGAGTAGACGAAGAGTTTGGTTTTTGCAGTATCATGGTAGAGAGTATGGAGAAGGTGGAGTTGAAGGGGATGTAGTTTTGGGAATTTGTTTTAAGGGTTTAAGATATGGTGGCAGTAAAGCGGATACTTTTACAATGAACCATCCAATAACTATCTGCGATAACTCTGCGAAACTCTGCGGGAAATAAATACCGGTGTTTATTTCCCAAGGATCCCGCCGATTTTTACAATTCACAAAGGCACACTCAAAGACAACACCGCGTGAATTCAGGAATCTGCGAGATCTGCGGGAGAAAATTAAGCGCCATTTTTTTTCCCGCAGATCCCGCAGATTCCGCAGATTCATCGCAGATTAATTTTGTTGAATGGAGTATTGATATTCCATTCCGCAGGAATCTCTGCGGATTTTCTGCGCCTTCTGCGAAAATGCGGGAAATATTTTAAGCATTATTTATTTCCTGCAGAAGACACAGACAATGCAGAATAGCCGCAGATTTTATTTTACTTCTAAACGAATCAAATTAATTTTTTTTTCAAAAACATTTTTGAAGAGTAACCACTATCAAATTGGCAACCTTCTTCACAAGTGCCGACCTCGAAGAGGTCGCATATTTGTAGAAAGGGAAAAGCCCTGACGAACCCGACCTCGAAGAGGTCGCACATGATAACGTAATATCCTTTCATCTTTTATAAATAAAATCAAGAAATCAATTTTAAAACACCAGTGAAACATTGTAATGCCGTAGTAGTTCCGGATTCCTCATTTTTCAATTTTCATCCCAATAGCTATCGGAGATCTGCGGGAAATTTTTCAAAAAAAATAATTTCCCGCAGATCCCGCAGATCCCGCAGAATAGCCGCAGATTAATTTTGTTGAATGAAGTATTGATATTCCATTCCGCAGGAATCTCTGCGGATTTTCTGCGTCTTCTGCGAAAATCTGCGGGAAATATTTTAAGCATTATTTATTTCCCGCAGAAGACACAGACAACGCAGAATAGCCGCAGATTTTATTTTACTTCTAAACGAATCAAATTAATTTTTTTTTCAAAAACATTTTTGAAGAGTAACCACTATCAAATTGGCAACCTTCTTCACAAGTGCCGACCTCGAAGAGGTCGCATATTTGTAGAAAGGAAAAAGCCCAGACGAACCCGACCTCGAAGAGGTCGCACATGATAACGTAATATCCTTTCATCTTTTATAAATAAAAATCAAGAAATCAATTTTAAAACACCAGTGAAACATTGTAATGCCGTAGTAGTTCCGGATTCCTCATTTTTCAATTTTCATCCTAATATAGTCGGGAATTTTTCAAAAAAAATTTCCGCAGTCTCCGGAAACCCCAACGCAGATCTTGTGGAAAGTAATTAAAGAGTTTTAATTAAACGCGCCAATAATTTTATCAGCTAAGCAAATCACAAAATCTGATTTTAATTAATAATACTTATCATATGCGTAAAGTCTTTGTAAACCCATCACCGATCTGCGCCTTATCTGCGCCTTTATCTGCGAAAATCTGTGGGAAATTTTTAAGCGCTGTTTATTTCCCAAGGATCCCGCCGATTTTTACAATTCACAAAGGCACACTCAAAGACAACAAAAATCTGCGATGAATCTGCGGAATCTGCGAGATCTGCGGGAGAAAAATTAAGCACCATGGTTTCGGAATCGCATTATAAAATTAGGGCAAATTATTCAGGAATTCAGTAAAAATTGATATACTTGTATTTAGGACAATTAATTTGAAAAAATTATTGAGGTTTTACAATCAATCGTTTTCCTAAATTCCACCTTTGGTTAGTGGCAATACATTATGGCAATTTTAACTCTATGAAGAAAAGGCACAGCTTAATACTATTTTTCTTGGTATTCGTAGCAAAAGAATTGACTGCGCAGTTGACATTTCAAAAAAACTATGGTACTCATTATGTGGATTATGCTTCTAAAATCATTCAAAATAATAACGGCGACTTTTTCATAACCGGTGTCCTCAAGGTTTTGGTGCCGGGAAATATCTTTTTAATGAACATGGCTAGCGATGGGAGCATCAAATGGGTTAAAGATTTCTTTGGTGTAAACAGCGATATACCTTATGATATGATTTCAAATCAGGATGGCGGATTTTCTCTTGTTGGTAGTACCTGGAGTTTTGGAACAGGTCATTCAGATGGAATATTTATAACAACTGATTCTTTAGGTAATGTTAAGCAAACAACTACTTATGGAACTGCCGTTGAATATGATGAGTTATATTGTATACAAAAAATAAGTAATGGATTTATTTTGGGAGGAACTGCCAGACAATTTACAGGTCCTGCAATTTACAGAACAGATTCATCTGGAAATATTATCTGGTCGTATTTAATTTCTCCCGCCTACTTTCAAACCTTGATAAAATCAATTTACCAATGTAGTGATAGTGGATTAATTATATTACGATCGGCATCACAGTCATATTTTTCTCACTTATTAAGTTAGACCAATATGGAAATTTTATTTGGGCAAAAGATTTTTCTACGAATGATGGTAATATGTCGATGATAGCCAACAAAATGGTGCATACAAGTGATAATGGATTTATTGTTACCGGTCATACTTACCTAAATGCTATTGGTGCTGATCAAGATATTTTTTTGTTAAAAACAGACAGTGCAGGAAATCCCCTTTGGTTTAAAACTTACGGTAATACATTTTTAGAAGCAGGTGAGGATGTAATCCAAACGTCAGACAAGGGGTATGCTATTACAGGAAGCACAAACAGTTATGGCTTTGGTGCAAATGACGCATTCTTATTAAAAACTGATTCAGTAGGAAATTTTGAATGGGCTAAAACATACGGTGATATTTGGAATGATAAATCTTCATCAGTCATACAGTCACAAGATGGGGGATATGCTCTTGTTGGTTATACTTATTTAAACGGTGTACAACCTGATAGCATAAATATACTTTTTGTGAAAACTGATTCTATTGGAAATTCTAATTGTAGGGATACTTCATGGTTTCCAATAAGCCAGGAAGGTGTTTATTATTTGTCGAATCCCTCCTATACAACAACTCCCTATGGGATTTCAACAAATCCAGGAGTAGTATCAAGCCTGAAAACATTTTCAGAAACAAAATTTTGCACTCAAATTTGTATTAGGGAATTGTATTTATCCATTTACCCAAATCCAAATAAAGGAATATTTACGATTAATAGTGGTGATGCAGAAATTAAAACATTGGAGATATTCAATACACTTGGGCAAATAATTTATTCACATCAGATAAGTTGTTGTACAACCGAGATTGATTTGAGTCAATACTCATCAGGAGTTTATTTTATTCGGGTGATGTCAAAAGAAGGTGAAATTAAGCAAGGAAAGGTAGTGGTGGAATGATTGGGAATAGCATCACGTATGCAACGAAACTGCGCATAACAGAAAAAAAGTGATACAGATCAATTGATCATGGGACATAAGTGTGAAAAGGATAGTCCTCAATATTCGGTTTTACTTTTGCTTTTAAAAACTTTCTTCACAAGCAAAACAATTTTCTCCACAACAAAACCTAAGATCAATCCGGCAATAGCACAAGCAACTGCCTTAGCAAACCAGGCTACAACAGGCATTGCAGATAATTTGGTTTCAAGATCGTGAAGTAAATGATTTGTAAACGGAATGCCATGCGCGATGATCTCTGCACCTACCCAAAGCATGGCAGCAGTACCGACAACGCTTAAGACACTTAAAATATGCGGCATAGATTTTACAATACCTCGACCGAATCTCCGGGTAAAGTTGTGATATTTTTCCTGAGCTAAGTGTACTCCTATATCATCCAGTTTTACAATAAAGCCAACAAGTCCATAGACTGCAATTGTAATAAAAACAGCTACTGCTAACATCACCACTATCTGGTTTAATATAGGGCTGCCCGCAACCTGGCTATATGCAATTGCCATGATTTCCGCTGACAAGATAATATCTGTACGAACAGCACTGGTAACTCGTTCTTTCTCCAGCTCTTCTGGTGTAATAGCTTTTATCTCTTCAATATTAACATTTGCATTATCATGTCTACTGAACATAGAATGTACCTTTTCATTACCTTCAAAACATAAATATGCTCCGCCTAACATTAGAACAGGAGTAATTGCCCAGGCTGCAAAGTATCCAAGCACCAAAGCTGCCGGGCTTAGAATAAGTAATTTATTTATCAGTGATTTTTGGCAATTTTATAAATGATAGAAAGTTCGCGGGATGGATCAAGGCCCACTACATACTTTGGAGTAACCGCTGTATCGTCAATGACAATGCTTGAAACTTTTCCTGTGGTCTTGGCGCCTGAGTAGGTACATCATCCAGACTGGCTGCGCTTACTTTTACCAATGCTGAAATATCATCTAATAATGCAAAAAATCACACGCCATAATCTCTGATTTATCTACTTAATTTTCGTTTTAAATGAAATGAACTTTTCTTTGCAGAAAAGGCATGGATTCAAGTAACTTTCGAATTATAGCTCTAACTTGAAATAATATTTTGTAATTTGCCCGCTCAAACTTAAACATTATTTTTTTTAAATGGATCGAAAATAGTAGTTCAAGATCCGGAACAAAAGTGATGCGGAGAACCAGTTAACTTAAGAAATTTAATGAAAACACTCCTCCTGTTAATTAATTTGTTTGGCGATTTCCGAATTTTCATTTTCAATAGGTGGAAATGATACGTTAAATGAAGTTACATGTAACCAAGTTGAACTTAGACATGGAAGACTCTATGGCGATTGGCATTATGTAATTAATTCAGAGAAAGAATTTCGAAAGATAATTGGTGGACGTTCAGGTATTGATTTTTCTGCGTTTACTTTATTAGGAGTGGTTACAAGTTCTGGTGGTTGTCAACCTCCTGAGGTCTCACATTCAATAAAATATTCAAAGCAGGCTGATGAATATTTTATGAATTGAGGTAAAGGTTAATGGGCTTTGCGAACCGAATCATCTGATTGAAATTTGGTGTACCATTGCTAAAATATCTGATAGTTCACAGTATCATTCAGCAAGCAGGAGTAAAAAATACTTTTACGATATAGTTGTAAGTACTACTAATTCTAAGAAAGGAAGTTTGAATTACATTTATCTTACATTTTCGAAAAGTATGTTTTCAAAAATTAGTGCAAGAAAAATTGCTAATTAAGTGATCAGATGAATATAAAGAACAAATCAAGGACTATATCTCAAGTCAACCCGAAGCGAAGAAAAACGATATGCAGGAATTACACCCAAATCATTCTGAAATTGATGCCGGCTTGTAAGTTATGGTTTCTGGACGGGAAAAATAGTGAGAATAAAATTGTATCGAATCCCAATATTGGATACGGGCTTCAAACTATGAAATATGCCGGAGGAAAAACCAAAGTTTTACCAAATTGGTTTGAGTGCAAACACAACAGGGATCTCTGTTTACATACTTGGCCTTGAGGATAAGTCGTACTTGTCTAAGACTTATGGAAAGATCTTGGCAAGAGCAAGTGTTACCGGGTATTGTATTAAATTCAAAACGCTTAAGGATATTAACATTGAAGTTCTGAAAGAGGCAATACAATATGGCGTTAACGAAACAAAATAATTATTGGAGCGAATTTTAATTTTGCGATGAAAAAATTTTATTTAAAACACTTAATGTTCTCTTAATTCTATATCTGGTTGTATGTAGAATTTTATTTTCTTTCAGGAAAAGCTGATTTTCTTTCCTCAAAAAATTAAACAAGGAATATCAGTTTAGTTTTGATCAGAATTTGAAGAAATTAATATCAAAACGAATGATAATGTCCTGCTTAATGGTTTATTATTTAAGTCTGATAGTTCTAAAGGTTTGATTTTTTATCTCCATGGCAATGCAGGTTCATTAGGTAATTGGGGTAGTGTCGCTAAGACCTATACAGATCTGAATTACGATGTTTTCATATTAGACTATAGAGGGTATGGCAAGAGCGATGGTTCAATTAATAGTCAAAAGCAACTTTTCGCAGACCTGCAATTGGTTTACGATGCAATGAAGAAAAAGTATAGCGAAGACAAGATTGTAGTTTTGGGTTATTCAATAGGATCGGGGCTTGCTGCTTATTTAGCATCTACTAATAAACCTAAATTACTGATTCTTCAGGCACCTTATTATAACTTAACAGACTTGATGTCGCATACATTTCCAATTATTCCAACCTTTATTTTAAAATATAAATTTAAAACAAATGAGTTTATAAAAGATTGCAAAATGCCAATTGTTATATTTCATGGAAATCAGGATGAGGTGATATATTACGGATCATCGTTAAAACTGGAAAAGGAATTTAAGCCCGAAGATAAATTGATCACACTTGATGGTCAAGGTCACAATGGAATGACTGATAATCCGGAATATCGAAAGGGAAATACAAGCGGTATTATTGTAAAAATGAGAAATCAACACACCGCTTGGAGTTAACCATAAAAGTTATATCTTCGAATTACAGCTCGCAGGCTTGTTTTAATCCTAGATAATGTTTAGATGAAATTTGCTTTAATAAATACTATACTATTTCTCATTTTGACTTATACAAAGGCGCAGCCTAATCTATATTTCAAAATAATCCTGTATGGCAAATTCTAAGTTCCTGCGCAGTGCCTGCACCTTGTATACGGGAAGAGTCGAAGAATTATTACTTAAATGGAGATACTCTTATTAATTCATATGCTTACAAGCAAGTATATAAGAAAGGGCAAGGCTATTATTACTGGTGGACAGCGCCACCTCCGGATTGTTCAGGCTCCTTCTGGTACATTGACATTACCCGCCTTTTTATTCGATCAAGCGGACAGCAGATTTTTCTGAGACAACTCAATGATGCAAATGAATATCTGTTGTTTGATTTTGATCTTTCAGTAGGTGATACATTACCTGTCACATATAACAACCCTCAAAGTGATATTTATGTTTCAGGTATAGATAGTATTAATACTCCTCATGGCTATCTCAAACGTTATGCACTGACCGGAAACAATACAGCTCAATTTCTTATTGAAGGGATTGGCAGTACAAATGGCTTGGTTGAACCTATTTCAGTTATACTTGAGTGTGGACACTCACTTACTTGTTACAGTTTAAATGATACAGCAGTTTATCCAACGTCAGGTCCGACTTGTAACTTGAATATTAATGTAACTTCTTACAACAGAAATTTAAATGTTACATTTTCACCTAATCCGTTTTCTGTTCGGACTGTTCTGATATCTGACCAGCATTTATATAATGCAAGACTAACCGTAGAAAATTGTTTCGGCCAAACTGTGGCCCAAATTGAAAACATCAGTGGAGAAATATCGTATTTAGTAGAAATGAACTTTCAAGTGGTTTGTATATTTTAAGTTAACACAAGACAATAAAATAATTGCAACAAATAAAATAATTATTACAGACTGACTAAATATTTAATTTAGCCAATTATAATAAATGAAATCTTTCGAAATAAAAGAGATAGATTTTAAACCAGACATTCGAGTTCACCAAGGTTTCAGCACAAGTGCAAAAATCGGGCGATTATAATAATGTGTTCTTGCGATAAATTTTACTGAACTTATGTTAAAAAAAATCACTTAATACATCGTGCCCTTAATTGAAAATAAAACGGGCTATAATTGATCTTATCAACAATAGCCCGTTTGTTTAATTCTCTTCTTTACAGAGAAAAAGTATTATTACACTTTTTTATCAGTCGAATCGTCTGACTTTCATTTCCAAATGATATTTTAACAAAATAAATTCCTGAAGAAAGATCTTTCAGGTTAAGTTTGCGAGTGTCATTTGATTTTAGATTTTCCTGTGATACAAAATGCGTTTTTCCAAATGCATCAATAATGTTTATTTCAACAACTCCCGGAGTTTCATTTCCGAAATTGATATCGATCATACCAGTACTAGGATTTGGATATATACCAACATTCCGGATTGGCTGTGATGTATTTCTGTTCGGATTACATGGTGTTGTAGTAATAACAATGGCATCAAATGCTTCGCGTGAATTTCCGTCTGTAATCAACACAGAGTAAACTCCGTCAGTAAGAAACGGTTAGTGTTTGATTTGTTGAGTTATCTGACCAGAATATTGATACCCTGAACCTGCATCGAGCGTTAGAGTAGATCCTGCGCAAATTGTTGTATCAGCGCCTAACTCAACTACAGGTGAAGCCGAATTCAAAACCTATTACGATTGTTCATAATCAGGACATCCGACATAGTCAAAACTTCAACTGTGTATGTGCCCGGTGAAAGGTTGTTTACACTTGCAGTTGTTGCACCACCCGGCATCCATAAGTATGAATACGGTAGGGTTCCACCTGAACCGCTTGCTGTAGCACTTCCATCTTCACCATTCTGACAAGTTGCATTGCTTGATGAAACTATACTTCGCAACGATTCCTGCTGTATTGCACAGTTCCTGAAAGTGTTTGCTGGCATCCGTCAACATTGTCTGTTACTGTAACTGAATAAACACCTGCAGTTAATCCGTAGCATTAGCACCTGTGCTCACAGAAGGAACCCATACATATGAGAAGTTTCCGCTTCCACCTGTGATCTGTACACTTGCAGTACTCATCCGACGCCTGACAAGTTGCGCTGTTGTGCTCATGCTGTAGTAAATCCGACTGTACTTGGAAATTTCAACTGAATTGGAGGCGTTACAATTATTAGCATCTCTTACTGTTACAACATAAGTTCCTGCTGTAAGATTGGTGATTGAACTTGTATTTTGAACAGGAGTCGTATTCCAGCTATAAGTATATGGAGCGGTTCCCAATCGGCACAGTACAAAACAGCACTTCCCGGTTGTCCGGAACAGTCTGCATTTGTTGATGTTGTTGTCCAGCTAAGCAGGAGGTTCTGTAATAGTTATGTATTGGTAAGATGAGCAACCAGTTGGACTGATCACATTCACACTATATGTTCCTGCTGTAAGATGGGTAAGATTAGGAGTTGTTCGTTCTCCCGGCATCCACATTATTTCAAAAGGACCTGTACCGCCAACGTTCATGTGAACAGAACCATTGTGTCCGCCATTGCAACTTACGTTTGTAGTAGCAATTTGTGGTACAGCCCCGGTGTCACATTAACTACAACTGGCAATTGCGATGCTTGTGCCGGTGTTCCATCATCAGTAGCAATGATCATCAGTTGATTCAATCCAATGTTAGAAGCCTGACCAACTACCTGAACAGTAAATGTAGAAGTATTTCCGGGCAATGAAGTAACGGTAACACCACTCATCGTAGTTGATGTAGTGACTGTTGTAATTTGTCCTTGCTCAGGAGATAAGAATGAACCTTCAATTAATAAAGTATCACCTTCACAAACGGTCAAAGTATCACACGCCTGTGAAGAATTCAAAATTGGTGGAACATTACTTCCCGCTTTGACAAACATTAAAAATGAATGATTGATTATCGAGAGCATCTATACCATCGTTGTTTGCAAATGGTCCATCGTACTGAGAACCTGCCTGGTCAAACAAACCAATTTGAATATAGTCAGTTCCATTTCCACTATTTACACCAACAGTTGCAGGTACTCCGCCAAATCCACCTGCACCTTGTGAAGCATCACCTGTTGTCCATTGCATGTCCTGGTAACAAAATGAAACGTTTGATCCGGGAGGTAATAATGGATCGAAACCATCTGTAATGATCAATTGAAAAGTATTTCCAAGGTCATCAGTGAATTAAAATAACCGACATTTTCCCATTGAACAATTAAATGCGTAGAGTAAGGTTGATAATATACAATTCCACTTGTAGGCACCACGTGTATCATCGGCCCAGAAAGGTGCAATCATTGTATAGGTTGGATCGGAAACGAATTCGCACGTAATGTTGCGTATGGATTATTGATCGATACATTTCCGTTATTGTTGATGTACATAAAATTTACCTGCTGTCCGTAAAAGCAAAATGGAAATGGAACAGTGATCTGTGTTGTTGACCAGTCATCATTTCTATAATCGGGAGGTAAGCCGGGACCACCCACTACCACCTGATCCGTCGAACTGCGCAACTTGCCAGCTTGAGTCACGTGGGATCCAACATGCGCAACCGCTTGCAGTGTTCACTGAATTTGGAATTGTCAGATTTGGAGAAATCCTGGCTTGACTTTTCCCGGGCATCAAAATTAACATACTTTCAGATCCGTTAAGTTTGCCATCAACCTTTGCTCGATTGACTTTAGCCATATCGATTGTTTTACATCGATCTGTGAAACAATTGCGATGTGAAAATCAGCAATGCTCCGATAATAAAAGTAATTTGTTTTTTTCATAACTGTTGGGTATTAAGGGTTAGTGAAAGTAAATTACAAAATGGGCAGGAGATGTACAAATATATTTGGTCAGTAAACCGGATTAAACAAAATACATGCTATTTTTAGTTTTTTGGCGGTAGAAATTGCGGTTTTCAAGGGAAAATTAGTTAAAATAAATTTGCGCAACTCAAAAGTTGCATATATATTTGCAACCTGACAGTTGCATATTTAACTGATAGAAATGAAACAAGACCTTTTCCAAGCCATAGCCGATCCTACGCGCAGAGCTATTTTAACGTTAATTGCTATTCAGGCATTAACGCCAAATGCAATGGCTGAAAATTCGATATGAGCCGGCAAGCAGTTTCGAAACACATATTAAAGTGTTACAAGAATGTGAGTTGATCAAACCTGAACACTCGGGGAGAGAAATTTATTATCACTTTAATCCGAAAAAAATGCAGGAGTTTGACAACTGGATATCACAATTCAGGAAAAGCTGGGAAATACAATTTACTCAACTCGACAAAGTATTATCAACCATTAAAAAAAATAAAAAATGAAAACGATTTGTTATTTGATTTTACCGTTGACAAGACAGCAAAAACGGTATTTATTACGAGAGAATTTGCAGCTGAACTTTCTTTAGTTTGGGATGCATTTACAAAAAAAATTCTTGATCAGTGGTTGGCGCCTGCACCGTTTGTCGCGAAGAAAGTATATGAATTTTGAAGTTGGTGGAAAAAGATTTTATGCCATGGTAAGTCCGGATGGTCAGGAACGATGGGCCATTCAGGAATACACATCCATTAGTCCTAAAACTAATTTTAAATTGCATAATGCTTTTTCCGATAAAGATGAAAATCCGGAATTGCCGGGATCAGAATGGGATTATACTTTCAGTGAACAAAACGGAGTTACTAAAGTGACCATTGTAATTTATAATGAATCGTTTGATCGTATGGAAAAATTGTTGGATGGATTCAGACTAGGATTTACAGCAACGTTGGAAAACCTGGAAAAATTGTTAAGTAGATTCTCAGAAAAATGATTTTTGTATTCAAAACTTCTGTTAAAACAAAAGTTCAGTTAAAGAGACTAAAGCCTCATATTGACGAACTCTTTCTGGTGCAATATGGAATATAGATCTCGAAGACATTGACAAGATTTTACGGTTGGGAAAGCGATGAAGATATAGTTTTGAATATA